>NZ_SMKI01000383.1 GCF_004348415.1 Streptomyces hainanensis
GCCCATGTCCGCGCCCGCGTCTACCGCTACCGCTACACCACCCGCCACGAACGTCACACCACCGGCGCCTGGTGGCACCGCACCCCCCTGGGCGACCACCTTCCCCCGTCAGCACCGTGAGCATGCACCACCCGAAGTGCGGTATGGTTCTCGTGCGCGGTGATCAGGGGAAACACCAAGATCACATGGGCACCGGGACGTGGCGCAGCTTGGTAGCGCACCTGACTGGGGGTCAGGGGGTCGTGGGTTCAAATCCCGCCGTCCCGACACATGGACCGTTCACGAGACCAGGTGTGAGCGGTTGACGAGATCCCGTCCGATCGGATTGATCGGGCGGGATTTCGGCTTTTCCGGGGCTTGTTCGAGGCGTTGTCCGAACACGGACGGGCTCCGACACGGCTGCTCAGCAGGGTGCTGTCCGGTGGCGGGGGTGGTTTCGGGTGCGGGAGACGTGCCTAGGCCGCTTTCGGGCATGCGGTTACCGGCTCGGTGGCGCGGCAACGTCAGGGGGCATGGTGTTGTCTGCCCGCTAGGGCGGGGAGAGCCCGTCGGTGATCACGGCCGGGGCTACGTGTCCCATCGGTTCGGAGATCGTCTCCGGTTCGGTAGCGGCCGTCTGTCCGGTCGTCTTCTCCCAGGTCGACAGGATGTCCAGGTTGATGGCGCAGATCATCAGGGCCAGGAGGATGGTCTGGGCGACGCGGCCGTGTGCGGGTCGTTTCGTGGGGTCGGCGATGTCGATGCCGCGTCCCTTGGCTCTGCCGTTGAGACCTTCAGTGTTTGCCCGGATGGGGCGGTAGGCGTCAGACCAGGTTGGGTGGAGGTAGTGCCGGTCCTGACGGTACTTGTCGATCTTGCCCAGGTCGCCGGGGCGGATGGTGATCGTGGGCGGCGGAACCGTGCACTTGGACCCCGACCAGCAGAGCCTGACAGTCGATCAGTAGCCAAGGATGCCGCCAAGTTTCTCGGCGGCCAGCTTCCGTGGCCTCGATGGCCGGGGCCCAGGGTGAGACTGACCGCCCGGTGGGAAACGATCACCCACCTCGCGGGAAACGATCTCCAGGCTGCCGGGTCGTGCCTGATCAGCCCTACTCGTGAACACCCCAGAAGTAGGCCCAGCGCCACAGCATGATCTCCCGGCGCTGCTCGGGCAGTTCCTGAAGGGAGTTGACCGGCACCGGCTGCCCAGGCCACCGCGTCACGTCTCCTCCTCGCGCCCCGGTCGCAGCTTCCGGAGCCGTGTGTACTCCTTGGCCCGGTCCACCCGCGAGCGGTGCGGACCACCTGACGTGTCGCATCGGCTGTCGGCGCCTTGGCCGCAGTCGTCACAGGTGACCTCGTACACCCGCCAGGGGCGGTTTCGCTCCTGCTGCACCTTGCGCTCGTCGATGATCGGCTGGACCCGCTCGTCGTGCGGCGCTCTCCTCACCTCGCCGGTGCCGGTCCCTTCGTCGTTGACGCACTTCTCGCCCTTCTGGGCCTGGCAGCGCGGGCAGTTCCTCTTGATCCAGTAGCGCTGGGCCACCTGTGTGTGCAGCGGTCGCGGCTGGGGCTTCCGCTTCGGGGACGTGCTGGGCGAGGGAATCTGGCGCCAGACCGGTGCCGCGTTCAGGCCCAGGCGCGTTTTCCACGCGGAGATCTGGGACGTGTCGTAGGATCCGAGTTCGCCCGCGTGGGCTGCCGCCTGGACGACCTCGGCCATCAAGGGCCTCAGTTCGGCGGCTGAGGCGCCGCCGCGGCGGCGCCAGCGGATGTCGGCCAGGAGGGACTTCACTCGCTCGGTGGCCGCCGTGGTGATGGCCTCAAGGTAGTCGGCCGCCGCGCTGGCGATCTCGTGCTCGCGCTCGGTCCAGCTGCTGCTGTCGGTCGCGTTGATGCGAGCGAGCAGCGCACGGACGTCCTTGGTGTTTCCACCGGCCACCGCTGTCTTGAGGCGAGCGAAGTGGTCTCGGCGGACCTCGGCCTGTTGCTTCAGCCAGCTGTGGGCGTCCTGTGTGGCGGCCGTCAGCTGTTCCCGCGTGGGTGCGTCCAGGCCGGTGAGGGCGGCGATGTCGTCGCACACCCTGGCCACGACGACCGCGGACTCCACCTTGCGGGCATCCGACAGTTGCCGCAGCAGGACTCGCGCCCGTGCCTGGGGGGCCGGAGCCTCACGGGCCTTTTTCGTGGGCCAGGTTGAAGCTGGCCGGGTGGTGCGGGAGCGGACGATCCGTTCGACTGCTGGCGTCGACAGGCCGCGGTCGGTCATCTCGCACTCGTCCAGGCCGAACCACTCGGTGGGCCGCGCGAACGCCTCGGTGCCGATCCGCACCAGCCGGGAGGTCCCCTCGCTGTCCAGCCGAATGCGGTGCACGTACCAGCGGCGGATCAACGTCTCCCGATCCACCGGCACCGACACCCCGAGCACCGGCTCGCGGCCTTCCTCGTCCCACACCGGCGGCGTCGCTTGGTCCAGATGCACACGCAGCGCGCCGCGCGGGGAGATGACGTCTACCACCGAGCCGATCGGCGCCCCCTCCGTACCGGCGAAGTCAATGTCGACGTGCTCCCCTCTGGTGCCGAGCCAGGTGGTGGCTGCGGACTTCACGTATAGGTGATCGGCGCTGGAGACACCTCGCGCGCGACGCCCGCACTCGCGTGCCGTCCCTTCCGGGCCCGGGTTGTGGGAGAAGTGGCAGACCCGGTCGGTGTAGCGCTTCGCCGTCAACTCGCCGCCACACCCGCCCAGCAGCAGTCCGCACCAGAACGAGTCGTGCTCGTACCGCTCACGGAAGGCGTCCAGGTCGAGTGCCTCGAGAGGCAGCACCAGCGGTTCGTCAGAATCCGCGCTGCCCAGGACCGCGGTTTGAACCTGTCGCCTGTCACCCCGCACGACGCCCCACCTTTCGTCCCACGGTATCGTGGCACCGGGGATGCTGGCCCTGCAGCCGATCGCGGCATTCACGCCCCCGAACACAACGAAACCAGCCGTTCCCGCCGCTTCCGGCAGCGTGAGAACGGCAAGGCCACACAGCCTGGGGCATGGGGGCATGCCGAAGCCGCTCTGCGGCGTCGGCGCGTGCCCACGGGACCGTTACGCCGCGGCCGCCATTCCCGTAGGAGTGCACACGCTCGTCCGGGATCGCCACCGCCCCGCACGCCGCTGGCGACAGCGCGGTGTTCGTCAACAGGGCGCCACCACACGCAGGAGCTCGAGGCCGGCATCAACCCACACCCTCCCGCCCTGGTCCCCACGATTGCTATGGCGGGTCCAGGCTCGTGCCGCGATCTCCCCGAACGGGCTCGTGAGTTCAGGTTGTCCGCCGCCTCCGGAAGCTGGCCTCAGGGTTCGACGGCGGGAGGCCAGCACGATAGCCGCTTGTCCTTCAGCACCAGCGGCACATCGCCACACGAACAGCAGCTCGCCGAGATGCGAGGCGAACTCGACGAGCTCGAAGAACTTGACGCGGCGTGGGCAGCGAACCGGGGGCTCACCCGACTGAACAGGCAGTGGTGGTCTAGTTCGCGCAACGTATTAGAGGTGCTCATGGGAGAGAGGTCTGATCGGCCTGCGTGGCGCTCGCAGACCTTGAGCATGGCCCCCGCCGCGACAGCAGTGCCGGTCAGGGCGCATGATGAAACGACATGGGCGGAAGGGGCGGGAATGGCGCGCTGGACGGTGGGAAGACAGGAAGCAACTCCTCCGGCGCCGGGGCGTGTCGGCGGTATTGGCTGGATGGCCGCGTGGCTGACGGGGGCCGTGACGCTATCGGTGGAAGGGGCGCTCGCGCTGGTCGTCTTCTTCCTGGTGGGCTTGCGGAATGAGCACTATTTCGCCGCCGGCGCCCCGGTCTTCCTCGGGTATCTCTTCGGGGCCGTGATCATCGTGATCATGCTCGGCCTGGTGGGGTTGATCGGTTCGGCGGCGGCCGTCCTGCCGGTCGTGCAACTGTCGCGCTGGTCGGCCCGCAGGAGTGGACGGGCGGAGACGATGCGTTGGTGCCTGGCTGTGTGCGGGGCGGTCACCGCGGCGGTCGCCGTGTGCATCGGGGTGCCGACGGCGCTCCTCGGCGGCGGTTGGACGGTGCTCCCGCTGGTTCTTCTCGTCACGTTCCTCTGCTTGGTCCCCGCCGTCCTGTGTGCTCGGGCCGTGACCGTCCTGCGGGGCACCGGCACCCGGTTCGCGCTGGCCGGGATGGTGCTCGTTTATGGCTTGACGCTGTCAGGGGTGGTGCTCATCGGTGGCCTGGTGGCCTACGGGACCGGCTTGATCCAGGCATACGAGCCGCCACAGCTCACCGACGCGCAGCTCGTCGGTACCTGGACCGACGACCATGGCGGCACCCTCGTCCTCCGCGCTGATGGCACCGCGGTTGCCAACGATCTGGACGTCCATACCGCGCAGGCGGCATACGACGGAGGCGCACCCGAGCCGTGCAGTGGCTCCGGCTCGTGGACGCAGGACGCATCGCCGTCCGGAACCCCTCAGCTCGATCTCAGCGTGAGCGGATGCATGGAGGGCCGCGACTGGCAGTTCGGCGGCACCGACGACCAGCCCACCCTCTACTACTGGATCGGCGACCCGGATTCACTCGACCAGTACACCCTGCACCGCATGTCGCCAGCACCGTAGTCACTGATGGCTCGCGTATTCACCCCGGCACGAGGCAACCTGATCACGAAACCCCCGGGCAAGTGCGCCTGGCCGATGGAGGGGCAGCCAGCTCCGCGACTCAGATCCCGAAGTCGGTGACCTCGACATCGAGGCCTTGGGCGCGGCGGCCGTGGTCGTCTCCACCGTGATCCCGGCCTAAGCAGCGCTGCGGATCGCCCGCTGCCGGATCCGCGGCTGCGAGCTGCGGCGTGCCTGGCGCTCGAGGGCGGCGGCCAAACGGCGACCTCGCGCCGCTCCTCGACGTCGACGCTCGGCCGGTGAGGTTCGCCCGCTGGTACACCGACTGGCTGGAGAAGGCCGCACGGCGGCCAGGCGCGTAAGCGGCGGGGCTCAGCTGGGTGTGGGGGTCGGGTGGCCGGGATGGTTCGCCGACGGGGCGGCGTCACGTCGTTGTCTGCGTTCCGGTCACTGTTCGTCGTGTCCAGAGTGGATTGTGCTCTCGCGAGTGCAGAGGTGGGCGGATGGGCAGGCTGGGCAGCCGTACTCAGTGAGGAAGCCTGATTCCTCCACCTGTGGCAACCAAGGCTCGTGCCTCGGACAGGCTGATCTGGTTGAGGTCGGCGATTGCCGCCGCGTCCACCTGCGTGGTCCACCAGGTCTAGGCCGCGTCTGTTTGTTGGCCGGCCCGCTGTTCGACGTGGCTGCCCGCATGAGTCCCGGTGGAAGATCTTTCGCATGATGATGCGACCTCCCCGTAGGGGCATAGCCCCTGTCGTGCCCCCCGTCGTGAAATCCTGGCGCCGCATCGACGGTTGGTTGGCCCGATACGCACCGAAGGCTCTGGGAGAACTCAGGCCTCCGGCTTCGCGGCAGTCCATCCAGGAGGCCGAGTCACGGCTGGGGTTCCCCCTTCCTGCGGATCTCCGGGAGTCGCTGCGGTGCCACGACGGAGACAGGTCCCTGTTGGGTGTGCTTCCCTGCCGGAGGCTGTACTCGGCGTCGGAGATCATCGAGGTCCGTGAGATGCGGATGGAGATATGGGAATCAGACGACCCGGACCAGGCGGAAACGCCCTGGTGGGGTACGCAGTGGGTCCCCATCTCCGGAGGTCAAGGAGACGACCACTTCATCGATGCCGGGGAAGGGATGTGGCAGAACCATCTCGGAAACGCTGTCCACGGCGACCAGGCGTGCTTTCTGGGCTGGCCCAGCTTGGGCTCATGGCTCCACGAGGTGGCGGAAGCCATGGAACATCACAGCCAGTCCTGGTTCGGCGCGGTGACCGCCCCGAAGATCGACAGCAGCGGAGACGTCGGCTGGTGGAACTGAGTCCTGCATTCACCCGTACGGGCGACGGGCGCTGTCAGGTCGCCCCGCCCGGCCGGGACCTGGCCCAGGAGGCCGCCATGCGCGGCTTCAGCCAGCGGCTCCCGGTCGACTGGCTTCGAGAGCACCTCGCCGCAGATGCGACGCACTACCTGTTCCCGACACTCGTGCAGAGGCTCACGCACCGGCCCGAGACGCCGCTGCAGTGGAGGTGCCAGCAACTGCTGACCGTCAGCACCGGCGAACAGATCTGGGGTCTGCTCGACGTCCAACAGGTGCAGGAAATTGCCTTCCATCCGGGCGGCAACACCCTCGCCAGCGCCAGCTCGGACGGCGCGGTACGACTGTGGGACGCCGAGACCGGAGGACTGCGCGACACCCTCCGCGGCCACGGCCAGCTGGTGACCGCTCTCGCCTACAGCCCAGACGGATCCGTGCTCGCCACCGCGAGCACGGACTTCACCGTCCGGCTGTGGGGCGAAAGGGCCGCACTCAGCCCCGAGGAAGCGATCGCCGACATCTGCCAGGTCCTGGTGGACCGCGACTTCGCTCTGGAGGAAGGGGGGGGTCCCCTACATAGGAGACCAACCGGCCACATCGGTCTGCTTCGAGTAATGCCTCAACAGGGGGGCGTACAGTGCCGCGCTTCGGGTGGAGGACGGAAGCCAGCAGGCGGCGCTGCTTCCGACGGTCCATGAGAACCGGAGGAAGTGGACCTCCTTGTGCGGGGTATTGCCTTCGCAGTGGGATGAATAGACCCAGGTCGTGCTCGATGCGGCGCCTCAGTGAACCATCACAGACCCCGGTGGCTGTCTCGGTGAACGCCCCTGCCGTTGGGCGAGTTTCTGCGTATAGGGCGTGCCGTCTTCGCGCTCGCGCCATGATCTCCATCGCGTCGGTTCGCCAGCAGGTGGGTCAGGAATGTTCGAAATAGGGGAGGCATGACCGTGCGAGACCAGCTTCTGGGGGGCCGCTACCGGTTGGTGCGACAGCTCGGCGAGGGGGGCATGGGGCAGGTATGGCAGGCGCAGGACAAGACCCTGGGCCGACCGGTCGCGGTCAAGGTGATCTCCCTGCTCGCCGGTGGCGGAAGCCGCGGCGACGAAGCACGTACCAGGTTCCTGCGCGAGGCACGGATCACCGCCCAGCTACAGCACCCCAACATCGTGACCATCCACGACCTCGGCGAGAACGGCACCGAAGGCAACACGGTCCCGTTCCTGGTGATGGAGCTGGTCCGGGGCGAGGGCCTGGACTCGATACTGCGTCGAGGCGCCGTCACCTTGCCGGACGCCGCCCCATGGGGGGCACAGATATGCGACGCACTCGCTGAGGCGCACCACGCCGGGATCACGCACCGGGACATCAAGCCCTCCAACGTCCTCATCCCGCCCTCCGGCACCGTGAAAGTCCTCGACTTCGGCATCGCCCGGACAGCCGATCCCTACGCGACTGCCGACCGCCTCACCCAGACGGGCTTCATCGTGGGCACACCCCCATACATGGCCCCCGAACAAGCACGCGCCTTCCCGAACCCCGCAGCGACCTGTACGCGCTCGGCTGCCTGCTCTTCGAACTGATCACCGGCCGGCCGCCCTTCCAGGCTCCCGACACCGTCGGCTACCTCACCGCACACCTCACCCAGCAACCCCCCACACCGAGCTCGGTGCGGGCGGGCATCCCATCCGCCTGGGACGACCTCGTGCTCACCCTGCTCCACAAGGACCCCAAAGAGCGGTACCCGAACGCCACCGAACTCGCCCAGGCACTACGACACCTCAACCACACACCCGAGCCCGCCAGAGACCCCGCGCCACCAGCAGGAGGGCGCACCCCACCCCCTGTCTCTTATACACACGC
>NZ_SMKI01000384.1 GCF_004348415.1 Streptomyces hainanensis
GCACTGATGGCTCGGCCGTGGACGGAGCGGCCGGGGCGGGGCCCGCCAGCGGCGGGCCGTCGAGGGGCGAAGGCGCCGGGACCGAACGCGCCGCGTCCGGCGCCGCGAGGGGTGCCGGGGTGGGTGCCGAAGAGCCGGTCTCGCGTCGCCGCACCGGAAGCGCACCGTCCGGCGATCGTCGGCCCGGTGCGGAAGGGCCCGGCACCGGCCCACGCGTTGGAGCGCCAAGTCCGAGCCGGACGGGGGACCGTGAGGCGTTCGACCGCGCCGAGGCAATGGCGGCGGCACCGGCGCCCGGGGCGGGAGTGGACACAGGTGCGGGCCCAGAGCGGTGATCGACGGGTGACGTGCCCGCCGAACCGTTGTTCGCCGTCGAGCGCTGGACGGGGGCGTCGGGAGACGGGGTGAGGCCGCCGCTCGCGGCGGAGCGGAGGGACGGCACGGTCGAGGGGCGGACCGGCGACGATCCCCCGCTCGCCGTCTCCCCGTTCGCCGTCCCGCCGACCGCCCGCCGGGGCGTCGCCGCCACACGCTGGATCGCGGCGCGACCGTCGTGCGGGGCCTCGCCCGCGTCCGCCGCCCGCGTCCGGTCCGATGGGGCATCCGGATGGGCCGGAGCCATGGTCCGTGCCGTCGGCCGCCGCTCTGCCGTCCGCCGTGTAGGGCTGGTCGTCCGGACGGGAGGTTGCGCACGCGTGCCGGACGCCGCGCCGTCAGCCGCCGCTGACGGCGCGGCGGAACTGGTCCCTTTCAGGGGCGCCGCCGTCCGCTGAACCGGCGGAACGCCGCCGTTCACGGAGCGCGGCGCGATACCGCCGCCCCCGTCACGGCGCGGAGGAACGGGCCCGTCTGCCCCTGCTCCTCCGCTTCCGGTGCCGGGCTCCTCGATCCCGGGGTTCCCGGGGTTCCCGGGCTTCGGGTCCGGACGGAACGCCGGCAGCACGCGGCGCCGCACCGGTGGTGCGGCGGCCGCCGCCACCCTGGTGAGGGACGGCGGCCGCGGCGCTCGCCCTGCCGCGGGTGTCACCTGCGGCACCGACGCACGGGATGGCGCGGTGAGCGGTCTGGCGATCGCGGCGACCGGGGCGACCGGTGAAGTGGCCGGCGCTGGCTCCTCCTTCGGCGCCGGCGTCACCACCGGCAGGGTGAACGAGGGCTGCTCAAGTCCCGCGACGGGGTTGCCGTACGCCGTGGGCCTGCCCCGGCTCGCCAGGCTCATCGAGCGGCCGTCGAGGACGGCGTGGGACACCGTTCCCGCGAACGACGGGTCCTGGAGCGTCGCCATCCGCGCGCTGAACTCCGCGTCGGCGACGCTCTGCCCCGGGCTCAGCGACCGCTGGATCGGCGGCAGTCCCGCCCAGGCGACCGGTCGTGGTGGCGGCGTGGCCGCCGCACCGACGCCGGTTTCCGGCTCGACACCGGTTCGCGCACCGCCGGCCTCCCGCCGGCCGCCGCTCCTGAGTCTGTCGAGGAACCCCACGCCTCACTCCTCCGTCCTGGCCCGCGTCACCAGGGACGCGATCTGCTCCGCGTAGCGGCGGCGGTCGTGGTGCTCCAGGTCCAGGATCCGGTCCAGGTCCCAGTGGAAGTGGTAGGCGACGTACGCGATCTCCTCGTGCAGTCGGTCGGTCGCGTACGTCACGATTCCCCCAGGCGGCTCCCGCCGAGATCCACCTCGAATGG
Source organism: Streptomyces hainanensis (assembly GCF_004348415.1). GTDB lineage: Bacteria > Actinomycetota > Actinomycetes > Streptomycetales > Streptomycetaceae > Streptomyces > Streptomyces hainanensis. The sequence continues at coordinate 1,684 of NZ_SMKI01000384.1, forward strand.
CTCCGAGCAGTGGGGGCAGACCACCGACGCGCGGGTGTGCCCCTCGGCGTTGATCTGGCGGTAGAAGTCCTGGAGGAACGCCAGGTCGGAGGCGAACATGCCCTCCACGACGCCGTCGTGGACCATCGCCAGCGTGCCCAGGCGGCTGATGACGCGGCCCAGCAGGACCACCGACAGGTACGCCGGGTTCTCCCGCACCCGCAGGTCCCGCAGCGGGAGGAGTTCGTCGCGCGCCGTCGCCAGCCGCATCACGCCGTCCCGGTGGACCGTGCCCCCGTCGTCCACGTAGCCGCGCGGCAGTTGGAACGGGAACTCCGTCCGCAGCTGCCCCGGCACACCGACGGCCGGGGCCGTGGCCGTGGCCGGGGCCGTGGCGTCGGGGGAGGCGGCGGCCGGCGGCTCCGGCGCGAGCGTGGTTCCGCTCGGCGCCCTGGCGATGGTCCGTCGCATCACTCGATGACCATCTCTTCGAAGACGATGGTGTAGGTCTCGGTGAGGACGGACGCCTCACCCGCCGTGAGGTTGCTCGGCGAGATCTTGCTGCACCAGGCCCTGCGCAGGTTGTACCGCCTGATCGGGTTCCGCTCGTGGTCCATGATGATGATCGTCGCGTTCTTGCGCGCGCTCCCCATCCGGCCGGCGGTGGAGTCGTTGATCCACTCGTTGAAGGTCCGATCGGGCCGCATGCCGCGGACGATCTCGACGCTGCCGGTCTTCCTCGTGCCCGGCAGGATCGCGGTCGTCGGCTGACCGTTCTCCGAGTTCTGCGGGTTCTCGATGGTGTCCTGCTCGGTCTGGAAATTGCTCACCGACATCAGATATCCGACGAAGATCCCGTCGATCTGCAGGCCGAAGGAATGTGCGACAAGGCTGTCGGTTTCCGTGAGACTCATCTCTGCTCTCTTCCCTGTTCCTGGCTGGCTGGGTTCACGACGTCTGCCGTCACCCGGCGCGCGACGCCGGGCGACGGGCGGAGCTACTCCTCCAGCTCCGCGCTGCCGCTGGAGAACTGGGCGAGTCGGAAGATCACGAACTCCGCAGGTTTGACCGGCGAGACGCCGATCTCGCAGACGACCCGGCCGAGGTCGACGGACTCCGGCGGGTTGGACTCCTCGTCGCACCTGACGTAGAACGCCTGCTCCGGCTGCGAGCCGAACAGGGCGCCGTTGCGCCACTCGTTGACCAGGAACGCCGAGATGTTGCGGCGGATACGGGCCCACAGGTTCTGGTCGTTGGGCTCGAAGACGACCCACTGGGTGCCCAGCAGGATCGACTCCTCCAGGTAGTTGAAGTACCGACGGATGTTGAGGTAGCGCCAGGCCGGGTCGGAGGAGAGGGTGCGGGCGCCCCAGACGCGGATGCCTCGGCCGGGGAAGGCGCGGACGCAGTTGACGCCGATCGGGTTGAGCAGGTCCTGCTCGCCGCGGGTGATCTGGATCTCCAGGTCCACCGCGCCGCGCACCACCTCGTTGGCGGGCGCCTTGTGTACGCCGCGCTCGGCGTCGTTGCGGGCCCAGATGCCGGCGATGTGGCCGCTCGGCGGCACCAGGCGGGCCTGTCCGGTGGCCGGGTCGAAGGACTTGATCCACGGGTAGTACAGCGCGGCGTACTTGGAGTCGTAGCCGGCCGTCTCCTGGCGCCAGACCCGGATCTGGCGGGCGTTCATGCCGGGCGGCGGGTCGATGATGGCGACCCGGTCACCCATCAGCTCGCAGTGCGCGATCAGGCCGAGCTGGACCGCCTTGAGGGCCTCCATGTCGATCGCGCCGCTCTGGTAGGCGGCCATCAGGTCGGGCACGGCCACCATGGAGATCTCGTCGATGGCCTCCAGGCCGCCGAACCCGGTCCGGTCGGCGGAGTCGCCCAGGTACTGGGCCGGCCCCGGCCGCTCCGCCTCGACGCCCCCGGCCGGCACCGCGGGCGCCGGGGCCGACAGCGCGACGGTCTGGTTGCCGGGGCGGGCGAGCTGCCCGGCGGACGCCGCCTCGGCCACCTCGATGAGCTGGGAGCGCTCCTTGACCTGGGTGACGACGTAGTTGCGGTTGCCCTTCTTCGCCGTCACGTCGAAGCTCTCGACGGACTTGCCGCCGTCCCTGACGATCAGCTTGAACCGCTCGGCGGGCCCGTCGCCCTCGAGGTCGGCCACCTCGACGCTCAGGTCGCCGGGCGCCGTGGCCGCGACGGTGAAGGTGCCGAGCTGCTTCGGCTCGCCCGGCGGCAGCGCGGCCGGGGGTGTCGCGCTGCCGCCGGAGCCCGTGACGGCGGCGGACGCCGCGTCGTTCGCGGGAGCGGCGTCCTCGGAGGAGCCGCCGACCCGCACGACGTACGCCGCGGTGCCGCCGTTGTTGAAGAAGCCGTAGACGGAGTGCGCGAGGTAGTACCCGTCGGTGAAGTCACCGAAGGCCGCCACGTACTGCGTCCAGTTGGTCACCAGCGTCGGCTCGTTCAGCGGGCCGGTCGGCGCGAGCCCGACGAAGGCCGCCACCGACGTGCCCACCCCCTCGATCGGGCGCGCGCCGCTGGCCACCTCCTCGACGTAGACGCCGGGCGACAGGTACGAGGGCATGGTGGCCTCTCCTCGCTCTTCCTCGGAGTACGGGATGGAACACCCTCAGCCTCACTCCGACCCCACCGCCGCCGAAACGTCCGCCAGTCCCTGACCGGGGGCACCGCGCGTGCCCGGCGGGTGAAGCCGGCCTGCCCCGCGCGGCCGGACGCGCGCAGCCGCCCAGCGCGACGGGGCCGGGTGCGGGCGGCGCGGTCCACGGAACGTCCTGGTGGAGGCAGAACGCGGCGCGGCAGTACTCACACGCGAGTGCGTCAGACACCGTCGGACGGAGCGAGCGCACCGTGCGGCGCCGAAACGGCCTCTCACGTGCCCTCGGGTCTGCCCCGCGGACCCTGGCCGCGATCGACCGGGCGGGCTAGACACAGGTTTGCCCAGCAGTCCGTGAGAAGGGACGTCATGCCGCTCCGCCGGGAACACCAGGGTGAGCAGAACGCGGGTCGATCCAGCCGGCCACGGCAACGGCCGCCCGCCGGGGCGCCCGCACCCACGGGGGCGACGGGCGCCGACGGCCTGATGGCGCTCCAGCGCAGCGCGGGAAACGCGGCGGTGGCCGCGATCGTCCAGCGGTCGCGGTCCCCACAGGGCGACCACGACCCGGGCGAGCGCCAGCACGGGCCCGACGGGGGAGAGGAGCGGGCGGCGACGCGACCGGTGCAGCGCCTGACGGTGCACGATGTCCTGCGCCGGCCCGGCCAACCGATGGAACCGGCGCTGCGACAGGAGATGGAACAGCGCTTCGGTGGGGAGAACTTCGCCTCCGTGCGGATGCACACGGGAGCGGAAGCGGACCGCTCGGCGGCCGAGTTGGACGCTTTGGCGTACACCTCGCGCTCGCATGTCGTCCTCAGCGGAAAGGCCGTAGGCGACAAGCGGGTGATCGCCCACGAACTGGAGCACATCCGACAGCAGCGTGAGGGTTCGGTCGCCGGGACCGACCACGGCGACGGCGTGAGCGTCTCGGAACCGAAGGACGAGTTCGAGCAGTCCGCCGACGCCGTCGCCGACCGTGTCATGCGCGCCCCGCTCCCACCGGCCGGCCGCGGGCCGTCGGGATCCGGCGGCCTCCCCGGCGTCCAGAGGGACATCCAGCGCACCGCCGGCGACCAGGCGGCGACTTCGCACGTCCCCCGCATCCAGCGGTACGAGACCGGTACCAACCCGATCACCCCTGAGCTCGCCCCGGATTCCGGCGACCAGCTGCCGGCCTTCGCCGTGAACAGCGGGTCGGTCTCCGTCACGCTCGACCAGGAGGGCGCGTTCCAGGGGGACATCGCACGGTACGTCGAGCCGGAGGGGCCGGTCACCATTGCCTGGTCCGGCGACGAGACGATGGCCATCAACTCCACGAAGTCCCAACAGCCCAAGGAGTTCTACGCCGTTCCTGAGGTCGTGGGCTCGGCGAACCGGAGACTGGCCACGGCCGGCAGCTATGTCCGACTGGCCCAGGGCGGCCACTCGGTGACCAACTCCCGCGGGGAACGGCTCACCGTGGTCCGGCCCCGGATGGCGACCGATCAGGACGACGTCGTCCGCGAGAGGTTCATGCACCTGGTCCAGCACGAGTGTGTGGAGGTCGCCGAGAAGGTGGTCGGCGGCTCCCTGGGCCATGCGATGTTCCGCGGCACGGGTGGCCGGGGCGTCTCCGGGGACATCGGCCCCAGGGGCGACACCGGGCTGTCGCCCCTCGCCGCCGCGCTGGCCTCGCGCCGGCCGCCGACGACTCCGCAGCAGGCCGCGGAGGCCGTCCAGGGCCCGAGGCCGGCGCTCGATCCCGGCGAGGAGTACGGCACCAGGCAGGGCGTCGGGAGGCTCACGAGCTACGAGCAGTCCATCGGCATCAACGATTACGCCAGGGCCCGGGTCGGCGAGGCACTGACCACGCGCACCATCCCCGCCGAGCCGCGAAGCGGTGTCCCCGAGGGATTCGACTTCGCTCGCAACCGGGTACCCGCGGAACGGATCTGGGTCTACCACTACGCCACGGTGCTGGCCGAGAGCCGAGACGGCGGAGACCAGATCACCCTGGAGAACTTCAACCGCAACTCCATGATGGAGAGCCTGATGCGCGACGCGGCGCGTGAGGTCGCGACGGCCTACGTGAGTGCCAACCCGGGCAGCCCCCGCATGCCGCGGCGTGAGGCAGAGCAGGTGGCCAACGGGCTGCTGGAGCGGGAGGCCAGGTCCGCGATGGGCGACCTGTGGTATTTCAAGATCTACCAACCGGGGACCGAGCGCAGCTTCCACAGCGAGAACCGCCGCACCGCGCTCAACGCGATGACGGTCGCCACCACCAGCGTCCCTCGCCTGTTCTTCGAAGAGGACTCGACGGACCGCCTGCGGCCTTTCAGCCTCAGCCGGCTCACCGCCGTCGCCGAGACGTGGCGGCAGTCGGCGGGGCAGATCGTGGTCGAAGGACACGCCCACGGTGGGATCATCGCGCTGAGAGGCCGGGCGCGCCTGCGGGCCGAGGCCGTGGCGCGCGAGCTGAGGACGCTGGGCATCGGCCCGGAACGCATCATCATCAGGGTGCGCGATCAGAGCGACGCTCGGTTCGCGTCGGTCTACTCGGCGGAGGAGCCCGAGGTGTACGTGCCCGGCAACCGCCAGTGACCCCGCAGCCGGCCCGCGAGGGCAACCGCCCCGCCCTCGCGGCGGCCGGGCCGTGCACGGAAGACTCCTGACCCGGCGTCACGGGCCGGTCTAGCGTCGGCGCGTGAGCCTGTGGACTTCCCTCGAACCCGCCTCCGCCACCGTGGAGGCCGGGGACAGCACGCGCGTGCGGCTGCGTGTACGCAACACCGGTGACGTCGTCGACGAGTACCGATTCGAGCCCGTCGGGCAGATCGCGCCCTGGACGCGGGTGGAGCCGCAGGTGCTGCGGCTCTACCCGGGGACGACGGGGACCGTGGAGCTGACGTTCGCGCCGCCCCGGTCGCCGGACGCGGCGGCCGGGCCGAACCCGTACGCGGTGCGGATCACGCCCACCGAGCAGCCGGACGCCGTCACGGTCCCCGAGGGCAACCTCACCATCCTGCCGTTCACGGAGGTGCGGGCCGAACTGGTGCCGGTCACCGTGCGGGGCCGCTTCCGGGGGAGGCCGCGGCTCGCCGTCGACAACCTCGGCAACACCCCGCTCACCGCCTCCATCAGCGGCAGTGACAACGGCGACCAGCTCAGCTACGAGATCCACCCGGCCAACGTGCGGATCGAGCCGGGGCGGGCCGCGTTCGTCAAGGCGCGGCTGTCGCCGCAGCAGGTCACCTGGATCGGGCCCAGCGAGGAGCGGCCCTACACCCTGGCGTTGCAGCGCTCGGGAACCGAGCCGCTGCCCGTGGACGGCGTCTACCGCCAACTCGGCGTGCTGCCTCGCTGGCTGGCCACCGTCTTCGGCATCGCGCTGGCCCTCGCCATCATGTTCGTGGTGCTGTGGTTCGCCAACCAGCCGAGGGTGACCAGCGCCGCCACGGCGAGTCCGGCGGCGGCCGGCGATGTGCTGCCGCCCGAGCCCACCCC
>NZ_SMKI01000385.1 GCF_004348415.1 Streptomyces hainanensis
GGGTGGGGCGGTACCGGATCGTGGCGCGGCTGGGCGCTGGCGGCATGGGGCGGGTGTATCTGGGGCGTTCGCCCGGCGGCCGGCAGGTGGCGGTGAAGGTGGTCCGGCCGGAACTCGGCGAGGACCGGGACTTCCGCCTGCGGTTCGTCCGAGAGGTGGTTGCGGCACGCCGGGTCAACGGCGCGTACACCGCGGGTGTCGTCGACGCGGATCCGGAGGCTTCACCGCCCTGGCTGGCGACCGTCTACGTGCCGGGGCCCTCGCTGGCCGACGCCGTCTCCGAGCACGGGCCGTGGCCGGCGGAGAACGTGCTGGCGTTGGGCGCGGCCCTGGCCGAGGCCCTGGAGTCCATCCATCAGGCGGGGGTGGTCCACCGGGATCTGAAACCGTCCAACATCCTGCTGGCGCAGGACGGCCCCAGAGTGATCGACTTCGGGATCTCGGTGGCAGCCGACGCCAGTGCGCTGACCCACACCGGGATGGTGGTCGGCACACCCGGGTTCATGTCGCCGGAGCAGCTCACCGGGGCACCGGTCGGTCCGGCCAGTGACGTCTTCTCGCTCGGCGCGGTGCTGGCGTTCACGGCCACCGGCGAGGGCCCCTTCGGGATCGGGTCCGCTCCGGTACTGGGATACCGCGTCGTTCACGAGGAGCCCGACCTCGGCGCACTCCCGCCGGTGCTGCGTTCCCCGATCGCTGCCTGCCTGGCCAAGGACCCACGCGCCCGTCCCACCGTCGACAGCCTGTTGGAACGGCTGTCGGAGGCATCGGGCGACTCGGTGGACACCGTCACCACCGGTGGGGGGACCTGGCTGCCCGGCCCGCTGGCCGGCACCGTGCGGGAGCGCGCCACGGCCTCCCTCCCCGGCGCGAACCCGGCGGCCCCGACCGGCGCGAGCCCGGCGGTTCCGGCCAGCGCGAGCCCGGCGGTTCCGGCCGATCCTCGTCCGGGGCAGGACCCGCGATCCGGCGCGCACCCGATGGGCCCGGGCGGCGACCCCGGCCCGCAGGGCACGGAGAGCCGGACGGCCTCCGCCCCGGCCCGGACGCCAGCCGCGTCACCGACCGTCGGGACGGCCGCATCGCCCCTGACCGTTCCGCTGGCCATCGGCGAACCGCGAAGGCTCCCGCGCAGGCGGGCCGTCGCAGGACTGGCCGGGCTGGCCGGGCTGGCCGCGGCCGTCGGCTCGGGTGCGGCCCTGTGGAGAGCCTTCGCTCCCGGGGACGACGGCTCGCCCGAAGGCGGCGGAGGCGTCGACCGCCCCTACCGGTGGCGGTTCAGGACCGGCGCCATGATCGAGTCGTCGCCGGCGGTGGCCGACGGGGTGGTGTACGTCGGCAGTGGCGACGGCGGTCTGTACGCGGTGGACGCGGCGTCGGGGACCGAGGTGTGGCGCTTCGCGACCGACGACGTGGTGACCACGTCTCCGGCGGTGGCCGGCGGGGTGGCGTACGTCAGTGGCAGCACCCGTCTGTACGCGGTGGACGCGGGGACGGGGCAGGAGAGGTGGCGATTCGAAGCCGGCGACTCCGACACCGTCGTCTCGTCGCCGACGGTAGCCGACGAGGTGGTGTACGTCGGCGGCCAGTTCGGCGGTCTGTACGCGGTGGACGCGGCGTCCGGCGCAGAGGTGTGGCGCTTCGCGACCGACGACATGATGATCGTGCCACCGACGGTCGTGGACGGGGTGGTGTACGCCGGCAACAGGATGCGTCTGTACGCGCTCGACGCGGGGGCGGGGACGGAGATCTGGCGGTTCGAGGGTCAGTGGGACAAGGATTCTTCGCCGACGGTGGCCGAGGGCGTCCTGTACGCCTGTGACGGTGCGTACCTGTACGCGCTCGACGCGGCATCGGGAAGGGAGACCTGGAAGTCCGAGGCTGGGGGCGGGAACAGCTCCCCGGCGGTGGCCGACGGCATGGTGTACGTCACCGCCCGCAACGGTATGTCGGTGGTGGACGCGGCGACGGGCACCGAAGCGTGGCGATGCGAGGGCGACTGGCAGTGGTTCTCCTCCCCGACGGTGACCGACGGCGCGGTGTACTTCGGCGCCGACAGCTCCCTGCGCGCGGTGGACGCGAGCACCGGGGAAAGGGCATGGCGGTCGGCGACCGGAGCGGAGGTGGTCTCGACTCCGGCGGTGGCCGACGGCGTGGTGTACGTCGGCAGCCACGACTCCCATCTGTACGCCGTGGAGATCGGGCCGCGTGGCGGCGTGTGACGGGGCCGCGACGCCGGCGCGGCGCCCCGGGCCGCGTCCGTCGTCGTGATCTCAGGAGCGTGCCGCCGACACCTCGGTCCCGGCGAACGCGCCGTTGCACTCACGCTGGAGGGCGATGTCGCGCCACATCGGATGGTGGGGGGCGGCGTTGGAGCACACGATGGTGCCCCACGCCCCGACCCGCGCGCTGAGGCGGACGGCCTGCCGGCAGAACTCCGCGCCGATAGGCCCTTCCTCGAAGTTGCCGGTCAGCGGGGTGTAGCCGATCCATCCCTCGCCGAAGACCAGGGGGATCCCGCGTCCGGCGCAGAGATCGGCCGCCGCGGAGATCCAGGTGTCCAGGGTGCGGAGCATGGACACGCGGTGTTCGCCGTACCGTTCGTACAGGAACCGGTCCCAGGCCTCGGCGTCGCACCAGTCGTGCACGTAGATCTCCGGCTTGCCGACGATGGTGGCCTTCAGCCGCCACTCCTCGCCGGCGGGCGGCCGCCACTGGTCGAAGGGCGGGGCGCCGGGGCGCATGAGGTCGGCGCGGGCGCGCTCCTCGTCGAAGCCGCCGTCGGTCGCGCGCAGGCCGTACCCGACGACGAGTTCGTCGAGCACTCCGTAGACATAGGGGTGGAAGACGCCGACGTCGATGTTCTCGGGGATGCCGCGGAACGCGTCCAGCGGGACGCGGGCGTAGTTGACGGTGACGGGGACGGCGGGTTGGCGTTCGTGGAAGCGGGCCAGGCCGCGTGCGAGGCGTTCCCGCAGCTCCACCACGGCCGGTTCGCGGCCGGGCAGGCCTTCGGTGAGGTATCCGCCCTGGACCTCGTTGTGGAGTTCGACGAACGCGATCACCTCGGCGAGCCCTTCGGCTTCGGCGAGTTCGCAGGCGTCGGCGAGGGCGTCGGCCAGCCGGACCGGGCGGTCCTCCGGGTCGACGGCCATCAGCGCGTCGAACCATCGCCGGTCGCCGGCGAAGGAGCTGCTCTGCTGGTACTCCCAGCTGGAGAGGATCACCACGACCCCGTGGCGCCTGGCGGCGCGCAGCAGTGCGAGCAGGTGGGCCCGGGGGTCGAGACGGACGCGGTGGCGTACGTCGTACCAGCGGGTGCCCTGGGCGTACTCCCCGCCGAGTGGCCCGAACTCCGTCTCTCCGGACAGCCCGGAGCCGAAGATCAGGTACGGCATGGCGCAGATCCGGATGGTGTTGTAGCCGCGCTCGACGGCTTCGGTGAAGGCGCGGTCGAGGTCCTCGAAGGGCTCGCCCGGGCCGGTGCGGGTGTACCAGCTGAAGTCCCACAGGGTGATGGTGAGGCGGTCCGGCAGGTGCGGCGGGAGTGGTACGGGTGTGTAGGTCATCTGTCCCTGCTCCGGGGTGGTGGGGGTGTCTCGGCGTGGAGGTGTCTCAGCCCTTGAGGGCGCCGGCGCTGAGGCCGTCGATGAGCTGTTTGCGAAGGGCGACGAAGACGAGGATGGAGGGGATCGCGGCGAGCATCGATCCGGCGAGGACGATGTCGTACTGGCGGCCCTCGGCACCGAAGATCGCCTGGAGTCCGAGGGGCAGGGTGTAGCTGTCCGGGTCGCCGATGACGATGAGCGGCCAGAGGAAGTTGTTGTACGAGTTGAGGAAGCTCCAGACCGCGAGCGCGGCGATGGCCGGGCGCAGGAGGGGCATGACGAGTCGCCAGAAGAGGCCCGCCTCGCCGACGCCGTCGATCCGGCCGGCGTCGAGGATCTCGTCTGGGACGGACTGCTCCACGAACTGGCGCATCATGAAGATGCCGAAGGCGGGCGCCACCCAGGGCACGACGAGGGCGAACCACGGGTCCGCCGTGCCGGTCCGCGCCAGGAACACGAACAGCGGCACGACGATGACCGCGAAGGGGATCGCGAGCGAGCTGAACATGACGTTGAACAGGGCGTTCTGGAACCGGAAGCGGTACTTGGCGAAGCCGTACCCGGCCATCGAGCACACCACCACGGTGATGGTGGTGGAGGCGAACGCGATCAGGGTGGAGATCAGGAACCACTGCCAGAACGGGTGCCCGTCGAACAGCGCCGTGTAGTTGTCGAGGGTCGGGTCGGGCGGCAGCAGGGTCGGTGGGTAGGCGAAGATGTCGCTGCGTCGCTTGAACGAGGAGAACAGGGCCCACACCAGGGGGAAGAGCCAGACGCCGACGCGAGGACGAGTCCCGTGTAGAGCGCGACGCGGCCGGGGCGGGCCGGGCGCGAACGGCTGACCGCTCGCCGGGGCGGCGCCGGTGTGGTGGGCAGGTCGGTGGTCGTCGTCATCGGTTCTCACCCGCTCCGAACACTCGGATCGCGATCCGCCCCAGGGCGAAGACCACGACGAACATGACCACGCCGGCGGCCGAGGCGTAGCCGAGCTCCTGTCGCTGGAAGGCGGCGCGGTAGATGAACTGGGCCACCGACATGGTGGCCTCGCCCGGCCCGCCCTGGGTCAGCAGGAAGGGCTCCTCGAAGATCTGCGCGGTGGACACCAGGACGGTGACGCCGATGAACGCGGTGACCGGGCGCAGTTGCGGGAGGGTGACGCTCCAGAAGCCGCGGATCGGGCCCGCGCCGTCGATCTGGGCGGCCTCGTGCAGTTCGTGGGCGACGTTCTGCAGGCCGGCGAGGAAGAACATGGTGAGGTAGCCGGTCCAGCGCCACAGCACCAGGATGATCACGACGGCCTTCGCCCAGAACGGGGAGGTGAGCCACGCGATGCCGGGGCTGCCGAGGGTGGCCTGGGTGAGGCCGTTGACCAGGCCGAACTGCTGGTCGAAGAACAGGCCGAAGACCAGTGCCACCACGATCGGGGACACCACCACCGGCAGGAAGAAGACCGTGCGGAAGAAGTCCCGGAACCTGAGCCCGCGGGCGTTGAGGGCGAGGGCGATCATCAGCGACAGCGGCAGGACGACGCACATCGTGCCGACGGTGAACACGGCCGTGTTGAACAGGGCGGTGTAGAAGCTGGGGTCGTCGAACAGGCGGGCGTAGTTGTCGAGTCCGACCCATTCCGGGTTCCCGACGCCCGCCCAGCTGGTCATGCTCAGGAAGGCGCCGATCGTGATCGGGACGACCATGAAGAGCAGGAACAGCACGTAGAACGGGGAGATGAACAGGTAGGGGGCCCACGATCGCGCGCGGGTCGCGCGGGTCGCGCGTCGTCCGGTCGGCGACGGGAGCGCCGCCCGGGTGGTTCCGGTGTCGGGGGTGTCGGTCAGGCTCATCAGGACCTCACCTGTCGGCGGTAGGAATCCGTGGCCTCGCGGATCACTTGGGCAGGGGTCAGGTCGCCGTCGTAGAGGCCCAGCATCGGCGCGCCGATCGCCACGGTGAGCGCCTCGTTGTTCTCCGACAGGAAGAACTCGGGCAGGTCCTCGGCCGCCCTGGCGTACTCCAGGAAGGACTGTTGGCCGCCGAGGAACTCGTCGCGGAAGGACGTGAAGTCGGGCTCGGCGTAGAGCGAACGCAGGGTGGGCAGGAACCCGCCGGTCCGGAAGCGGAGCAGTTGGCCCTCCGGGGTGAGGTAGACCCTGCGCAGCAGGTCGAGCGCGGCTTCGCGTCCCGGGTTCACCGCGGACACGGTGAACCCGGTGCCACCGAGGTTGGAGGCGATGTGGCCGCCGCCGTCGAAGCGCGGCAACGTCCGCAGCCGCCACTGGCCGGCCTGTTCCGGGGCGTTGGCCTCGAGGCCGTAGACCCGGTACCACGAGGGCATCGTCAGCGCGACGAGCAGGCCGGACTTGATGGCGGCTCCCGCCGCGGCGCCGTAGGGGTCCCCGACGACGAGGAACGCGCCGTTGGCCACGCCGCGTTGGATGAGGTCCAGTGCCTCGACGGACTCGTCGGTGTCGATGGTGAGGTTGCCTTCGGCGTCGAACGGGCTGCCGCCGCGCTGGATCAGCGACTGCAGGTAGGTGTTGTAGAGCGAGGTGTTGTCGCCGTTGGACACCATGCCGATCGACTTGCCGGTGGCCTGGTGGAGGCGGCCTCCGATCTCCAGCATCTCGTCCCAGGTGGCCGCGTCCGCCGGCAGCCCGGCCCGATCGAACTCCTCGGGTCGGTAGTAGAGGACCGAGATCGAGGTGTCGGAGTCCAGGCCGTAGAGACGACCGTTCAGGCTGTAGGGCCCGCGCCGCAGGAGGTCGTCGCCGAACGGTTCGGCGATCTCCGTGAGGTCGAGGAACAGGGACTCGGCGAGGTCCCCCTTCATCACCCGTGGGAACTCGGAGATGATGACGCCGAGCAGGTCGGGCGGGGAGCCGTCGGCCATGAACTGGGTGATGGTGCGCGTCAGCAGGTCGCCCCCCGCGGCGGCGGTCACCTCGAGGGACGGCGCGTACGCCGAGCCGCGCATGATGCTCCGGTCGCCCAGGGCGGCCTGGAACGTGGCGGTGTAGCTGGGATCGTGGGTCCACAGCCTGAGGCCGACCGCGCCATCGGTCACCGGATCGGCGGGGGCCGCGGTCACACACCCGCCGGTGGCGAGCATCCCCATGCCGCCCATCAGGCCCAGGAACCGGCGTCGGCTCGGGCCGCTCACGGGGCACCGATCCCCGCGGCGGCCCGGTAGACGGGCACCAGCCGCATGCCTTCCACCCGCAGGGTGACCTCGGCCGGACGCAGGCCGTCCGGCACGTGGATCGCCGCGGCGGGGTCGAACGGGAGCAGCCGCAGGACCAACTCCGCGCCGTTCTCCAGCGCTTCCCGGTGCCGGGCGAGGTCGATCTCCCAGGGGGATCCGTTCCAGTACTGGTCGGCTATCAGGGTGCCGTCGAGTTCGGCGCGGGCCGCGTCTCCGACCCAGTCGAGCCGCAGCAGGAGGCGGTGGGCGCCGGTGAGGGCTTCGTGGTCGAACTCGACCCGGTGGGCGGCGGCGCCGGCGTAGTCGTCGGCGGTGGGGGCGGTGGCGCGGTTCAGCGGACCGCCGAGGCGTTGGGGTGCCGGCCCCTGTGCGGCGGCGAGTTCGACCAGTCGGGCCTCGGGGACGGCCGTGGGGGCGTCCACCGCGAAGCGGGCGAAGACGCCGCTCGTGCCGGTGGCTCGCAGCGCGAGCGGCACGGCCGGCCCGGCGCCCGCTTCGTCGTCCCGAAGTCCCACGGTGCCGGTCGGTGCGGGGTGGACGAGCAGGGTGCCTCCGCCGGGGCCGCTCTCGATGTGCAGCAGCTGCCCGTCGGGCACGACGTGGACGCCGTCGCCGACGACCAGGCGGCGGGTTCCCCACAGTTCGCCGACCGTGGTGTGCCGCGCGGTGTGCTCGTCGAGGACCAGCAGGCGCAGCGTGCCCAGTTGGACCAGCGCGTCCGTGCCGGGGTGCGGGACGCGGATCCGGACACGTCCGGAGCCGAGTTCGTCCACGAGGATGTCCCGGCCGTCGACGGACGCCGGGTCGACGCCGGTGAGGACCAGCTCGACCGGGATGCCGGCGGTGCGGGTCAGCACGACCAGGTCGCCGAGGACGGTCACGAGTTGGGCCGTGGCCGACTCCAGGGTGGGCGTCTCCGGGG
>NZ_SMKI01000386.1 GCF_004348415.1 Streptomyces hainanensis
GCATCACCGACGCCCAGCCGACCGGGCTCACCACGCACCGCAACGTCGACCTCGGCACGTTCCCGGGCTTCGGCGGCACCAGCCTCCGCTTCAACGAGACGGCCGGCGGCGCCCCCGTCCTACTGCGGACCGGCGCGGACGGCACCATCACCACGGTGGACAACGCCGTCACCGGGCTCGGCACCCACATCAACGGCCACCACCTCATCACGGCAGGACCGAACCGCATAGTCGTCGACGGCAACGGCGCCGTCACCCACCACGTGCTGCCGGTGCCCGCGCCGGCAGCTGGCGCGGTGCCGGGAGCCGTGCCGCCCGGCGGGCGCCACGTGTTCGCGCCGGTCGGCGACACCGCGGGCGGCGGCGCCGTGGTCCGCGGTCTCGACGGGCAGGGGGTGGGCGGCATCACCGCCGTCCCGCAGCGCGGCGGCGGCACCCGGCTGGTGGGCGGCGACGTCCACCTCTCCGTCGACGCCGCCGGCACCAACCTCTCCCAGGTCGTCCAGCTCAGCGGCCGCGGCGGCGGCCGCCTCGACGCGTTCGCGCACACCCCGATCCAGCCGGGCGGCGCGCCGGTGCTGCGGGCCGGCGACGGCGGCGCGGTCAACGGCGCGGTGACCGGCAACTCGGTGACGGTGCGCGGCGTGCACCTCGACACCACCCACCACCTCGGCGGACCGCGCGCCGGCCAGCTGATCGACGAGGTCTACCACGTCCAGGGCGGCCCGATGGGCCTGCACGGAATGGACCTCCGCGTTCCGGCGCAGGGCACCGCCGGCCGGGTCCATACCCCGACCGGCCCGGTGCCGGCCACCGTCACCCAGCAGATCCACGGCGGCACGACGACCGGCGTCCGGGTCGAGACCGCCGGCTACCACGTCCTCATCGACACCCGGGGCAACGTCACCCACAACGTCACCCCGATGCTGGGCCGCGGCGGCGGCCCGCTCGACGCCTTCGTGCACACCCCGGCGGTCGGTGGCGGCGCGCCGGTGCTGCGGGCCGGCGACGGCGGCGCGGTCAACGGCGCGGTGACCGGCAACTCGGTGACGGTGCGCGGCGTGCACCTCGACACCACCCACCAGGTGGGCGGTCCGCGCCCGGGCCAGCTGGTCGAGGAGATCTACCACCTCCGCGGTGGCCCCGCAGGCCTGAACGGGCGGGATCTCGTCATCACGGCCCGGGGCGACACGGGGCACGTGCAGGCGCCTCGTCCGGTGCCGGCCACCGTCACCCAGCAGTTCGACAACGGCACGCCGTCCGGCTTCCGGGTCCAGAGCGGCGACCACCACGTGATGATCGACCCGCAGGGCAACGTCACCCACCACGTCGTCACCCTGGACTCGCCCGGGCAGCCGACGCGTTACGCCTTCACCGACATCAACAACCCGGCCACGGTCGGGCTGCGGAACGTGCACGGCACGCCCACGCCCCACACCACCATCAACCGGCTCCCCGGCGGCGAACTCGAGATCAGCACCCCGAACAACAACCTCGTCACCCGGTTCGGCGGCGACGGCGCGTTCCAGTTCCAGGACACCCGGCTGCCCGGGGCCGGCACGGGCGGCGTCGACCAGTTCGCGCGGATGCGGCAGTTCGAGGGCGACGTCGGCCGGCGCGCCTACGAACTCCTCGACAACCATCGCGTCGTCGTCCCCGACCGCACCGTGCTGCCCAGGCCCCAGACGGGGGCCAACGCCAACCCCGGCTTCCGCGTCAACGACGACGGCGGCGTCTTCCGGCTCTACCGGCAGGACGGCCACCTCGACGTCTCCGTCGGCGCCCCCGACGCCACCACCAACATCCGCAACGTCACCCTGCACGCCGCGGACGGCGGCGCCCCGACCAACCTGCGGGTCCTCGAACTGTCCGACGGCGTCGACTCCCGCTACCTCGACATCACCAACCCCACCAACCTCCAACTGCGCGGCGGCGAACTCACCCCCATCACCACGCACGGCACCATCCACACCCAGCCGGGCGGCTACCGCGTCGACGGCTTCGGCGCCCGCGCCAACGAATGGCAGGACTACAACGCCACGGGCAAGCTCACCGCGCAGCGCATCGACGTCTTCCACCAGGGACAGGCCGTCGGCAACCAGCACTTCCTGCTCGACTTCCGCACCAACCCCGACGCGCCCACCTGGACCAGGAACACCGGCGTCGCCGGCGCGACGGCGCCCCGGAACCCGGGCTGGAACGACTTCGGCAAGATCGACGTCAAGGGCGGCGAGCGCGGCCACATCTCGCTGACCTCCCACACCGGCACCCCGGTCTTCGACCGCCGGGTGCTGCCCGACGGCGCCGTGCTCGACGCCCATGTCTCCGCCCCCAACCTGCGCGGGAGCCAGAGCATCAGCTACGGCCCCGGCACCAGGGACCACTGGTCCGAGATCCGGGCCAACGGCAACATCGGCGACTTCGGCCGCCGCAAGTGGAGCGTCAGCGGCCGCGCCTGGGTCGACTACGACAACGCGGGCAACCCCGTGCGCCACTTCCGGGAGAACCCGCAGGGCGGCCACGTCATCGCCGACATGCGCGGCATGAACGCCCACTACTGGAACGGCAGCACCAGCAACTGGACCCGATTCGACGGCGACTTCAAGCAGGTCGCCGACGGCACCAGGAAGTGGAGCCCGGGCCGCGCCTGGATCGACACGATGGGCGACGCGGCCACCGGCGAGACCAAGGTGGTGCACGTGAAGGTCGGCCGGGTCGCCGGCCTCGACGACCTGCGCCGCTACACCGCGCACGACATCAACCCGAACGGCAGCTGGAACGCCGAGTTCAAGGCCATCGTGCCGACCGGCAAGGACGTCGCCGGCGCCAAGGTGCTCAAGAACGGTGACACCCTGTCGTTCGAGCGGATCGCCGAGCAGCGGCCGCCGAACGCCTGGCGGTCGGTGCTCAGCTCGGAGTTCCGCAACACCAACTTCGGCACCGATCAGGCGGGTTGGGCCAAGGACAGCAGGATGCAGATCGCCCGCTGGGAACAGTCCAACGGCGGGACGGTCGTCGACCACGGCATCCAGTTCACCAGTCAGCACGGCCACGGCGTGTTCCGGATCAACCACGCCGGGGACTTCGTCGGCGAGACCCGCAAGCTCGCCAACGGGAACGAGCTCACCGTGGGCGCCGACGTCAAGCTGCCGGACGGCGTGGTTCTGGGGGCCGGCTACCGGCCCTGGTCCGAGGGCGCCGACAACCTGCAGGGCCACCGCACCTTCGTCCAGGCGGACTTCACCACCGTCAACCTGCCGCCGCGCGGCGGCAAGACCGGTAACGACGTGCTCTTCGTGGACCGGTTCCGCACCGACGCCACCCACGCCAACCCGTTCACGCCGACCGCCAACGCCGCCGAGTGGAACATCGCCAGGGTCGGCTTCAAGGACGGCACCATCCTGGAGTACAAGCCGCGCCCCATGGAGAACCCGGCCGGCACCGCGCTCGACTTCCGCCGCACCGGCCACCAGGGCGGCGCCGGCAACGACTGGATGCTCCTCGACCACCACGGCGCCGTGGTCGTCCGCCAGGACACCTTCGGCCTCGACACCCACACCTTCCGGGTCTGGAGCGACGGGAACAACCGCTGGGTCGGCGCCGACGGCTCCAGCGGCATCCGCAAGTACGCGGCGACCAACGACATCCACTACCGGAGCTGGGACCGGCACTCCTTCCAGGACTTCATGGACGGCCAACTGGTCCGCGAACACCGGCTGCTGGCGGACGGCACCACCCTGGACGCGTTCAAACTGCCGCACACCCCGGGCCAGCCGCCGGCCTGGCGCTGGAACAAGATCGACGCCGACGGCACGGTTCAGCGGTTCGGCGGCCAGGACGCGCGCGTACGCCATTGGATCGACTCCCGGGGCGCACTGGGCGACTGGCAGCCGGGCGCCCGGTTCGTCGACACCCTGGACGAGGGCGGCCCCGGCGTCCGCCAGTGGATCGACTCCCGCGGCAACGTACTGGGCGGCTGGCAGCCGGGCGCCCGGTTCGTCGACACCCTGGACGCGGACGGCGCCATCCGGATCCAGGAGATCCCAGCGTCCGCCGCGAGCGGCAACCCGGCCCGTGACGCGCTGACCATGAAGCCGTTCCGGGTCCGCGAGTACTTCGCCAAGCCCGGCGACCTGGACACGGCGGTCGACGCCGACGCCTACCGCGCCTGGAAGGAGTTCGACGCGGGCGTCACGGTGCGCGAGATGAAGCGGCTGCCGGACGGCTCGTTCCTGGAGTCGGAGACCTGGCAGAAGCAGTGGCGCCGGCACGTCTTCGGCGACGGCAACTCCCATGTCGTGCTCAACGACCGCACCATCCCGGGCAACATCTACGAGCGCGACACCTTCGGACGGACCCACCTCGTGGGCCGCGAGACGCACTTCATCGACTTCTCCAACGAGTTCCGCGGCTTCACCCGCGAGTGGAGCGAGTCGCTGCGCTACAGCTGGGGCCCGTCCGTCACCAACCGGCCGGGCGGGGTGCAGGGCGCCGAATCCCTCTACACCCCGTTCCTCGCCAACAACATGGGCTCGGTCGCGGTGGCGTTTACCCAGGAGTTCACCCTGGACTTCCTGCTCAACCTCGCGGTCTTCGGCATCGTCTCGGCGGCCACCGGCACCCCGTTCACCATCACCGACGTCCAGCAGGCCGCGTTCGGCGCCGTCGTCGGCGCGGGCCTCAAGTCCCTCTCGGTCGGCCTGCACAACTGGGGGGCCCACCGCGGCACCTGGAAGGTCGGCTTCGGCAACAAGGATCAGGGCTACGCGTACAACTTCCGCCAGAACGACGACAGTTGGAACGCCGAGTTCGCCGGCAACGAGAAGGTGCTGCGCTGGCGCGGCGGCACCTACGACTTCTTCGTCAACGCCGGCGTCGGCGGCCTGTCCGGCTTCGTCGGCGCGGCGGCCGGCGCGGCGATCTTCGGCGTCAAGGACTCCGAGGGCAACCGGCACCAACTCTCCGGCCTCGACGCGCTGTTGTACGGCGCCGTCGGCCTCGCCGGCGGCCTCGCCGGCGCGTTCAGCGTCGGCGCCCTCCGCGGCATGATGCAGAACACCGCGGCCGCCCGCCTCTACCACCGGGCCGGGATCATCGACTTCCTCGTGATGCCGGTCATCGGCAAGCTGATCGACAAGAACCTGGCCGTGTTCGCCCTGGGCCCGGCCGTTCGCGAATCCCTCGGCATCACCCCGCCGGGGGTGGACCCGTCCGCCGACGATCCCTTCCACTTCACCCCGGGTGGGTGACCGGAGGGAACGCCACGTGCCCGAGAAGACCCGCGGTTCTCGCCCCGGCGGTGACACCACCCGACCCGAGCAGCCCGAAGCCCTTCGCCACGCT
Source organism: Streptomyces hainanensis (assembly GCF_004348415.1). Taxonomy (GTDB): domain Bacteria; phylum Actinomycetota; class Actinomycetes; order Streptomycetales; family Streptomycetaceae; genus Streptomyces; species Streptomyces hainanensis. Next base: position 5,344 of record NZ_SMKI01000386.1, read on the forward strand.
CCACGGCGCCCAGCGCCCCGACGCTTCTCCAACCCGGCCCGAACCGGGTCCTCCACGCTAGGAGTTCGATGACTGACGAGCCGATCCGCGTGGCGCCCAGAACCAGGGGCGCACACCGGACCATCACCGAGGCCCTGGCGGTCGCCCCCGCCGGCGCGGTGGTCAGCGTCGCGCCCGGCGAGTACGCCGAGTCGTTCCGGCTGGCCCGCCGCGTGACGCTGATCCCCCAGCACGGCGACGGGTCCGTCACCATCGCCGTGCCCCTGGCCGCCGGCCCGCTCACCGTCGCCGCGCCCGACTGCCGGATGCGCGGCCTGGTGCTGCGCGGCGCCGACCCGGCCGAGGCCCTGCTGCGGGTCGAGGACGCCTCGGGGCTGACCCTGGAGGACTGCGTCGTCACCCACGGCCGGGTCGAGGTGCTGGGCTCCCGCAACCTCGTCGCCCGTCCCGAAGTGCCGGTCGGCACCATCCCGTTGGACAACGACCTGTCCGCCGAACTCGCCGACCCCACGGACGGCGGCGTCCTGGTGACCCGCCGCACCAAGCTGCGGGCCGCCCGGCACACCGCCCTGCACCTCACCGGCGACGCCCTGGCCCGCCTCGACGACACCGCGATCGAGGGCGTCGAGGGCATCGGCATCGCCGTCTCCGGCAGCGCCGTGCTCCGCGCCGACCAGCTGCGGGTGCACGGCGGCTCCGGATCCGCGCTCCGCGCCCGCGACTCGTCCCGGGTGCTGCTGCGCGGCAGCGGCCTGTTCGGCGCCGGCCGGAACGGCGTGCTGGTGCAGGACGCCGCCGAGGCGCTGCTCACCGACTGCCGGGTGGAGAACGCGGCCCGCTCAGGCGTCCGGCTGGACCACACGGCGCGCGCCGAGATCAACGAGTCCACGCTGGCCGGCGCCCGGCTCTCCGGCGTCGAGGTCCGCGACCAGGCCCGGGTGATGGCCCGCGGCGCCCGGGTGACCGGCGGCGAGACCGGCGTCCGGCTGCGCTCCACCGAGGAGTCGCTGCTCTTCTACTGCACCGTGACCGGCCAGCAGGGCAACGGCGTCGAGCTGTCGCACGGCGCCGACCCGCGGCTGCGCGGGGTGCGGGTGGCGCGCTCGGGCAAGCACGGGGTGCTGGTCGGCGAGGGCGCCCTCGGCACCTTCGACCACTGCGACGTGATCGCCAGCGCCCTGCCGGCGCTGCACGTCGCCAGGGACGCGGCGCCGCGGTTCCGCGGCTGCCGGGTCTTCGACTCCGCGCACGACCTGGGCCTCGCCGAGGGCGCCCAGGCCCTCTTCGAGGACTGCGTCGCGATCAACGTCGGCTCGCCCCGGCTCCCCGGGCTCGACCGCGGCCAGGGCGGACCCGAGCGCCCGCCCACGCCGGGCCCGAGCCAGGACCGGCGCCGCCGACCCCGCGACCGGGACGGCGAGCGGACCCGCGACCGCGACCAGGGGCCGGCCGCCGCGGCCCCCAGACCGACCACCACCGCCACCGCCGAGCGGCCGGGCGACGACGAGTACGAGGACGGCCCCACCCAGGAGTCGCTGCCCGAACTCCTCGCCGAACTCGACGAGTTGGTCGGCCTGGACGGCGTCAAGCGGGACGTCAGCGGCCTGGTCAAGCTGATGCAGACGGTCCGGCTGCGGCAGGAGGCAGGACTGCCGGCCCCACCGCTCAGCCGCCACCTGGTGTTCGCCGGCAACCCGGGCACCGGCAAGACCACCGTGGCCCGGCTCTACGGCCGGCTGCTCAGCGCCCTCGGGCTGCTGTCCCGCGGCCACCTGGTGGAGGTCGACCGCAGCGCGCTGGTCGGCGAGTACATCGGCCACACCGGGCCCAAGACCACCGAGGCGTTCGAGAAGGCCATGGGCGGCGTGCTGTTCATCGACGAGGCGTACGCGCTCACCCCGGCCGGGGTGGCGCAGGACTTCGGCAGCGAGGCCATCGCCACCCTGGTGAAGCTGATGGAGGACCACCGCGACGAGGTCGTCGTCATCGCCGCCGGCTACCCGGGCGAGATGAACCGCTTCATCAGCTCCAACCCGGGCCTGGCCTCCCGGTTCACCCGGAGCCTCGCCTTCGCCGACTACTCGACGGAGGAGTTGGTCAGCATCGTCGAGCACAACGCGCGCCGGCACCGCTACCAGCTCACCGACGGCGCCAGGAAGGCGCTCTCCGGCTTCATCGGCGCCATCCCGCGCGGCGAGGGCTTCGGCAACGGCCGCACCGCCCGGCAGCTGTTCCAGCAGATGACGGAACGCCAGGCGATGCGGGTGGCCGAGCTGACCAAGCCCGAGGCGGACGCGCTGATGTCGCTCAACGAGCACGACCTGCCGGTGTGACGGCCGGCGCCGAGGCGGGGGCGGGGGCCTGGCG
>NZ_SMKI01000387.1 GCF_004348415.1 Streptomyces hainanensis
CTCCAAGCGTCCGCCCGGGGGTGGGTCGTCATCCCGCGACGAGCTTCACCAGGTCGGCGACGGCGGTCTCGATCGGGGGCAGGGTCAGCATCGCCAGCCGCGCCCGGCGGGCGTGGGCGCCGATGGCCTGGTCGGCGAGGACGTCGCGGCAGAGCGCGGCGACGGCCGCCGGCCGGGGGTCGGTGACGCGGCGGCCGAGCCCGAGTTCCTCGACGCGGCGGGCGTTGGGGTACTGGTCGCCGAACTGCGGCAGCACCACCATCGGGGTGGCGGTGCGCAGCGACTCGCGGACGCTGTTGAAGCCGCCGTGGGTGAGGAAGAGGTCGACCGACTCCAGCAGCAGCGGCTGCGGCAGCCGCTCGGCGACATGGACGTGCGGCCCCAGCGTGACCTCGGGGTCCAGCGGGACGCCGGCGGTGGCCAGGACGACCACGCAGTCGTCGAGCAACGCGACCGCCTCGGCCATCGCCCGCAGCGTGTCCGGCGCGTTCGGGTAGGGCGCGGGCGGCGGCGCGCCGTCGGCCCGCTCGTGCGACATCGGCAGCGCGGTGCCGATGGCGGCGAGGACCAGGGGCCGGTCGGTGGCGAGTTCGGCGACCCACTCGGGGAGCGCGGCGGCGCGGGTCACGTCGACGGTCTGCCGGTACGCCAGGGAGGGGCCGAGGTGCCGGGAGAAGGACAGCGAGCCCGGCACGTAGTCGACGCGCCCGTGCGGCGCGATGGACAGCGGGTCGTCGCCGGCCGGCAGGCCGAGTCGGGCGCGCGTGGCGTTGAGCGGCTCGAAGACCTCGGCGGGGTCGAGGATGTTGGTGGTCCCCGAGGGAGTGGGCAGGTGGGGCACGCCGAGCCGTTCCGCCACCAGGCAGGCGCCGAAGTCCATCCCGTCGCGCAGGATCAGGTCCGGGCGGAACTCCTCGGCGAGCGGCAGCGCGGCCGCGTAGGAGTCGGCCGCCCCGCCCAGGGCCATGCCCCGGAACATGGCGCGCATCAGGGCGGCGTGGAACCGCTCGGGGTCGCCGGGCGGGGTCTCGGGGATCGCGTCGTGGTACCGCCTGATCCAGCCGGCGGGGTCGAGCGCTCCCAGGCACGGCACCACCCGGACGTCGTCCTCCCGGAACACCGCCCGGAGCGGCGGGTCGACGAGGACCAGCACCTCGTGCCGGGCGGCGAGGGCGCGGAGCAGGGGGAGTTGGGCGCGGCCGTGGGAAGGGCTGCCGATCGTCGTGCACATGACCCGCAAGGGTGGGCCCCCTGTCGCTCTCCGGTGGGCGGGCGACCACCGTGGCACGAGGGGCCCGTGGCGAATCCGTTCTCCGCCGGAGTTCAATCCGATCGGGCGACCCCGTCAGGGGGCGGTGGCCGTCACGGCTCGCCGATGCGCATGTCGCCGCCGGCCTGGTAGACGCGGGCGTTGCCGGAGGCGGTGGCGCGCTGGTTGATGACGGGCCCGGCGGGCGGCGCGGCCGCCTCGTCGCGCAACTCGGCGAGCAGCGTGCGGAGTTCGTCCGCCACCTCGGGGTGTGCCAGCAGCAGACGCCTTATCCGGCCCTGCCACTCGGCCGCCAACTCGGCCTCCGTGTCGGCGTCGGGCGCGGCGGTCAGCTCCTCGCGGGTGGTGTCGAGCTCGGCGGTGACGGCGGCGGCGCGGTCGGGCCTGACCCGGTGCCAGAGCGCGGCCAGGCCGTCCCTGGTGCGCTGCCAGGCGTCGGTGGCCGCCAGGGTCACGATCGTCGTCCCCGCGGTGCCGGCCAACGCGGCGATCTCCGGATCCATCTGCCTTCCCCTTTCGACTTCTCCAAGCCCTACCCCGCGGCGGCCGCACGGGCCCCCCGGGTCAGCGGCGGTGACTGACCACGTTGACGACCCGCCCGTTCGGGTCCCGGACGAAGAAACGCCGCACGCCCCACGCCTCGTCCTGGAGGGGGTGGACGATCTCGGCCCCGCCGGCCAGGACGGCGGCGTGGACGGCGTCCACGTCGTCGACCTCGACGCTGAAGTCGGGGGTGACGGGCGCGGTCCGGTCCTGGGTCATGAGGCTGACCTGTGCCGTCGGCACGTCCGGCGAGGCGAGGGTGCTGATCCAGCCGAGGTCCATGACCTCCTCGAAGCCGAGGAGACCGTAGAACTCGCGGCTCTCGCCGACGGCCTCGGAGCGGATGACTGGCATGACGCGGCGCACCGCCATGGTGGCCCCCTCGGGATCGGGTGCGGTGTGTCCACCCTAGACGCCGAAGAGCGGCAGGCACGGTTCCAGGCCGGCGACGGTGACCGGCGGGCGGGTGTCGGAGGTGGCCTCCCACTCGGCGCGGGTGAGGCGGTAGCGCTGTTCGGTCACCGGCTGGTCGCGCACCGCGACCCGGGCGAGGCCGTCCGGCCGGTAGCCGGCCTTGCGGGAGACGTGCTGCGAGGCGAGGTTGTGGCTGAAGGCGCCGGAGATCGCGTCGGTGGCGCCGAGGCCGGCGAAGGCGAGGTGCAGGACGGCGTGCCGCATCTCGGTGCCGATGCCCCTGCCCTGGTGGGCACGGCCGAGCCAGGAGCCGGTGGAGACCTCGCGGAGGACGGCGAAGTCCTTGCCGCCGACGTCCTGGAGGCCGACCGGCCGGCCCTCGTGGAAGACGGTGAGGAGCAGCGACCAGTCACCCGGGGTCCACGCCCCCAGGGTGCGCCAGTGGTGTTGGAGCACCGAGCGGGCCCGCTCGGCCGGGGGCAGGTCGGTCCAGGGGAAGAGGAACGGCATCTCCTCGGGTGGGTGGATCCCCCCGGCGGCGAGCGCGCCCAGCTCGGCCAGCTCCTCCGGGTCGGGGAGGCGCAGTTCGAGCCGGGGCGTGGTCAGTCGCAGGCCGGCGAGCGGCCAGTGGTCGATGAGCATGGGCCGCATTGTGGGGCGGCGGAACGCGGTGTGGCATCCGAATTCCGCCGCCCGTGGGAAGGGCGCTGCTGGCGGTCTAGTTGACGGAGGCCGAGAACGAGGTGACGCCGAGGCCCGTGCCACCCTGCCAGGGCTCGAAGCCGGCCTGGACGCTGGTCAGGTACCAGGAGTTGGTGGCCATGCCGCGGCTGACGGCGACGTCCACGAAGTCCATGACGTCGAAGCTCCAGCTGCCGATCGCGGACGGCGCGACGAAGGAGATCACCCGGTTGGCACCGTTGCTGCCGGTCCAGACCTCCCAGCTGCGGCCGCCCACCGTCGTGGTGCCGGTCGGGGAGCCGATGGGCTGGATGGGTCCTACGCGGTTGAACCAGATCATGATCTCGGTCTGGTTGACGCCGTTGGTGCGGGGCGTCGGGTCGAGCCAGATGTCGTAGGACGCGTTGTACGTGGCGCCGCCGACGTACGTGTACGAGATGCTGCTCGGCGCGCTGCCGATGGAGCTGAGCTGGCGCGGCAGGTTGGTGCCGGGCGAGCAGTTGGCGTAGTGGCAGCCGACGTAGATCGACGGGTACGACTTGGGCGGGCCGTCGGTGGGGACGCCGCCGTCGGCCTGGGTGAGCTGGAAGCCGCTGCCGGTGACGTTGACGCACTGGGTGGCGCCGGTGCCCCAGCGGTTGTTCTGCACGGTGTAGCGGCCCTGGATGGTGGTGGTGCCGTACTGGTCGCAGATCTGGACGTCGGCCTGGGCGGCCGGCGCGGCGGTCAGCAGGGCGGCGAGCGTGCCCAGGACGGCCAGCGTCCAGCGCAGGCGCGGGCGGACTCTCATGTTGCTGCTCCCTCGATCGAGCCTGGGGTACGGGTCGAGGAGCGCTCCCATTGCGTGCCGTCGCGGGACTCTAGGGGCAACTCGGGTCGCTGACAAGCCCGTTGACGAGCCCGTTCGACGCGTTCGACACGGTGGCCGCGTTCGACGCGGTCGCGACCGACCGGGGCAGGCCCCAGGCGCGGGCCAGCGCCTCGGGGGTGAGGACGTCGGCGGGCGGTCCGGCGGCCAGCTGACGTCCGTCGGCCAGCAGCAGGCAGTGGTCGGCGCGCAGCGCCTCGTCCAGGTCGTGGGTGGCCTGGACGACGGTGACGCCGCGCTCGGACGCGGCCGCGAGAACGGCCGATATCCGGCGGCTGGCGGCGAGATCGACGCCGGCGGCCGGCTCGTCGAGCAGCAGCAGCTCGGACTCCTGCGCCAACCCCTGGGCGACCAGGGCCCGTTGGCGCTGGCCGCCGGAGAGTTCGCCCAACTGCCGGCCGGCCAGGTCGAGCAGCCCGAGCCGGTCGAGGCAGTCGCGGACGACGGCTCGGTCGTGGCGGGTGAGCGGGCGCCAGGGGCCGCGGTGGGCCCAGCGGCCCATGGTGACGGCGTCCCGGACGGTGAGCGGCAACGCGTCGGCGGCGGCGCTGCGTTGGGCGACCAGGGCCGGGCGGCCCGGGTGGTGGCGGGTGACGGTGCCGGCGGCGGGGCGCAGCACGCCGGCGACGACGCCGAGCAGCGTGGACTTGCCGGCGCCGTTGGGGCCGACGACGGCGGTGCGGCGGGCGCGCGGGAGGCGGGCGGTGAGGTCGCGCAGCGCGGGTGGGCGACGGGGGTAGCCGGCGGCGACGCCGGTGAGCCGCACCGCGTCGCGGTCGGTGTCGTGGTCGGCGTCGTGGTTGGTCGACATGACGCACCTCACTTCTCGGACTTTCCGATTAGTTGACAATCGTTTTCATTTTCATTGTAGGGTCACTAGCCATGGAGTGGTTGTCCGATCCGTTCCAGGTGTCCTTTGTGCAACGGGCGCTCTGGGGCGGGGTACTGGTCTCGATGGTCTGCGCCCTCGCCGGCACCTGGGTGGTGCTGCGCGGGATGGCGTTCCTCGGCGACGCGATGTCGCACGGGATGCTGCCCGGCGTGGCGTTGGCCTCGCTGCTCGGCGGCAGCCCGCTGGTGGGCGCCGCGCTCAGCGCCGGCGCGATGGCGGCCGGCGTCACCGCGCTCGGCCGCTCGCGCCGGCTCTCGGCCGACACGGCGATCGGGCTGCTCTTCGCCGGGATGCTGGCGGCGGGCGTGATCATCGTCTCCCACTCGCAGTCGTTCGCGGTCGACCTGACCGGGCTGCTCTTCGGCGACGTGCTGGCGGTCCGGGATCGCGAACTCGGCTATCTGGCCGTGGCGTTGGTGATCGCGGCGGTGATCGCGGCGGCCGGCCACCGGTCGTTCACGGCGCTCGCCTTCGACGCGCGCAAGGCGCGGACGCTCGGGCTGCGTCCCGGCCTCGCCCAGGCGGCGCTGCTCGGCCTGGTGACGCTGGCGATCACCGCCTCCTTCCACGTCGTCGGCACGCTGCTGGTGTTCGGGCTGCTGATCGCCCCACCGGCCGCCGCCGCGCTGTGGGTCCGGCGGATCCCGCTGATCATGCTGGTCGCCGCGCTGCTCGGCAGCGCCGCCACGGTCGCCGGGCTGCTGATCTCCTGGCACGCCGGCACGGCGGCCGGCGCCACCATCGCCGCCGTGGCCGTCGGCTGCTTCTTCCTCTCGGCGCTCGGCTCGACCGTCGCCGCACGCACGACGACCAAGGAACGGACGTGACTTCCCTCGTGAACCTCGGCAACCCCGGCAACCTCGGCGACCTCGGGACACGGAGACGGAGGCTGGCGCTGGCCGCCGCGGTGCCGCTGCTGCTGGCGGGCTGCGGCGGCGGGAGCGGGGGCGGCGACCGCCCCGGCGACGGCGACGGCGGGTCGGAGGCGCCCGAGGTGCCGCACGGCTACGTGGCCGGCGCCGAGGAGGCGGCCGAGCCGCAGCCGCGACTGGTGGTGGCGGAGGCCGGCACCGGCGCGGTGCGGGTCCTCGACCTGGCGACGGAGGACGTCACCGAGGTGGACGCGGTCGACGCCGCGGCCGGCGTCGACCGGCTGACGGGCGACGGGCGTTACGGCTACCTGGCGACGGCCGACGGCACGGTGACCGTGGTCGACGGCGGCGCCTGGACGGTCGACCACGGCGACCACGCCCACTACTACCGGGCCGAGCCGCGCACCGTCGGCGAACTGCCGGGCGGCGGCGCGCTCCTGGGCGCGCACGCGGACGTCGTCGTCACGGCGCTGACCTACGACGACGGCTCGGTGGTGCTGCTCGACCGGGAGGCGCTCGGCGCGGGCGAGATCGCCGAGGCGGCGCGGTTCGACGCGGACGCCGGGGCCGCCGCCGTCCCGTTCGAGGGCCGGGTGCTGGTGCCGGGCGCGGAGTCGGTCGCCGTGTACGACCGGGAGGGCACCCGGGTGGGCGCGCTCGACCAGCCCTGCCCCGAGCCGGCCGGCGCGGCGAGCACCCGCTACGGCGTGGTCCTGAGCTGCGCGGACGGCGCGCTGCTGGTGACGGCCGACGACGCCGAGGGCGGGGACGCCCTGGTCGGCGAGCCGATCGGCTACCCCGAGGGCACCGAACCGGCGGACCGGGCCGGCGCGTTCGGGCTGCGGCCGGGCAGCGGCACCGTGGTCGCGCCGGCCGGCGAACGCGACGTGTGGACGCTCGACCTCGCCGAGCGGGCCTGGACGCGGACCGGGACCGGGCCGGTCCTGGCGGCGGCCGCGCCGGGCGACGGGGCGACCGTCCTCGCGCTGGCCCTGGACGGAACGCTCCGCGCGTACGCCCTCGGCGGCACGGAGAAGGCGGCGGCCGCCGACCCGGTCACGGGCCCGGTGCTCGCGATCGACACCAGCCGCGCCTACGTCAACGACCCGGCGGCCGGCGTGGTCCACGAGTACGACTACGCGGACGACCTGCGGCTCGCCCGCACCCTCGATCCGGGCGTGACCCCGGACCTGCTGGTGGAGACCGGCCGATGAGGGCCAGGACGGTCGCGGCGGCCTGCCTCGCGCTCCTCCCGCTGGCCGGCTGCGCGCCGGGCGGCGACGGCGGTGGCGGTGGCGGTTCCGGCGTGGTGGTGACCACCAACATCCTGGGCGACGTCACCCGGCGGATCGTCGGGGACGAGGCCGAGGTGACCGTGCTGATGGCACCGGGCGCCGACCCGCACTCGTTCGGCGTCTCGGCCCGGCAGGCCGCCGAACTGGCCGACGCCGAGCTGCTGGTGCACAACGGGCTCGGCCTGGAGGAGGGCGTGGCCCGCCATGTGACGGCCGCCCGGGAGGCGGGCGTGACCACCCTGGCGGTGGCCGAGGAGGTGGATCCGCTGCCGTTCGGCGCCGACGTCGACGGCGAGGCGGGCGAGCCCGACCCGCACTTCTGGACCGACCCGACCCGGATGCGGACGGCCGTCGAGGCCGTCGCGGAGCTGGTGATCGCCGAGGTGGACGGCGTGGACGAGGCGGCGGTCCGGGCCAACGCCGAGGCGTACACGGCGGAGTTGGACGAGCTCGACGGCTGGATGGCGGAGCGGTTCGCGACCGTCCCCGACGACCGGCGCGCCCTGGTCACCAACCACCACGTCTTCGGCTACCTCGCGGACCGCTACGACTTCGACGTCGTCGGCGCCGTGATACCCAGCGGCACCACGCTGGCCTCGCCCAGCGCCTCGGACCTGGAGTCGCTGGCGACGGCGGTCGAGGCGGCCGGCGTGCCGGCGATCTTCGCGGACTCCTCGCAGCCCGACCGGCTGGCCCGGGTGCTGGCCGAGGAGGCCGGCCTGCGGGTCGAGGTGATCCCGCTGTTCTCGGAGTCGCTGACCGAGCCGGAAGGACCCGCCGGCAGCTACCTCGCGCTGATGCGCGCCAACGCGGACGCCATCGCCGACGGCCTCGTCGGCACGGCGTGACACCCCCCAACCCCCCACC
>NZ_SMKI01000388.1 GCF_004348415.1 Streptomyces hainanensis
CCCCCGCACCCCCCGACGGCCCCGGCTCCGCAAAAGCCCGGCCGGCCAGGCCTACGTGCCGGCGAGCGGCATCGTCGCCGCGACCAGGAGGCCGCCCGCGGCGGCCTTCTCCAGCGCGTCGCGCAGCATGTCCTCCCGCGGCTGCTGACCGATGGCGCCCGAGGGGGCGGCGAAGACGACCACCGACTGCCGCTGGTTGGCGCAGGCCCGCCAGCCGTCCGTGACGGTGAGCGGCTGGTGGGCCTGCCACCAGGCCACCGGCTGGCCGCCGCCCTGCTGGCCCTGCAGGACCGCGTGGAGCTGGCCCATCGCCAGCAGCACCGACCAACCGGGCAACGTGGCCGGCTGGTCGGTGAGGTCGATGACCGGCATGAAGCCGGCCTCGATCAGCAGCGGCAGGAAGTCGTCGCCCGGCCCGTCGGAGCCGGGGCGGGCGATCGGGCCGGTGGGCTCGACCACGATCGCGGCGTGCAACTCGTCGCCGACGAGGATCTGACCGCAGGTGACGCCGAGCACCGCCTGACCCGGCGCCGGCCGTACCTCGCCGTCGGCGGCCGGCATGGGCTGGCTCGGGCTCTCGCCGGTGATGGACTTCACGGCGCCCTTCAGCTGCTCCTCGGAGACGGAGACCACCTGGGAGGGGATGCAGGAGGCGTGGGCGAAGGCGAGCACCGCCGTCTCCTCGGCCACGAACAGCACCGTGCTGGTGCGTTCCTGCTCCGAGTTGCCCGGGGTACGGCAGGAGGTGCAGTCGTAGCTGCTCGGCGCGTTGTCGCCGGCCAGCAGCCGTTCGGCTTCTTCGTCGCCGATCTCGGCGCGTACGTCGTCGCTGACGTCGAGCAAGGGGGACACGGTCGCTCCTCAGTTCGGGCTGCGGAAGTCGTGGACGGCCCTGAGCGCCCTGGGGCGTCAGGTGCCCCGTGCACAACGGCGGGAGCGGTGTGGGGGTCACGCCCGGGGGGCGGGCAATCGTCCCGTCAGAGGTGAAGTGCCAATGCCATGACAATCACTGGAGTTCACCATCGTTCACCGCGGTGGTGAATTTTCCGTGCGCCCGTAATCGGTCGAGCGGCTCGGGAAAACGGCCGCGGAAAACACCGGCGGCGAATGGCGAACGGAAATTCGGTGGGGTCCGTTCGGTGCCGCCAATTACGCGAGGGGTGCGTTACGCCGAACAGGTCCCGCGGGCGGTCGCTGTGACACAAGCGTGACAGTTCCCCGATCCGGCCCTGACCTTCGGGGTGTCGGCGGCCGCCGCCAGGTCGTACGGTGGGCCGCATGTCACCTCTACCCCAGCAGCCCCGGACCCCCGACGACCGGCCGGAAGAGTACGTGGGCCTCGCGGCCGACGCCGCCGAGCGGCAGGCCAGGGGGCGCGGCTGGTCCACGGTGCGCACACTCCCGCCGGACGCGATCGTCACCATGGAGTTCATGCCGGGCCGCCTCAACCTCGCCGTGCGCGACGGCGAGGTCGTGCGCTGCTGGAAGGGCTGACTCAGCGGCTGCCGACGGCCCGGGCCGGCGGGTGGTCCGGGCGGCCTCCCGGGTGGGCCCGGTTCGGGATCCGCGGCCTGAACTTCGCGGCGCGCTGCGCCGCGCCGGCCCGCGCCGCCACGCCCGGAACCTGGTCGCCGTGCGGCAGCGGCTCGTCGCCCGACATCGAGGCCGCGGCCGGCACCGGCAGCGGCGTCGGTCCGAGCCGGGGCGGCAGGCCGGAGCCGAAGGCGCCCGTGACGCCGAACACCCGGTCCCGCACCGCGAGCAGCAGGGTGTCCACCCGGTTGATCAGCGGTTCGCACCACGGCAGCGCCAGCAGGATCAGCAGCCCGGCCGCCCAGCCGAGCAGCACGTCGCTCACCCAGTGCGTCCCCAGGTAGACGGTGGTGGCGCCGACGCCGAGCGCGCAGACGGCCGCGATCACCGAAAGGCTGCGCCGGGCGCGCGGGGTGGTGGCCAGATAGGCCAGGATCCCCCAGGTCACCACGGCGTTGGCGGTGTGTCCTGACGGAAATATATCGCCGGTCAGGAACATCTCGTTCGAGCCCATGACCGTCGCGTAGTGCGGCCCCTCGCGGCCCATGCCCAGCTTGGCGGCGCCGACCGTGACGTTCAGCAGCAGCAGCGAGCAGGCCATCACCAACAGCGGACGCAGTGTGCGCTGCCGCCACGAGCGCCAGCCGAGCCAGGCCGCGACCAGCGCCGCCGTGGGACCGCGCTGACCGAGTACCACGAAGTAGTCGAGGAAGGCGTGCAGCTCCGGCCACTGCTTGTACGGCCGGAAGAGCATCACCTGCCAGTCGAGGCGGACGAGCCAGGACGTGGTGAGCACCGCCGCCACGATGGCCACGTAGAAGCCCAGCGTGGCCCACAGGAGCGCCGCGCGCGTGCGGCTCATCTCGGGAACCGGCATGCTGGGCGGCTGTGGCTCCTGTTCGAGGCGGGCTAGGAGTCGGTCGGTACGCACTTTTTCAAGATTACAGCCCGTGATAGCAGGCTTCCTGCCCGCCCCGGTCTTCGTAATGGCGATGTGATGTGCCGCCAACCTTTTCGCCCGCCGGGGATCCCTCTCATTGTCGAATGCGCGGGCGGCGGGAATTGACGCTCCGGATATTTTCGACGTGGTCGGCTCATCGTTTCTTCGTGGCTCGCCGAGCGGTATTCGTCATGCCCTCAGGTGAACGAGCGTGCGGATCTTCGAGGTTCGGACGCTCGGCCGGGCGCGTTCGAGCGTCCGGGCGAGCCTGCCGTACGCTGTCACACCGTCCTGCCCTCTCCGCCGTGCCCGGTGCCTCGCGCCACCGGGATTCCCCCGCGGTGGTGAGTGGATGTCACGCGCGACACGGAGGTGCGTTGATGCCCACGACGCCCCTGCCCGGAGCCGCCCGGGACCGTGCCGGCCGCTCCGGCGACCACGGCGACGACGTCCGCCGCTGGTTCGTCCTGGTCGTGCTCTGCGTCAGCCTGCTCGTGGTGGCGGTCGACGCCACCGTGCTGCACGTCGCGGTGCCGGCCGTCAGCGAGCGGCTGCGGCCCGACGGCGTCGAACTGCTGTGGATCGTCGACGCCTACCCGCTCGTCTGCGCCTCGCTGCTGATCCTCTTCGGCACCCTCGGCGACCGGGTGGGGCGGCGCCGGGTGCTGCTCGCCGGCTACGCCTGCTTCGGTGTCGCCTCCCTCGCCGCCGCCTACGCGCCGAGCGCCGGGGTGCTGATCGGCGCCCGGGTGCTGCTCGGCGTCGGCGGCGCCATGATCATGCCGGCCACGCTGTCCATCCTGCGCCACGTCTTCCCGGACCGCAGGGAGCGGGCGCTGGCCATCGGGATCTGGAGCGCGGTGGCCGCGGTGGGCGCCGCCCTCGGCCCGCTGGTGGGCGGGCTGCTGCTCGAACACTTCTGGTGGGGATCGGTCTTCCTCGTCAACATCCCGCTGATGGCGGTCTGTCTGCCGGTCGCCCGGCTGCTGCTGCCCGAGTCGTCGGGCGACCGCTCCGGGCCGTGGGACGTGGTCGGCGCCCTGACGGCGGCCACCGGCCTCTTCTCCCTGATCCTGGCGCTCAAGCGGATCGGCACCGGCGACCTGGTCACGCCGGGCACCGCGCTGGCCGCGTCGGCCGGCGTCGGACTGCTCGTCTTCTTCACCCGCCGGCAGCGCCGGGCCAGCCATCCGCTCATCGACCTGACCGCGTTCGCCAGGCCGGCCTTCGGCACCTCGGTCGGCTGCATCGTGCTCACCGTGCTCGCCCTGGTCGGCCTCGCGCTGGTCGCCGCCCAGTACCTGCAACTGGTGCTCGGCCTCTCGCCGCTGCAGGCCGGGCTGCGGCTGCTGCCGATGAGCCTGGCGGCCGTCGCCGCCGGCCTCGCGGGATCCTGGCTGCTGCGGCGGCTCGGTCCGCGGCTGATGGTGGTGCTGGGCTTCTGGCTGACCGCGCTGGCCGTGGCGCAGCTCGTCGGCCTCGGCGAGGAGGACCGCCCGATCCTGATGACCCTCGGCTTCGTGATGCTCGGCTTCGGCCTCGAGACCACGCTGTTCGCGGCGTACGAGTCGATGCTCAGCGACGTGCCGGCCGCCCAGGCGGGCGGCGCCGCGGCCGTCGGCGAGACGGCGTACCAGTTCGGCGGCGGCATCGGCATCGCGCTGCTCGGCAGCCTGATGAACGCCATGTACGGCCCGGCGGTCCGCGACCTCTCCGGGGTGAGCGCGGCGGACGCCGAGGCGGCCGGGCACTCGCTCGGCGAGGCGTACACCGTGGCCGACCGGCTCGGCGGCGCCCGGGGCGAGGCGGTGCGGGACGCCGCCCGCGAGGCGTTCGTCCACGGCATGCGGTTGACGCTGGTGGCCAGCGCGGTGCTGCTGCTGCTCGGCGCCCTGGCCGCCTGCCGGCTGCCGCGCCGGCTGTGTGCGGCGGCCGAGGTGCCGGCGCCACAGCGGGAGCCGGACGGGCGGCCGCTCTTGCCCACCGGGGTTACCCGCCCGTAACGTCGGCGCGGTGACCGCTGACGCTCCGCCACCCTTCGACCCCGCCGACCCGCTGGGCATCGACGAACTCCTCGACGAGGACGACCTGGCCGTCCGCGCCGCCACCCGCCGGTGGGCGCGGGAGCGTGTGCTGCCGCACATCGCCGAGTGGTACGAGCGCGGCGAGGTCCCCGGGCTCCGGGAGCTCGCCAGGGAACTCGGCGCGCTCGGTGCCCTCGGCATGTCCCTGAAGGGGTACGGCTGCGCCGGCGCGTCGGCCGTCCAGTACGGGCTGGTCTGCCTGGAGTTGGAGGCCGCCGACTCGGGGATCCGCTCGCTGGTCTCCGTCCAGGGCTCGCTGGCCATGTACGCCATCCACCGCTACGGCTCGGAGGAGCAGCGCCGCCACTGGCTGCCCGCCATGGCCAGCGGGGAGACCATCGGCTGTTTCGCGCTGACCGAGCCCGACCACGGTTCGGATCCGGCCGGGATGCGGACCCGCGCCGAACGGGACGGCGGTGACTGGCTGTTGACCGGCCGCAAGATGTGGATCACCAACGGTTCGCTGGCCGGTGTGGCGGTCGTCTGGGCCGGGACCGACGACGGGGTCCGCGGCTTCCTGGTCCCGGCGGGGCTGCCCGGCTTCACCGCCACCCCGATCCGCCACAAGGGTTCGCTGCGGGCCTCCGTGACCAGCGAACTGGTGCTGGACGGCGTGCGGTTGCCGGCCGACGCCGTGCTGCCCGAGGCGCGCGGCCTCCGCGCCCCGCTGGGCGCCCTGAGCCACGCCCGCTACGGGATCACCTGGGGCGCGCTCGGCGCGGCCCGCAGCTGCTTCGAGACGGCCCTCGGATACGCCCGCGTCCGCGAGCAGTTCGGCCGGCCGATCGGCGGCTTCCAGCTCACCCAGGCCAAGTTGGCCGACATGGCGGTGGAACTGCACAAGGGCCTGCTGCTCGCCCTCCACCTGGGCCGCCGCCTCGACGCCGGCCGACTGCGGCCCGAGCAGGTGAGTTTCGGCAAGCTGAACAACGTGCGCGAGGCGCTGGAGATCTGCCGCACGGCCCGCACCGTCCTGGGGGCGAACGGGATCTCCATGGAGTACCCGGTGCTGCGGCACATGGCCAACCTGGAGTCGGTGCTGACCTACGAGGGCACCAGCGAGATGCACCAGTTGGTCATCGGCAAGGCGCTGACCGGCCTCGACGCGTTCCGCTGACGCCTGACGCCCACCGCGCCGGGCACCGCGCCGGCGCACCGCCGCCCGGCCGCGAGGGCCGGGCGGGGAGAGTGTCAACTCTGGTTGAAGAAGCCGTCCTCGGAGGTCCGGTGGCGTTCGTTGCTGACCACCTCGTAGTCGGCGGGCGTCAGCAGGAAGACCCGGGTGGCCACCCGCTCGATCGAGCCGCGGAGACCGAAGATGAGGCCGGCGGCGAAGTCCACGACGCGCTTCGCGTCGCCCGAGTCGAGCACCGTCAGGTTGATCAAGACCGGAATGCCGTCGCGGAAGAGTTCACCGATGCGACGAGCGTCCCGGAAGCCGTCCGGGGTGATCATCGCGATGCGACCGCCCTGGTCGTGTGCGACCTCGGCCGCTACCCGGACCCGCGGGTCGGTGGTCCACGGCCCCGCGTTGTCGCCGGGCTCCGGACCCTCGGCGTACTCGTCGTCGTCGTAGTAACGCATCTCGCTGTCATCGACGAGGCCCAACCAGGCACTCGCCCTCCGCACCGATCCCATGGACTCCTCCTTTCTCCTCTCGCGGCCCTGTACTCATCCGCATTCCTATCGTGGTCCATGATGCTGACAATGCGCCAAGGGGATAGCCAAGCTAATCGGGTTTCGTGACGGTTCTGGTGCATTCGGCGCGGTCCGTCAGCGACACGGAGGAAGTATCCGCCCGCTGACGCAGCGTAAGGCATTCCGCTGCGCCGAACGGGTGAGACGGCTGGGTCCGGGCTGGCCGAAACGCGTTCTTTTCAACGGGGCCGGCTGTGAGAAGACTTCGGGCAGCGCTTGTCAGGGGCATGCCCCACAGCCCGCTCCTGGCCACGCCTCACGGGCCCGTCTACCCAACGGGCCCCGGATTCCTTACTGGAGGAAGTACAAGTGAGTTTGAAGCGCACGAACCCCCACAGAGGCACGTCCCGTCGCATCCGGCTGATCGCCGCTTCGTCGGGTCTGCTGGCCGCCGCCGCCTTCGCCCTGCCGAACGCGGCCCAGGCCGAACCCGTCTCCACCTTCAGTGCGGCCCAACTGACCGCGGCCAGCAACGCGGTGCTCGACGCCGACGTGGCCGGCACGGCGTGGACCGTCGACAAGGCGACGAACCGCGTTGTCGTCACGGCCGACGAGAGCGTCACCAGCGCCGAGATCGCCGAGATCAGGCAGGCCGCCGGCACGCTCGGCAGCGCCATCTCCGTGGAGCGCACGGAGGGCGCCCTCGAGCGCTACATCGCCGGCGGCGACGCCATCTACGCCTCCCTCGGCTGGCGCTGCTCGCTTGGCTTCAACGTCAACATCGGTGGGACGGCCTACGCCCTGACCGCCGGGCACTGCACCGACGGCAACCCGGGCTGGTACACCAACTCGGGCCTGAGCACCTCGATCGGCGCCACCGCCGGCAGCAGCTTCCCGGGCAACGACTACGGCATCATCCGGGTCAGCAACACCTCGCTGCCCCGGCCGAGCTCGGTCAACCTGTACAACGGGACCACGCGGGCCATCACCGGTGCGGCCAATGCCACCAACGGCCTGTCCGTGCAGCGCAGCGGCTCCACCACCGGCCTGCGCGGCGGCTCCGTCACCGGCCTCAACTACACCGTCAACTACGGCGGCGGCGACATCGTGTCCGGTCTGATCCGGACCAACGTGTGCGCCGAGCCCGGCGACAGCGGTGGCCCGCTGTTCTCCGGCAACACCGCCATCGGCCTGACCTCGGGCGGCAGCGGCAACTGCTCCTCCGGGGGCACGACGTACTTCCAGCCGGTCGTCGAGGCCCTGAACGCCTACGGCGCCTCCATCGGGTGACCCCGGCGCCGGCGGGTGACCGCCGGCGCGCACCGACTGCCCCCGTCCGGCCTGCCGGGCGGGGGCAGTCCGCTGTCCGGCCCCGGCCGCCGCCCGCCGCCCGGCCCCCGCCGCGGGGCCGGGCGGTCCCGTTTCCGGCCGCCGCGGGGGCGTGGTGGGGCGCCCCGCCGTGGGCCCGTTGTGCGGGCGAGCGGCTCACGAGCCGCCTC
>NZ_SMKI01000389.1 GCF_004348415.1 Streptomyces hainanensis
CGTGCCGGGGGAGAGCGTGGGCGGGCTGACGCTGGGCGGGGTGACGTCCAGGACCAGGTTCGGGTCCGGCAGCGCGGAGCGGCCGAGCGCGGCCAGTTCGGGGGCCAGTTCCTCGTCCGCGTAGCGGTTGGACTCGGGGATCTCCAGCGCGTCCCAGGTGTGCCGGACGTAGGGCACGTCGAGCGTCGCGGCCAGCAGCGCGGCGGCGTAGGACTGGCTGCCGCCCACGATCACGTCGGGCCGCCAGTGGTCGGTCAGCTCGCGCAGCCGGTCATGGCTCGCGGCGGCCAGTCGGGCCATCCAGGAGCCGTGGAAGCGGATCGAGTCCTCCACCGTCTCCGGGAAGTCGACCGGCCTGCCGTCCCGGCCGGTCGAGAGCAGGTCCTCAAGCGAGCGGTCGGTGACCGTCACGAAGGGGATGGCCATCTGCTCGGCGATCCGGGTCGTCTCCTCCGTGGTGGCCATGACCACCGAGTGGCCCGCGTTGCGCAGCGCGTTGGCCAGCGGCGGCGCCCAGAACATCGTGGCCGGGCTGGGGCCGGCGATGAACAGGACCCTCACCGCGCGCCCCCGGCGCCGGCGGCGGAGCGGGAGTGCGCCACGGTGTACTGGTGCGGCTCGTGCGAGTTGACCAGCGAGGCGCCGATGGCCCGCCGCTCCCTGGTCTCCGCCGGCCGCTCGCTCTCCGGCAGGACGTGGAAGGCGTCGTACGCCTCCTTGCTCTCCCACTGGGCGTACATCGCCACGTGGGTGCCGTCGATGCCGCGCAGGATGCTGTGCGAGCGGAAGCCGGGCACGGTCTTCAGCCACTCGTCGGGCTGCGCCAGGTTCTCGATCAGCGCGGCCTGGTTCTCCGGGTCGGCGGCGAACAGGGTGAGGACGGTGAAGTCGCCGCGGTCGGGCGAGACCTCCACCACGCCGCCCTGGTCGGGGTGGGTCTGGGTGAAGACGACCTCGGTCTTGATGGACCGGAACCAGGTGGTCAGCTGGAAGAAGGCCGGCATGGTCTCGTTCTGCATCTTCTCGCGCTTGTAGCGGGACTCGATGGCATCCCTGGTGCGCATCTGGATGAGATTGGCGGTGCCCGGCACGTCCTGCCCCGAGTGCAGTGAGGAGGACACCCAGCCGGGGAACTCGGCCGCGTTGTCGATGATTTCCCGCATGGCCTCGACCAGGCGCTCGTGGCGATAGGGCGTGTCGGTCCCGAACCAGTTGAGTATGTTCAGGTGACCGTCGTCAACGGACAGGAAGGCCATGTCTCCCCTTCTCTTTCTCGGATCGCGTGGTGACCGGTGGCGGTGTGCCCCCGGCCGTCAGGTGGTGGCCAACAGCGCGGGCGTGGACGAGGCGACGCGCATGACGTACTGGCCGTAGTCGGAATGCGCGAGTCGCCGGCCGAGGCGATGGCAGGATTCGGCGTCGATATAGCCCATGTTCAGGGCGATCTCCTCGATGCAGCCGACCCGTATTCCCTGGCGCTGTTCCATCATCTGCATGTAGTGGCTGGCGTCCGTGAGGGCGTCGTGCGTGCCGGTGTCCAGCCAGGTGAAGCCGCGCCCCAGGTCGACCAGGGTCGCGGCGCGGCGCCGCACGTAGACACGGTTGACGTCGGTGATCTCCAACTCGCCCCTGGCGGACGGCCGGATGCCGGCGGCGATGTCCACCACCTCGTTGTCGTAGAGGTAGAGGCCGGTCACCGCCAGGTTGGACCGGGGCTCGGTCGGCTTCTCCTCCACGTCGACGATCCGGCCGGTCGCGTCTGCCTGGGCGACGCCGTACCGCTCGGGGTCGGGCACCCGGTAGCCGAAGAGCACGCAGCCGTCGAGCGAGGCCACCCGGCTCTGCAGCACCTCGCCGAACCCCGGTCCGTGGAAGATGTTGTCGCCCAGGATCAGCGCGACGTCGTCGGAGCCGACGTGGCCGGCGCCGATCCGGAAGGCGTCGGCGATGCCGCGCGGCTCGTCCTGCACCGCGTAGTCGAGGTCGAGCCCGAGCGGGGCGCCGTCGCCGAGCAGCGAGCGGAAGGCGTCGAGGTCGTGGGCCGTCGAGATGATCAGGATGTCCCGGACGCCCGCCAGCATCAGCACCGACAAGGGATAGTAGATCATCGGCTTGTCGTGAACAGGCAAAAGCTGTTTCGAGACACTGAGGGTCAGCGGATACAGCCGGGTACCCCGACCGCCGGCCAAGATGATGCCCTTCATGCGGGGGCCTTCCCGTGGATTCGACGGAGACGCTGAGACGACTGGGACAACTAGCCTGAGAAAAGCATGGCCATCCGGCCGTGCGACATCAATCAGGGAATCGTCAGAACAAACACAACTGTCTGTCATGGATTTCTTAAGTTCGCCGGATCTCCTTGACGCTCGGCCGGGCCGCTCCGGATGATTCCTCGACGGGATCCGAACGACCCACCGCCGTCCCGGAAAAGAGGAGCCCAACAATGCTGGACGTCGAGGAGTTGGCGACGAGGGCACGTGCGGCAGCACCCCGGGCGGAGGAGGCCGGAAAACTCGACCCCGAGGTCGCCGAGCTGATTCTGGCGGCCGGATTCGCCCGGCATTTCGCGCCCCGCGCGTTCGGCGGCGCCGAGGGATCGTTCGCCGAGCTGACCCGGGCCGTGGCCACCGTGGCCGCGTCCTGCCCGGCCACCGGCTGGTGCGCGTCGCTCGCCGCCAACCTCGCCCGGATGGTGCTCTTCCTCCCGGAACGGGGGCGGCGCGAGATCTGGGCCGCCGGTCCCGACGCGCTGGTGGTCGGCTCGCTCGCCTCCTTCGGCCAGGCCGAACCCGCCGACGACGGCTGGGTGGTGACCGGCCGCTGGCCGTTCATCAGCGGCGTCGACCACGCCGACTGGGCCCTGCTCTGCGCCGGCCTGCCGGACGGCGGCCCGGCCCGGGTCTTCGCCGTGCCCCGCGCCGAGCTCACCTCGGGCCAGACCTGGGACAGCATCGGGATGCGCGGCACCGGAAGCCACCACGTCTCCGTCGACGGCGTCTTCGTACCGGCCCACCGCACCTTCGCCAGGGACGAGGTGCTGGCCGGCAGGCCGGCCGGCGCCGTGCCCGAGGGCCACACGGTGCCCCTGGAGGCGGTCAACCTGCTCTCGTTCGCCGCCCCGCTGCTCGGCATCGCCGAGGGCGCGCTGGCGGTCTGGACGGAGCACGCCAGGGGCAAGGCGGCCAACTGGAACCCGGCCGCGCCGAGCGCCAGCCTGCTGGCCACCACCTACGCCCGCACCGCCGGCGAGATCGACGCGGCCCGGCTGCTGCTGGAACGCTGCGCCGACGTCGCGGACCGCGGGCCGGCCGTCACCGAGGACGAGGTGGCCAGGAACATCCGCGACATCTCGCTCTCCGTCGAGATGCTGACGGCGGCCGTCAACCGGCTGGTCGCCAGGGGCGGCACCTCCAACTTCGGCGAGTCCAGGCCGCTCCAGCGCTTCTGGCGCGACGCCAACACCACCGCCTCCCATGTGGCACTCCAGTTCGAGATGGCGGCCCTCGGCTACGCGGAGGGCCGGCTCTGGGAGCCGGGCAAGGCCCCGGGCAGCGCCCCGCTCGACGCCGCCTGGTGACGGTGGACATGACGCGACGCGTGCTGGTCACGGGCGGCGCCGGGTTCATCGGCTCGCACTACGTCCGCTCCCTGCTCGGCGGCGCCTACCCCGGCTGGGAGGACGTCGAGGTGACCGTCCTCGACAAGCTCACCTACGCGGGGAACCTCGCCAACCTCGACCCGGTCGCCGGCCGCTTCGCCTTCGTGTCCGGCGACATCTGCGACGCGGAGCTGCTGGCCTCCGTGGTGCCGGGCCACCGGGTGGTGGTCAACTTCGCCGCGGAGTCCCACGTCGACCGGTCCATCGCGGACGCCGAGGCGTTCGTGCGGACCAACGTCCTGGGCGTGGGGACGCTGCTGGGCGCCTGCCTGGCGGCCGGCGTCGAGCGGGTCGTCCAGGTGTCCACGGACGAGGTCTACGGCAGTGTGGAGAGCGGCAGTTGGGACGAGCGGGCGCCGCTGGCCCCCAACTCGCCCTACGCCGCGAGCAAGGCCGGCGGCGACCTGGTCGCCCTCGCCTTCGCCCGCACCCACGGCCTGCCGGTCGTGGTGACCAGGTGCGGCAACAACTACGGCCCCTACCAGTACCCGGAGAAGGTCATCCCGCTCTTCCTCACCAACCTCCTGGACGGCGCGACCGTGCCGCTCTACGGGGACGGCGGCAACGTGCGGGACTGGATCCACGTGGACGACCACTGCCGGGGCATCCAGACCGCGCTGGAGCACGGCGACGCCGGCGAGGTCTACCACGTCGCCGGCACCGCCGAGCTGACCAACCTGGAGCTGACCGAGCGGCTGCTGCGCGCGGTCGGCGCCGGCTGGGACCGGGTGGAGCGGGTGCCCGACCGGCCCGGCCACGACCGCCGCTACTCGCTGACCGACGCCCGGCTGCGCGCCCTCGGCTACGCGCCGCGAACCCGCGTCGACGAGGGCCTGGCGGCCACCGTGCGCTGGTACACCGAGCGCCGCGACTGGTGGGAGCCGCTGCGGAAGGCGGCGGGCGGGCTCGCCGCATGAGCTCCCTGGTGCTGGTGGTCGGGCGCGAGGAGCGGGTGGTCGCGGCCGTGGTCGCGGCGGTCGGCCGGCACGGGATCACGGCGTCCGGCGCCACGGAGGACGCCCCGGCCCTCGCCGAACTCGCCGCCGGCGAGGTGACGTTGCTGGTGATCGGCGGCGGGATCAGGGGCCGCTCGCGCGAACTGCTGCGGACCGTGGCCCTGGCGCACGGCGCGCTGGTGGTCGAGACCCCGCTGCGCGGCGAGGACGTCGAGAGCTACGTGCGGCGCGAGGTACTGCCCGTGGTCACCGCGCGGGACGCCGGTGACCCCCGGTGCTGACCATCCGCCGAAACGATCGACACGATCAACTCTGTTGTTACGATCGGCAGTTGATGATGCCGAGCGAGGGGCGGGACCGGTCCGTGACTGCGAGCACGTTCGACATCGGAGGCGAGCGCGCCGTACGGCGCCTCGGCTTCGGGGCCATGCACCTGCCGGTGTCGCCGGCCCAGGACCGGGAGCGCGGCATCGCGGTGGCCCGCCACGCCGTGCGCCTCGGCGTGAACCTGATCGACACCGCCCAGCTCTACAGCTGGGGGCGGAACGAGGAGCTGCTCGCCGAGGCCCTCCACCCGTATCCGGCGGAGCTGCTGGTCGCCACCAAGGTGGGGGTCGCCCCGCCGGGACCCGGGCGGCAGGCCGACATCGACGGCCGGCCCGAGTTCCTGAGGTCCCAGGTGGACGAGGGGCTGCGGCGGCTGCGGCTCGACCGGATCGAGCTGCTCCAGCTGCACCGCGTCGACACCAAGGTGCCGCTGGCCGACCAGGTCGGGGCGCTGGCCGAGCTGCGGACCGCGGGCAAGATCGCGCACATCGGGCTCTCCGAGGTGACCGTGGCGCAGCTGGCGGAGGCCGGCAAGATCACGGAGATCGCCACCGTGCAGAACCGCTACAGCGTGCTCGACCGGGAGTACGAGGACGTGGTGGACGCCTGCGCCGCGGCGGGGATCGGCTTCATGCCGTGGCGCCCGGTGCATCCGGCGACCGTCACGCCCGGCGAGGTCACCGCCGTCGCGGCGGAGCTGGACGCCACGCCGGCCCAGGTGGCGCTGGCCTGGCTGCTGCGGCGGACGCCCGTGATGCTGCCCATCCCGGGCACCGGCTCGCTCGCGCACCTGGAGGAGAACGTCGCGGCCGCCGAACTCTCGCTGACCGACGAGCAGTTCGTCAGGCTCGACGCGGTGGCCCGCCCCTGAGCACCGGCTCATCCCGGCTGCGGCGGGACGGGGGCCAGCGCGTTGCCGAGCCGGAAGCCCACGCCCCGCACCGTGACGATCCACTGGCCGGAGCCCAACTTGCGGCGCAGCATGCTGACATGGGTGTCGATGGTGCGGCTGGCCGTCCAGTCGTCCTGCCACACCTCGGACATGATCCGCTCCCGGGAGAGCACCCGGTCGGGCGAGGAGGCCAGCAGGTAGAGCAGGTTGAACTCCTTCCGCGTGACGTGCACCTGGCGGGTTCCGACATGCACCTCGTGGCCCACCGGGTCGATCCGCAGCGGTCCGCGCACCACGGTTCTCGGCTGCTCGGGCTCGTGGCGCACCCGGCGCATCACGGCCTCGATGCGGGCCAGCAGCTCCCGCGTCCCGAAGGGCTTGACCAGGTAGTCGTCGGAACCGGACTGGAGCCCGAGCACCTTGTCCACCTCGGCGGCCCGCGTGGAGGTGATGATCACGGCGGCGTCCCGTCCGGAGCGGATCTCCCGACAGATCATCACGCCGTCGATGTCGGGCAGTTCGAGTTCGAGCAGCACCAGGTCGGCCCAGGGAAAGGACGGTCTGGCCTGCGAGCCGGTGGCGGCGATCCGCACCTCGTGCCCGTTCCGCTCCAACGTGCGGCCGAGCGTCTGGGCGTCGTCATCGGGTTCCACTATCAACGTACGCAAGGTTCCGCCCCTTCCGGCGCCTTCAGGGAAAGTGGGCTTCGCGGGCCGGCCGCGCGCGAGGGCGGCCGGCCCGCCGGCGCTCACCTCTGCCGTGGGCAGCGGTCCTCGGACCGGACCGCGTAGCCGGTGAAGCCACCGGCGGTGATGTCGATCACGCCGCTGTTCAGCTCCGCCGGCACGTCGGAGACCTGTCCGAAGTCGTCGTAGCCCCAGGCGTACACGCGGCCGTCCTTGAGCGCGTAGCCGTTGTCGAAGCCGGCGGCGATGTCGGTCACGCCGCCCCGGCGCAGCGTGGCGGGAATGCCGGAGATCTGGCCGTACTGGTCGTCGCCCCAGGCGTACAGCCGGCCGTGCCGGATCGCGTAGCCGGTGCCGTAGCCGCCGATGATCCGGGTGACCCCGCTGGTCAGCTCGGCCGGCAGTCGGGAGACCTGCCCGTACTCGTCGTTGCCCCAGACGTAGGCCCGGCCGTCCCGGATGGCGTAGCCGGTCTTGGTGCCGGCGGCGATGTAGTCGACGCCGCCCTGGAGCAGGTCCTCGGGGATGTCGCTGACCTGGCCGAACTCGTCGTCGCCCCAGGCGTACACGCGGCCGTCCTTGATGGCGTAGCCGGTGCCGTAGCCGCCGGCGACGGCGGTGACCCCGCCCTCGGTGAGGGTCTCGGGGAGGTTGGAGACCTCGCCGAACTCCTCGTAGCCCCAGGCGTACACGCGGCCGTCCTTGAGCGCGTAGCCGGTCGCGCCGCCGAAGACGATGTCGGTCAGACCGCCCGCCCGCACCTCGGCCGGCACGTCGGAGACCTGCCCGTAGTCGTCGTTGCCCCAGACGTGGGGCACGCCGTCCCTGATGGCCACCACGTTGTGGAAGCTGCCGGCCTCGATGCTGGTCACGCCGCCGGCCAACTCCTCGGGGATCGCCCCGACCTCGCCGTACTCGTCGTTCCCCCAGGCGTGGACGCCGCCCTGGGGCGCGGAGGCCGCGAGGGCCGGGGTGGCCGGAACCAGCAGGGCGGCCACGACGCCGGCCCCGGCGAGCAGGGTGGCCCGCCGGCGTCGCGACCTGACACGGGCCTGGGGGGTGGGCGCGGCGATCGTGCCGCCGTTCAACGCTGCCATGGTGCTGTCGACTCCTGTGTCGTGGGATGTCGTGGGATGTCGTGGGTGTCGTGGATCCTGGGTGGTGGGGGTGGTG
>NZ_SMKI01000038.1 GCF_004348415.1 Streptomyces hainanensis
GGCCACGGCCGCCATCCGCACCGGAAGGTCTGCGGCCCACTCCTCCGTCAGGGCCCGCACGCCGGACCGGCCGGCCAGCAGACCCTCCCAGATCGTCGCGCTGTCGCCACCCAGCGGTGGGGTCGCATGTGCGGACGGTATGCGGCCAGTCGGCGGCCGGAGGATCTGGTCGGCGAGTTCGACGTCAAGCTGTGGGATCCCGCCTCGCCCCTCCCGGCGGACTGGAACGTCGCGCCGACCAAGGAGGTCTACGCCGTTCTCGACCGGCCGGTGCGCGACGCCGGGCCCGAGCCGGTGCGGCAGTTGCGGGTGTTGCGGTGGGGGCTCGTGCCGTCGTGGGCCAAGTCGCCCGAGAGCGCCGCGAAGATGATCAACGCGCGGAGCGAGACCGCGCACGAGAAGCCGTCGTACCGGCGCCCCTTCGCCGCCCGCCGCTGCCTGCTCCCCGCCGACGGTTACTACGAGTGGGTGACCGGTGGCGAGGAGCGCAAGGAAGAGGAGAAGGGGAAGCGGAAGCGGCCCCGAAAGCAGCCGTACTTCGTGACGCCGATCGGTGGGGCGGTGATGGCGCTGGCCGGGCTCTACGAGTTCTGGCGGGACGCGACGCTGCCCGAGGACCACCCCCGCGCCTGGTGGGCCACCTGCACGGTGCTCACCACCGAGGCCGAGTCCGTCCCGCTGCCCGAGCCGGCGGGGGCCGCGGCGGGGATCACCGCGCCGCAGGCGCTGGCCGACATCCACCCCCGGATGCCGGTCGCGCTGCCGCCGGAGCGCTGGGACGCCTGGCTCGACCCGTCGCGCACCGACCCGGAGGCGATACGGCCGCTGCTCGATGACCTGCCGATCGGCCGGTTCCGGGCCTACCCGGTGCCCACCGAGGTGAGCAACGTCCGCAACAACGGCCCCGACCTGCTGCGCGAGCTCCCGGCGCCGGAGGAGGAGACGCTCTTCTGAGCGGGGCGGCGCGGGTCGGCGGGACGGCGGGTCGGCGCGGGATGTCGCGGCGGCGGATCAGGGCCGGTTCCGCTTCCGCCCGGGCCTCGGCCGCCCGGGCCATGTCGCCCAGCGCAGCGCGTCGGCCTCCCGCGGCGGCAGCAGGCCGGCGCCGACGAGGGCGGCCCGGCCGCCCTCGCGTCCTGCGATGCGGTAGCCGAGCTCGCTGGAGTCCACCTCGTGGAACGCGCCGTCCGTGATCAGCACCGCGGCCGTCACCTCGCCGAGCCCCTCCAGCAGCCCCTCGCGGAGTGCGGGCAGGAACTCCGCCGGCAACCGGCGCTCGGACACGGCGCTGACCACCTCCAGCGCACCGTCCGCGCCCGGCGGCTCGAAGTCCGCGACGACGAGCGCGAAGGGACCGCAGCAGGCGTTCATCCGCACACGGACGCGCACGTCACGCACGGGTACCGGCAGGGGAGTCATGCCCACCAACGTAGCCCCCGGGGAATGCGGCGGGCACCCGGAATGTTGAGGGAGGCGTCATGACGCCACAGCCGCACTGGGAGAGGGAGACCGCCTCCATGGGTTCCATCGCCTGCCCGCCACGTACCGAGGGCGTGCTCGTCCAGCGGGCCGCCGAGGTCGACTGGGCGACGCTCCGGCTGGCCGCCGAGCGATCGTCCCGACCGGCGCGCCCCACCCCCGGTCGTCTATCCTCCGAAGCGGGTGAGCCCGTACCCGGGCTCATGGCTTTCGCGAAGGAGGTGGGTCCGGTCACGGGCACGGAGGACGGCACGCACGAGGAGACCGACACCGAGCGTAGCGCCCGATTCGAGCGGGACGCCCTGGGCTACCTCGACCAGATGTACTCGGCCGCGCTGCGGATGACGCGCAACCCGGCCGACGCCGAGGATCTGGTCCAGGAGACCTACGCCAAGGCGTACGGCTCGTTCCACCAGTTCCGGCAGGGCACCAACCTCAAGGCGTGGATGTACCGCATCCTCACCAACACCTTCATCAACTCCTACCGCAAGAAGCAGCGCGAGCCGCAGCGCAGCGCCGCGGAGGACATCGAGGACTGGCAGCTCGCGCGCGCCGAGTCGCACATGTCGACGGGGCTGCGCTCCGCCGAGTCGCAGGCGCTCGACCACCTGCCGGACTCGGACGTCAAGCAGGCCCTGCAGGCGATCCCCGAGGAGTTCCGCATCGCGGTGTACCTCGCCGACGTCGAGGGGTTTGCCTACAAGGAGATCGCCGACATCATGGGTACCCCCATCGGCACGGTGATGTCCCGACTGCACCGCGGCCGTCGTCAGCTGCGCGACATGCTCGAGGACTACGCGCGGGAGCGGGGTCTCGTCCCGGCCGGGGCTCAGGAAGGCGCTGGATCATGAGTGGCGAACAGTCGCACCCCACGGACTGCTCGGAGGTCCTGGACCGTATCTACGAGTATCTCGACCGTGAGATGCCGGACGGCGACTGCGCCAAGATCCAGGAGCACATGGACGAGTGCTCGCCCTGCCTGGAGAAGTACGGCCTCGAGGAGTCCGTGAAGAAGCTGGTCAAGCGCTGCTGCGGGCAGGACGAGGTGCCGTCCGACCTGCGGGCCAAGGTGCTCGGCCGGATCGATCTGATCAGGAACGAGGAGGGCGGCGCCGGCGCCTCCGACCAGCCGGCCGGCGCCCTCGACGAGCCGGCCGGCGCCTCCGACCAGGCCGCCGGCTGATCCGGCCGATCGCGCGCCGAGCCTGATCGCGGCACGAGGCGTTCACCCGATCGGAGTCGGCGGAGAGAGCCGGCCCCACCGGCGCGCGGGTCGGTCCGCGCGCCTGAATCAAGCGCCCGGCGGCCGCTCCGGCCGCCCGCGCCTTCCGTGCTCCCACCCCCACCACTTCGCCGTCTCGCGCGTCACCGCCCGCTGCCCCATGCTGTGAGCAGGCACCTGTCCTGCCCAACCCGCCCATGGTTGGATGCCCTCGGGTCAGGACAGGAAGATGTGAAGTACACGCTGTGAAGCGGGAATCAGGCGGGACATGTGAGGATCTTCGGCAGGGTCAGGCAGCGGCCGTCCACGGACTGGCGGCTTGCCACCGACCGGGCGTTCACCCTCATCGACGACGGCCGCTACGAGGACGCGGGCGCGCTGCTCACCCGTGCCGCCGATCTGGAGCCCTGGCTGTCGGAGTCCTGGTTCAACCTGGCCCTGCTGCACAAGTTCCGGCACGACTGGGAGCAGGCGCGGGCCGCCGGGCTGCGGGCCGTGGCGTTGCTGGAGCGGGACGCCGGCGCCCCCGACTGGTGGAACGTGGGCATCGCCGCCACCGCGCTCCAGGACTGGTCGCTGGCCCGCCGCGCCTGGCAGGCGTACGGGCTGCCGGTGCCGGACGCCGGCGTGGGCGGTGGTGAGCCGCTCGGCATGGATCTCGGCGGGGCCGCGGTGCGGCTCTCGCCCGAGGGCGAGGCCGAGGTGGTGTGGGGTCGGCGGCTCGACCCGGCCAGGATCGAGGTGCAGAACATCCCGCTGCCGTCCTCGGGGCGCCGCTGGGGCGAGGTGGTCCTGCACGACGGCGTGCCGCGCGGCGAGCGCACGATGACGGCCGGCGGCGTCACCTCGGTCTACCCGGTCTTCGACGAGATCGAGCTCTGGGCGCCGTCCGCCGTGCCGACGTGGGTGGTGCTGATCGAGGCCGCCACCGAGGCCGACCGGGACGCGCTGGAGCGGCTGGCGGCGGACGCCGGCTTCGCGGCGGAGGACTGGTCGTCGTCGGTCCGGTTGCTGTGCCGGGCCTGCTCGGAGAGCCGGATGCCGAGCGAGCAGGGCGACGGCCTGGCCCAGCACGACCCGCACGACCACAGCGTGCCGGGCCGGCCAGGGCCGCTCGGCCACACCGGCGCCGGGGGGCTCTGGTCGCCGGAGCGCGAGTGCGGGCTCGCGGCGCCCGGGCCGCTGGTGCGGGGGCTGCTGGACGGCTGGGTGGCCGACAGCCAGGACACCAGGGACTGGCGGGACCTGGAAGAGGTCTGCTGAGCGGTCTGCCAAGCGGGCCGCGCGGGCGCCGTAAGCTGTACGGGTTACCGCGAGGCGACCGAAAGGCATACGGCGGACACCATGGCGCAGCAAGACACCGATGAGCGGCCCAGCGACGAGTTCGTCGTCGACACCGAGGACTGCGAGGAGCGGGAGACCGCCCACCGCGAGCGGGGCACGGTTCGGCCGATCACCGTCTTCGGGCACCCGTTGCTGCACCGCGAGGTGAAGGACGTCACCGAGTTCGGCGACGAGCTCGCCGCGCTGGTCGACGACATGTTCGCCAGCCAGCGGGCGGCCGAGGGCGTCGGCCTCGCGGCGAACCAGATCGGCGTCGACCTGAAGGTCTTCGTCTACGACTGCGCCGACGACGACGGAGTGCGGCACGTGGGCGTGGTCTGCAACCCGGTTCTCGACGAACTGCCCGCCGAGGAGCGGGTGTTGGACGACAACAACGAGGGCTGCCTGTCCGTGCCGACGGCGTACGCCGAGCTGGCGCGCCCCGATGTCGCGGTGGTGCGCGGCCAGGACGCCGCGGGCAAGCCGATCGCGGTGCGCGGCACCGGCTACTTCGCGCGCTGCCTCCAGCACGAGACGGACCACCTGTACGGCCGGCTCTACATCGACCGGCTCTCCAAGCGTGAGCGCAAGCAGGCCCTGAAGATGATGGACGAGGGCACCCCGCGCTACGAGACGGTGCCCAACGACTGAACACGGCGTCCGCGCGGGGCTGTTGGGGCTCCGCGCGGTCGACGGCCGCGTGGTTGACGCGCGTTGACTGCTCGGTCAGGCTGGTTGGCATGCTCAGACACGCGGTGCGTCTCCTTCTGTCACTTGTCATGATCGCTTCAGCGGTATTGGTTGGCGGGGTCCTCACGGCCGGCACGGCCCAGGCCGACTCCTGCTACACCTGGAACCGCACACTCAGCCAGGGCGCCTCCGGCGAGGACGTCCGACAGCTCCAGATCCGGGTCTCCGGCTACCCGGCCTACGGCCAGGTGCTGGCCATCGACGGCGCCTACGGCCCCGCGACCGCGGCCGCCGTGACCCGCTTCCAGCAGGCGTACGGCCTCAGCGCCGACGGCATTGCCGGCCAGCAGACGTTCAACCGGATCTACGCGCTCCAGGACGCCGACTGCACGCCCATCCACTTCAGCTACGCCGAGCTCAACCGCTGCAACTCCAACTGGTCGGGCGGCGCGGTCAGCGCGGCGACGGCCAGGGCCAACGCGCTGGTCAACATGTGGCGGCTGGAAGCCCTGCGGCACGCGCTCGGCGACCGGCCGATCACCGTCAGCAGCGGCTTTCGCTCGTACGCCTGCAACAACGCGGCCGGCGGCTCGCCCACCAGCCGCCACCTCTACGGCGACGGCGTCGACCTGACCGGCTCGCCCTCGCTGTGCACGCTCGCGCAGCGCGCCCGCTACCACGGCTTCAGGGAGATCCTGGGCCCCGGCTACCCGGGCCACAACGACCACACCCACGTCGGGAACAAGTCCTCCCGCACCTGGTCGGCCCCGACCTGCGGCATCTGACGTCGCCCGCGGGCGGGGCGCCCGGCGCCCCGCCCGCCCCGTCCTCCCTACACGCCGAGTCGGAGCGAGGCGACATAGCCCTGGCTCACCTCCCCGGTCACCGTGGCGAGTTGGAGCGTCGAGCCGTCGCTGAACACGTTGTCGGTGTCCAGCGACACCCGGGCGAAGCTCTGGACGCTGCGGCTGTAGCCGTCGCTGTCGTAGACGGTGTCGCAGACGTCCTCGGGCAGCGCGAGCTGAGAGGTCTTGAGCGCGTTCCTGGCGGCGGTGGCCTGGTCGAGGCTCCGGTAGACCTCGAAGTGGATGTGCGGCCAGCGGCCCTCGTAGCAGGCGGGGAAGACGCTGGTGAAGGTCACCAGGCCCGACGCGTCCGTCTCCTGGACGCCGCGCAGGTAGTTCTCGTTCTCGATGCCCTGGGAGTAGAGCGAGTAGTTTCCGTCCCGGTCGCAGTGCCACAGGTACACCGCGGCGCCCTGGAGCCCGGCGCCGCAGCCGCTCGCCGCGTCCACCACGGTGAGCTCGATCGTCAGCGGCACCCCCTCGGCGACGCCGCTCGCGGAGCCGAAGCTGGAGGTGATGTCGCCGCGGACGATCCCGCTCTCGGTCAGCACGTTCACCCCGTTCGACCCGTCCGCCGGATAGGGCCCGCCGGTCTCGTCCGGTATCGCCGCGCACGAGGCGTCCGCCTCGGTGGCCGCCGCGCTCGGCGACGACGTGGATCCGCCGCCGCCCCCGCTCGCCTCGGCGGCACACCCCGCCACGGCGAGCAGCCCGCCGCCGCCCAGCGCCAACATCCGCCGGCGGGCGAGGGTCGGCAGGTCGAAGGAGAGTCCCCTGTCGTGATCGTGCAGTTCTTCTTCGCTCATGCCGGACAGCACAGTGGAGCCGGATGAGGGCCCGATGAGAATCCCCTGATCAGCGGCTCAGAGTTACGGTGCGCCGCTGGCGGGGCGGGGGCCGACCGCCGCGCGGTCGCGCCGGCGCCGGCGCCGGCGCCGGCGCCGGGCTGGGCGATGGCGGCGATGTCACCGTTGTCGAAGGAGATCGCCTGGTGCGGACGTCCGCCCGGAGCCGCGACGTACCGTGCGGGTACCTCCTGGCCGGAGATCCTGCCCTGTTCGGTCTGCGAGACGCGCCCCTTGGTGACCTCCATGCGCTCGGCCGCCTGCTCCTGGGTCAGGCCGCGGGCCCGCCGGATCTCGGCCAGGCGGTGCCCCGGCACTTCTCCCAGCAGTTCCTGCTCGACGCTCCCTCACGGCGTGAAGTAGTGGCCCTCCTCCAGGTCCTCGACGAGACTCGGGTGGGTCGGGTGCCAGTCGAGGAGCTCGCGGGTCAGGGCGTTGCCGGCGCGGACGTCGAGGGCGAGGAAGCGGCCGAGCCAGCCGAAGTGTTCGGCCGCCTTGTCGGCCGGGACGGAGGCCGTCGGGAGGTCGAGGTGGCGGCCGATGATCTCCGCGATGGTGCGGATGGGGACACCCTCGTCCGCGACGCCGTGCAGGACCGATCCCGCGGGGGCGTCCTCGACGGCCAGGCGGAAGAGGCGGGCGGCGTCCAGCCGGTGGACGGCGGGCCAGTGGTTGGCGCCGTCGTCGAGGTAGCCGGAGACGCCCCGGTCGCGGGCGATGTCGACCAGGGCGTGGACGAAGCCGGGGTCGCCCTTGTCGTGCACGCTGGCGGAGAGCCGCAGCACGGACGAGCGGACGTCGCGCTCGGCCAGCGCCAGGACGTTCCGCGCGGCGGCGGCGCGGGGCGCGTCCCGGGCCGGCATGTCCCGCTCGGTCAGGGGGCGGCCCTGCGGGTGCCCGGCGAGGCCGGAGGCGATGACGAGCGGCTTCCCCGAGCCGGCCAGCGTCTCGCCGAAGGCGTCGATGGCGGCCAGGTCGGCGCGCTGCGCGGCCTCGTACTCGGAGAAGTCGTGGATGAACGCGAGGTGGATGACGCCGTCGGCGGCGGCCGCGCCGGCGCGCAGGCTGTCGAGGTCGTCGAGCGAGCCGCGGTGTGGCTCGGCGCCGGCGGCGGCGAGGGCCTCGGCCGAGGCGTCGGAGCGGGCGAGGCCGGTGACCTGGTGGCCGCCGGCGATGAGTTCGGGAACGACGGCGGAGCCGATGAAGCCGGACGCGCCGGTGACGAACACGCGCATGGGGAACTCCCTTGCCGCCCGAGCGGGCGGATCGATGTCAGCGACTGACATCAACGGTAGCAGGCGATGTCAGTCGCTGCCATCACATAGAATCGACCGCATGGGGCGATGGGAGCCGAACGCGCGGGGCCGACTGCAGGAGGCGGCGTTGGAGCTCTACGTGGAGCGGGGCTACGAACAGACCACGGTCGCCGAGATCGCCCGGCGGGCCGCACTGACCGAGCGCACCTTCTTCCGGCACTTCGCCGACAAGCGGGAGGTGCTGTTCGCCGGCTCCGAGGCGCTGCAGGAGTGCGCCGTGGAGGCGCTCGACGCCGTTCCGGCCGCCGCCTCGCCGATCGACGCGGTGGCCGCCGCGTTGGAGGAGGCGGCCGCCGTGCTCCAGGACCGCCGGGCGTACGCCCGGAAGCGGCACGCGGTCGTCTCGGCAAACGCGGAGCTGCGGGAGCGCGAGCTCATCAAGCTCGCCACGCTGGCCGCCGGGCTGGCGGAGGCCCTGCGGCGGCGCGGCGTCGGCGAGCCGGCCGCGAGCCTGGCCGCGGAGGCCGGCATCGCCGTGTTCAAGGTGGCCTTCGCACGGTGGGTCGGCGAGGCCGACGAGCGGGAGCTCGCCGAGGTCGTCAGGGAGTCGCTCGGCGAGCTCAGGGCCGTGACCGGCGGCGCCTCGGGCGGGAGCCGGTAGCCGAGGGCGAGGCGGCGTCGGACGAGGCGGGGGGCTCGACCGTGTCGAGCGGGGCCAGCGCGGCGTCCTCGACGGAGATCCGGCCGCGGCCCTCGGCGTCGCGCACCGGCCGGTCCCACCGGCCGCTCAGCTGGCAGCGAAGGCTCATGCCCCGGCCGGCGGGGCAGGAGGCCGGTGTGACGGTTTCCTTCGGCGGCGAGGTCGCCGCCCACTACGCCGCGTTCCGCCGCGGCTACCCGGCCCCGGTGCTCGACGCGCTCGCCGACCACGTCGGCCTCGGCGCCGACGACGTGGTCCTCGACCTCGGCTGCGGCACCGGGCAGTTGGCCATCCCGCTCGCCGCGCGGGCACGGGCCGTCGTCGGCATGGACCCCGAGCCCGAGATGCTGCGGCACGCCCGCGCGGCCGCCGAGCGTCGCGGGGTGCGCAACGTGACCTGGGTACTCGGCGCGGACACCGACGTTCCGGCCCTGGCGCCCCTCGTCGGCCAGCACGGCCTCGGCCTCGCGGTCGTCGGTCAGGCACTGCACTGGATGGATTCCGACCGGCTCTTCCCCGCCCTCGCCCCCCTGCTGCGCCCCGGCGGCGGCATCGCCGTCGTCTCCAACGGGACCCCGCTGTGGCTGCGGGCCACCGACTGGTCACGCGCGTTGCGGGACTTCCTCCAACGCCGCCTGGGCCGCCCCCTCGTCGCCACCTGCGGGACCGACGCGGCCGACCGGCACCGCTACGCCCGGGCGCTGACCGCCGCCGGCTACCGGGAGGTGCGCCAGGTCGGCCACACCTACGAGCACGTGCTCGACCTGGACCGTCTGGTGGGCGAGATCCTCTCCGCCATGCCTCCGGACGAGCTGCCGCCGCCGGACGAACGCCCGGCGTTCGCCCACGAGTTGGGCCACGCTCTCGGCGGGCGCCGGGAGTTCACCGAGACGGTCGAGGTGGTCGCGCTGACGGCCGTGGCGCCAGGCGCCTGACGGGGACGCGGACGCGGACGGGGACGGGAACGCGGCCGGCCCGCCGCGCGGGAGTGCGGCGGGCCGGGACCGGCGGTCGACGGGGCGACGGGTCGGCGGGATCAGAACTCGTCGTCGAAGGAGACGTTGCCCTCGACCGCCACCTGGTAGGCGGACGGGCGGCGCTCGAAGAAGTTCGTCAGCTCCTGGACGTTCTGCAGCTCCATGAACCCGAACGGGTTGCGGGAGCCGTAGATCGGCTTCAGGCCGAGCCGGACCAGCCGCTGGTCGGCCACGCACTCCAGGTACTCGCGCATCGACTCGGTGTTCATGCCGGCCAGGCCGTCACCGCACAGGTCGCGGGCGAACTGGAGCTCGGCCTCGACGGCCTCCCTCAGCATCTCCGTGACCTCGCGCTCCATCTCCTCGTCGAACAGGTCCGGCTCCTCGGCGCGGACCGTGTCCACCACGTGGAAGGCGAAGTCCATGTGGCAGCTCTCGTCCCGGAACACCCAGTTGGTGCCGGTGGCCAGGCCGTGCAGCAGGCCGCGGGAGCGGAACCAGTAGACGTAGGCGAAGGCGCCGTAGAAGAACAGCCCCTCGATGCAGGCCGCGAAGCAGATCAGGTTGAGCAGGAACCGGCGACGGTCCTCGCGGGTCTGGAGGCTCGACAGGTCGTCGACCGAGTCGATCCAGCGGAAGCAGAACTGCGCCTTCTCGCGGATCGACGGGATGCTCTCCACCGCGTCGAAGGCCGCCGCGCGCTCGTCCGGGTCGGGGAGGTAGGTGTCGAGCAGCGTCAGGTAGAACTGGACGTGCACGGCCTCCTCGAACAGCTGCCGCGACAGGTAGAGCCTGGCCTCGGGGGAGTTGATGTGCTTGTAGAGCGTGAGCACCAGGTTGTTGGCGACGATCGAGTCGCCGGTGGCGAAGAACGCCACCAGGCGGCCGATCAGGTGCTGTTCGCCGGCCGAGAGCTTGGCCAGGTCGGCCACGTCCGAGTGGAGGTCGACCTCCTCCACCGTCCAGGTGTTCTTGATGGCGTCCCGGTACCGCTCGTAGAACGCCGGGTAGCGCATCGGGCGCAGCGTCAGCTCGAAGCCGGGGTCCAGCAGGTTCTTGACGGTGGTCTTGGGTGTGGTGGTCACTGGCAGGCCTCGCAGGACTCGGGGTTCTCCAGGGAGCAGGCGACAGCCTGCTCGGGGACGGAAGCGGAGACGGACGCGGAGACGGGGACGCCGACGGGCGCGGCGGCGCGGGCGGCCTGCGCGATCCGGGTGGCCGGGCGCGAGCGCAGGTAGTAGGTGGTCTTGAGCCCCTTCTTCCAGGCGTAGGCGTACATCGAGCTGAGCTTGCCGATGGTGGGCGCCGCCATGAACAGGTTCAGCGACTGGCTCTGGTCGAGGTACGGGGTGCGGGCCGCGGCCATGTCGATCAGGGCGCGCTGCGGCAGCTCCCACGCCGTCCGGTACAGCTCCTTCAACTCGTCCGGCAGGCCGGGGAGTTCGGCGACCGAGCCGTTGGCCTCGCGGAGCGCCTCGCGGGTGGCGTCGTGCCAGAGCCCGAGCCGCTTGAGCTCGTCGATCAGGTAGGAGTTGACCTGGAGGAACTCGCCGCTCAGCGTCTCCCGCTTGAAGAGGTTGGAGACCTGCGGCTCGATGCACTCGTAGACGCCGGCGATGGAGGCGATGGTGGCGGTGGGCGCGATGGCGAGCAGCAGCGAGTTCCGCATGCCGGTCGTGGCGACGCGCTCGCGCAGGGCGGCCCAGCGCTCGGGCCAGGTGGCGGTGGCGTCCGGGTAGTGGTCCGGGTGCAGCACGCCGTCCGCGGTGCGGGTCTCGGCCCAGCCGCGGTGCCGGCCGTTCCGCTCGGCGAGGTCGGCCGAGGTCTCGTAGGCCGTGAGCATGATGCGCTCGGCGATCCGGGTGGACAGCTCGCGGGCCGCGGGGGAGTCGAACGGCAGCCGGAGCCTGAAGAACACGTCCTGCAGACCCATCACACCCAACGCCACCGGCCGCCAGCGGGAGTTGGAGGCGTCGGCCTGGGTCGTCGGGTAGAAGTTCAGGTCGATGACCCGGTCCAGGAACGTGACGGCGGTGCGCACGGTGGCGTCCAGCCGCTCCCAGTCCATCGCGCCGTCGTCGCCCAGGTGGGCGGCCAGGTTGACGGAGCCCAGGTTGCAGACGGCCGTCTCGCCGTCGTTCGTGACCTCCAGGATCTCGGTGCAGAGGTTCGAGGAGTGCACGATGCTGCCGGGCCGCGCGGTCTGGTTGGCGGTGCGGTTGGCGGCGTCCTTGAACGTCATCCAGCCGTTGCCGGTCTGGGCCAGGGTGCGCATCATCCGGGCGTAGAGCTGGCGGGCCGGGATGGTGCGCTGGGCCAGGCCGGCCTGCTCGGCGCGGCGGTAGGCGGCGTCGAACTCGTCGCCCCACAGGTCCACGAGCTCGGGCACGTCGGCCGGCGAGAACAGCGACCAGTCGCCGTCGGAGTCGACGCGCCGCATGAACTCGTCGGGGATCCAGTGCGCGATGTTGAGGTTGTGGGTGCGCCGCGCCTCCTCGCCCGTGTTGTCGCGGAGCTCCAGGAACTCCTCGATGTCCGCGTGCCACGTCTCCAGGTAGACGCAGGCCGCGCCCTTGCGGCGGCCGCCCTGGTTGACGGCGGCAACCGAGGAGTCCAGGGTGCGGAGGAACGGCACGATGCCGTTGGACTTGCCGTTGGTGCCGCGGATCAGCGAACCGCGGGCGCGGATGCGGGAGTACGAGAGGCCGATGCCGCCGGCGTGCTTGGAGAGCCGGGCGATCTGGTGGTAGCGCTCGTAGATGGAGTCCAGCTCGTCGGCGGGGGAGTCCAGCAGGTAGCAGGACGACATCTGCGGGTGCCGGGTGCCGGAGTTGAACAGGGTGGGCGACGACGGCAGGTAGGAGAGCGAGCTGGTGAGCCGGTAGAGCTCGGCCACGTCCTTCAGGGCCCGCTCCGACTCGTCCTCGGCCAGGCCGCAGGCGACGCGCAGCAGGAAGTGCTGGGGGGTCTCGATCACCCGGCGGGTGGTGGGGTGGCGCAGCAGGTAGCGGGACTCGACGGTGCGCAGCCCGAAGTACTCGAAGCGGTCGTCGGCGCCGGTCGTGACGGCGTGTTCGACGAGCGCGTCGAGCCGGGAGGCGTGGCGGCGGACGAACGCGGCGGCGCGGTCGCCGATCAGGCCCTCGCGGTGGCCCACGGCGATGGAGGCGGAGAACGAGTCGGCGCCCTGTCCGGCGGCCTCCTCGCGGATGGCGAGGGTGAGGAGCCGGGCCGCGAGCCGCGAGTACTCGGGCTCCTCGGCGATCAGGCCGGCGGCGGCCTCGATGGCCAGCGAGCGCAACTCGGCCTCGTCGGAGCCGGCGTGCCGGCCGCGCGCCACGGCCGCCCCGACCCGGGCGGGGTCGGTGGCGGGCAGGTCGGCGGTGAGCTCGGCGAGCGTCAGCGACAGCGTGGGGGGCCGCGTGGCGGAAACCGGCTCAGCGGGTGCGACGGGTGCGATGGTCACTCGATGCTCTCCCTCAATCGAATCGGATCGAATCGATCGCGGGGCGCCGCACGGACGGGGTCGCGCGCGGCGTCTCGCGGTGAGCACCCGGGGCCAGGGCACGACGGCGCGCGCGGGCATGCGTGTGGTAGGGCAAAGGCATGCGCGCCGCGTCCGTCGGCCCAGTCCCCGAGGCCCGGACGTCTGTAGGGCTGCCGCCAGGCGACCGGACTTCACGATGAACCGAACGAATCCGGCTATCGCATACCGTTGCGGGACAGTTCCGGACTCTCACCGGATTCCCCTGGGCGACAACGAGGACGAGCATACATCTTGTGCTGCCCCAACCATGCACCCCTATATGTTGTGTTCCGTGTCTCCTTGGTGACGGAGCGAGGGGAGCGAACATGCGAATGCCCAGGCGTGCGGCGGGTGACGGGCGCCCCGGCCGTTCACCTGGCGCCCGAGGGCGTGCGACGGCGACGCGACGCGAACCTCGATCCTTCGCTTGTGTGCGATCGCGAATGCGCGGACGGATCAGTCGCGCCGCA
Source organism: Streptomyces hainanensis (assembly GCF_004348415.1). Taxonomy (GTDB): domain Bacteria; phylum Actinomycetota; class Actinomycetes; order Streptomycetales; family Streptomycetaceae; genus Streptomyces; species Streptomyces hainanensis. The sequence goes on from NZ_SMKI01000038.1 coordinate 13,334, forward strand.
GCACCCAGAAGCCGGCCTCACTCGCCGTCACCCGGTAGGCCGCCTCCGGATACAGCTGTCGGGCGTACGCCACCATGCCGGCCGCGTCCCGCGCCGGATCGTAGTAGGCGATGTACTCGGGGGCCGACCCCGCGGTGTCGCCGATCCAGAACACCCGGCAGCGCTGGGTGAGATGGGAGATCGGCCGGACGTTGGCCGCGACGTCCGCCCCGTCGGGGACGGCGGCCAGCACGCGCTCGCCCGCCTCGGCCGCGGGGCCCGGCCGGTAGGTGTCGGCGTGGGTGAGGGTGGCGATCGGCTGGTAGGCGCTGAGCGCCAGCGCGGCGGCCAGCGCGGCGGCCGGCAACTGGCGGGCGTAGCCGCGCAGCCAGGGACGCCGGGAGGCACGGGAACGGGCGACCGCGTCGGCCAGCGCCAGCGCCGTGACGGGCATCAGCACGGCGCTGTAGTGGAAGTCGACGCCCCAGTAGTTCGGCTCCTGGGACACGAACCGCCAGGCGATGGTGGGCACCACCACGAGCAGCAGCGGCGAGCGGAGGGCCAGCAGGCCGGTGGTGGGCACCAGGATCCACAGCAGGGTACGGACCTTCTGGTCGACGGCCGTGAACAGGGCGTCGAGCGGGCCGCCGCCCTCGTCCACCTTGGCCCAGTAGTCGTAGTCGCCGCCCGCGTTGAAGGCCGGTATCACCACGGCTATCACCAGGAGGCAGGCCACCACCGCGAAGCCGGCCACCGCCAGCGCGACCCGGGGCGCGCGGACGTGCCCGGCCTGCTGCGCGCGCCACGCCACCACCAGGGCGATGACGGCGACCGTCATCCCCAGATCCTCCTTGACCAGCAGCAGCGGCAACGCCCAGCAGAGCGCCGCGCGCCAGCGCTCGCGGACCACGGCCTCCAGGGAGAACGCGATCAGCGGGACGGCGAAGCAGATCTCGTGGAAGTCGAAGTCGACCGCCTGCTGCATCCCCCAGGAGAGCCCGAAGGCCGCCCCGACGGCCGCCCCGGCCGGCCGGCCGAGCAGGAAGGCGGCGCCCCGGGTGACCGGCACCACGGCGAGCGCGAACAGCGCGGCCTGGACGACGAGGAGGGTGACGGGGGTCGGGAAGACCCGGTAGAACGGCGCGATCAGCGCGGTGACCGGGCTGAAGTGGTCGCCCAGTATCGGGAACCCGGGCCCCTTGAGGTCGGCGACCGGCTCCCGCAGCTGGGCGTAGGCGCTGACGGCCTGCTCGAAGATGCCGAGGTCCCAGGACCGGTTCTCGTAGCGCAGGTAGCGGGTGACGGACAGCAGCGCGTAGACGACGAAGAACCCGAGCGCCAGCAGCACGCCGTCCGACGGCGGGCGGAACCGGGACGGCGCCGGGCGCGGCCCCGCACCGGTGCCGGCGGCCGGCTCCTGGGGGTGGCCGCCGCCGCTCTCCGTGCTGGAGTTCGAGGAATTCGAGGAATTCGAGGATGAGGTCGTCGAGGTGGTGCTGGTCATCGGGACACCGCTGCGGTCACGAGGGTCGGGGCGCGAGGACGGCGTGGTACGAGGGCCGAAGCCCACCCCGCCGCAGGAATGACGTCCGAGCGGGCCGGACGGTTCCCGACCACGACGCCGGTCTCCAGCCGGCCGGGGCCGCCCGCCCCGGCCAGCCGGGCGTGCCGTCGCCGGGTCGCCCCGGCGACGGGCACCGCCCGGACGGGGCCTAGCAGCAGACGCCGCCCCCGTTCCGTGGGTCGCCGTAGCGCCGTTCCAGCCGCTCGCGCTCGAACGCGCGCCGGGAGGGGACGGGGGCCGTCGCGTCGGCCTCGCGTACCCGCGCGACATGGCGGGCGTAGGCGTTCTCGCCGGTCAGCTCGGTGACGTACCAACGCAGCCAGGCCGCCGCGCGTCTCATTCGCCGGCCTCCGCCTTCGCGGTGGCCCGCGGCCCGGTGGACTGCTCGGGGATGCCGCCGCCCGGGCCGAGTCCGGCCGCGACCAGTTCGGCGCGTTCCTCGCTGGTGGGGATCAGGCCGGCCGGCGCGACCAGCTTCGAGGGGACGTGCGGGGACTCCCGCAGCCGGACGGCGTCCGGGTTCCGCACCGCCCGCACGCACACCCGCAGGGCGTCGGCGAACACGATCAGCACCAGCAGCGCCAGCACGGCGGAGATCACCGCGTCGACCGTGGCGTTGGTGACGATGGTCCGCATGTCGTCCAGGTCCGCGGCGCCGGGCAGCAGCTGGTCGGCGTCGATGCCGTCCTGGTACTGGTTGCGCCGGGACCAGAAGCCGACGGCCGGGTCGCCGGAGAACACCTTCTGCCAGCTCGCGGTGAAGGTGACCACGGCGAGCCACGTCAGCGGCACCAGCGTCACCCAGACGTGCCGCAGCCGCCCGGACTTCACCAGCAGCACCGTGCAGACGGCCAGCGCCACCGCCGCCAGGAGCTGGTTGGAGATGCCGAACACCGGGAACAGCGTGTTGATCCCGCCGAGTGGATCGTTGACGCCGACCCACAGCAGATAGCCCCAGAGGGCGACGACGACGGCGCTGCTGAACGCGATGCCTGGCAGCCAGTTCGTCGCGCGCATCCGGCCGAACCTGGGGTGGAGGGAGGCCACCGCGTCCTGGACGATGAAGCGGCCGACCCGGGTCCCCGCGTCGATCGCGGTCAGGATGAACAGCGCCTCGAACATGATCGCGAAGTGGTACCAGAAGCTCATCATCGCGTCGCCGCCGAGGATGTCGGCGAGGATCGCCGCCAGCCCGAGGGCGAGCGTCGGGGCGCCACCGGTCCTGGAGAGCAGCGACTCCTCCTCCACCGACTCCGCGGCGGCCGCCAGTTGCTCGGGGGTGACCGAGAAGCCCCAGGAGGAGATGGTCTCCGAGGCCGACTGGAGGGTGTCGCCGATCACCGCGGGCGAGGCGTTCATCGCGAAGTAGACGCCGGGGTCGAGCACACAGGCCGCCGTGATCGCCATGATGGCGACGCCGGACTCCATCAGCATCGCGCCGTAGCCGATGGTGCGGACCTGGGTCTCCTTCTGGATCATCTTGGGCGTGGTGCCGGACGAGATGAGGGCGTGGAAGCCGGAGACCGCGCCGCAGGCGATGGTGATGAACACGAACGGGAAGAGCGAGCCGGCGAAGACCGGTCCCTCACCGTTGCCGGCGAAGTCGGTGACCGCCTCCATCTGGAGTCCTGGCAGGGTGACCACCAGGGCGAAGGCGAGCAGCACGATGGTGCCGATCTTCATGAAGGTCGACAGGTAGTCACGCGGCACCAACAGCAGCCACACCGGGGCGACGGAGGCCGCGAAGCCGTAGATCACCAGGCAGATGACGAGGGTGCGGGGCGAGAGCGTGAAGGTGTCGGCCAGGCCGGAGTTGGCGACCCAGCGGCCCGACGCGATGGCGAGCAGCAGCAGCGCGACGCCGATGACGGTCACCTCGGCGACGCGGCCGGGGCGCAGATAGCGCAGGTAGACGCCCATGAAGAGGGCGATCGGGATGGTCAGGCCGACCGAGAAGGTGCCCCAGGGCGACTCGGCGAGCGCGTTGACGACCACCAGGGCCAGCACCGCCAGCAGGATGATCATGATGGCGAAGACGGCGATCACGGCGGCGATGCCGCCGACCGGGCCGATCTCCTCGCGGGCGATCTGGCCGAGCGACTTGCCGTCGCGCCGGGTGGAGAAGAAGAGCACCACCATGTCCTGGACGGCGCCGGCGAAGATGACGCCGACGATGATCCAGATGGTGCCCGGCAGATAGCCCATCTGGGCGGCGAGCACGGGACCGACGAGCGGGCCGGCGCCCGAGATGCCGGCGAAGTGGTGGCCGAGCAGCACCCGGCGGTCGGTGGGGTGGAAGTCGACGCCGTCGTTGACGCGTTCGGCCGGCGTGGCGCGGGTGGGGTCGGCGCGCAGCACGCGGGTCTGGATGTAGCGGGCGTAGAAGCGGTAGCCGATGGCGTACGAGCCGAGCGCGGCGGCCACCATCCAGGCGGCGGAAACCTCCTCGTCGCGGTAAAGGGCCAGCATGGACCAGCCGACGGCGCCGATGAGGGCGACCGCTGTCCAGATGGCAATGGAGCGTGGTCGTGCGTGCGTGGGGAATTGCACGGTGGTCTCCCGCCTGTCCTCCTTGACTGACTGGCCGGAATCTAGGCCAGCGAGCGGCCGTTGACCAGGGGCGGAGCGGCGCCCGAGGTGGACGGTTCCCCGGACCGGCGCCGGGGAACCGGCCGGGCGCCGGCGGGGATCGGGGTCGCACCACGGCGAGACGGCTTGGCAGGATGGGGGAGATGTCCACCGAGTTCACCTCTCCCACCTCCATCCCCGTCCGTTCCTTCGACCACCGCTCCGCCGCCCGCGACGCCCTCCGCGGCGTGGCCGTGGGCGACGCCTTCGGCGCCCAGTTCTTCGTGCCGGAGAACCTCCCCCGGCTGCGGGAGCGCCGGCTGCCCGACGCCGGTTGGCCGTGGACGGACGACACGGAGATGGCCTGCTCGGTCTTCGACGTGCTGCGTCGGCACGGCGGCGTCGATCAGCACGACCTGGTGCGCGGCTTCGCTCGCCGGCACGATTTCGACCGGGGCTACGGGCCGGCGATGAACCGGCTGTTGCGCCTGGTCCGCGGCGGTGGGAAGTGGCAGGAGCTGGCCGCGGGGCTGTTCGACGGCCAGGGGTCGTGGGGCAACGGGGCCGCGATGCGGGTGGCTCCGCTGGGGGCGTGGTTCGCCGTGGACGTGGCCGAGGCGGCCGCCCAGGCGGGCCGGTCGGCCCGGGTGACGCACACCCATCCGGAGGCGGTGGCCGGGGCCGTCGCCGTGGCGGTCGCGGCCGCGCTCGCGGCCCGTGGGCGGGTCGAACCGGTCACCGGGGAGCGGTTGTTGGCGGCCGTCGAGGAGCTGACGCCGGCCGGGCGGGTGCGCTCCGGGCTGGCCGAGGCACGGGAGTTGCTCGGCCAGCCGCACGCCGAGTACGCGGCCCACCGGTTGGGCAACGGGCGGCGGGTGAGCGCCGCGGACACCGTCCCGTTCGCCCTGTGGTGCGCGGCCCGGCACCTGGACGACTTCACCGAGGCCCTGTGGGCCTGCGCGTCGGCGGGCGGGGACGTGGACACCACGTGCGCGATCGTCGGCGGGATCGTCGCCGCCCGGGTGGGGACGGCGGGGATCCCGGCCGCGTGGCAGGTCGCGCGCGAGCCGCTGCCCGAGTGGGTGGCGGAGCACGAGCTCGGCGAGGACCTGAGCCGTGCCGGTCTGGGCGCCGAGGCGGCGCCGCCCCGGCGCCCCGAGCCGATCCCGGTGCCGGACCTGGTGTGGACCCCGGGCCAGTGGCAGCGCGTCCGGCACGGGGTGCGGTCCCAGAGCATGGACGACAGGTGGGACGCGTACCTGGAGGGCGACCACCTGTTCCTGCACCGCAGTTGGACCGGCTACGGCGTCTTCCAGGTGACCGTGGCCGAGGACCCGGCGGGCTGGCGCCCGGTGGCGGCCCTGGTCGAGTCGGACCCGGAACGGTACCGACGCCTCGGCGACGAGGCGGAGAGCGCCTTCCTGGAACTCTTCCTGCGTGCCTGGTACATGGACGACACCCGGCCCGAACTGTGGGAGCGCTACCAGGAGCTGCGCCGCGCCGACCGGTGACCGCCCGTCGGCGAGGCCGGGCCGGGGCCGTCGGTCAGGCCGGGCCGGCCAGGCCCCCGCCCGGGCGGGAGAGGTTGGCGACGAACTTGTAGCGGTCGCCGCGGTAGACGGAGCGGACCCACTCGACGGGCTCGCCCGCGGTGTCGCGGGAGTGGCGGGAGAGCATCAGCATCGGGAGGCCGACGTCCGTGCCGAGGAGGCCGGCCTCACGGGGGTTGGCGAGCGAGGTCTCGATGGTCTCCTCGGCGCTGGCCAGGTGGACGCCGTAGACCTCGGCGAGCGCCGTGTAGAGCGAGGTGTAGCGGACCAGGCTGCGCCGGAGGGCGGGGAAGCGCTCCTGGGACAGGTGGGTGGTCTCTATCGCCATCGGCTCGCCGCTGGCGAGACGCAGCCGCTCGATGCGCAACACCCGGCCGCCCTGCGGGAGGTCGAGCAGCCGGCTGAGGCGTTCGTCGGCGGTGATGTAGCCGATCTCCAGCAGCTGGGAGGTGGGTTCGAGGCCCTGGGCCCGCATGTCCTCGGTGTACGAGGTGAGTTGGAGGGCCTGGGAGACCTTCGGCTTGGCGACGAACGTGCCCTTGCCCTGGATGCGTTCCAGCCGGCCCTCGACGACGAGTTCCTGGAGGGCCTGGCGGACCGTGGTGCGCGAGGTGTCGAACTCGGTGGCCAGGGAGCGCTCCGGCGGCACCGGGGTGCCGGGTGGCAGGGTCTCGGTCATCTGCTGGAGGTGGCGCTTGAGGCGGTAGTACTTCGGGACCCGCGCGGTGCGGCTGCGGTCCGGTCCCTCCGTGCCGGTGGGTGAGCCCGTGACCGTCGCACCGTCCCTCGCCATACCACGCCTTCCCGAGTCGTTCTTCCGCGCAGTGCCGCCCCTGGCGGGTTCCGCGTTCTCAGCCGTCACCGGCTCCTCCGAGACTTCGCAGTTCACATCGTGGCATGGGCCCGAGTTCGGTGTTGCTCCCGAACAGATGTCGGTCCGGTAACGGACAGCATGCACCGCTCGTGGACTCTTGACACCCCGACTTGGTCTAGTCCAAGCTCCCGGGCAACTGGTCTACACCTCTTGTATCTCCACCATTAAACGTTACGGAGGCTCGGGATCGTGAAGCGCAAGCTGGTCGCCGCCGCCGGCATGATGACCCTGACGGTCACGCTGGCGGCCTGTGGCGACGACGGCAGCAGCGGCGCCGGGGGTGGCGGGAGCTCGGACTCCATCACCGTCTGGCTCATGGACGGCTCGGCGCCCGAGACCTGGGTCTCCGAGCTCAACGCGGCCTTCGAGGCCGAGCACGGCGTCGAGGTCAACCTCGAGATCCAGCAGTGGGACGGCGTCCAGGACCGGGTCACCACGGCCCTGTCCGAGGACGGCACCGTCGACGTGCTGGAGATCGGCAACACCCAGACCGTGGGGTACGCCAACACCGGCGGCCTCGCCGACCTCGGCGACTTCGCCGACGAACCCTGGAACGAGGCCATGCTCTCCTCGGCCAGGGTGGACGACACCCTGTACGCCGTGCCCTGGTACGGCGCCAACCGCGTCGTCATCTACGACCGGGGCATCTGGGAGGAGGCCGGCGCCGAGGTGCCGACCACCAGGGACGAGTGGATCGCGGCGCTGGAGGCCATCGAGGCCAACACCGACGCCGAGCCGATCTACCTGCCCGGGCAGAGCTACTACGTGATGGGCGGCTTCATCGCGGACGAGGGCGGCAACTTCGCCGTGGAGGACGGCGACAGCTGGGCCGGCGCGCTCAACACGCCGGCCGGCGAGGCCGGCATGGACTTCTACGGCCAGCTCCAGGCGTTCTCCAACTCGCCGACCGACATCGACGAGGCGTCCCCGCAGCAGTCCACCGAGGTGGTGCCGTCCGGGAACGTGGCCTCCTGGATCGGTCTCGGCTGGGAGGCGGCCGGCGCCATCGCCGCCATCGAGGAGCAGGGCGGCGAGGCCGACTTCGGCTACTTCCCGATCCCCGGCGTGACCGCCGACCAACTCGGCCACGTCTTCCTCGGCGGCTCCAACCTGGCCGTCTCCGAGCGGGCCGGCAACTCCGAACTCGCCAACGAGTGGCTGCGGATGGCCACCTCGCAGGAGTGGGCGCAGCGCTACGTGGACGCCAACGCCGGCGGCGTGGTGCCGAACCGCACCGACGTGACGGCCGAGCCCGAGCCCGGCAGCTTCGCCGAGGCCATGGTCGCGTCCGCCGACGTCGGCTTCCTGCCGCCGCTGACCACTGGCTGGGCCAATGTCGAGACCGAGCCCAACCCGATAAAGGAGCTGATGACGAAGGCCCTCAACGGCGAGGACTACCAGGGCGCCGCCGAGGAGGCCGACGCGGAGATCACCGACCGGATCAACCGCGAGTAACGCGCTCCGCGAGGACAGAACCTGATGACAGTCGACATCGAGGAAGCCTCACCCGCCCCGTCGCGCGGCACCCCGCGCGGCGGGCGGGCCGCGCCCGGGTCCGGCGGCCGCTGGCGGCCGCCGGGCGGCTGGGTGCCCTACCTGCTGGTCGCGCCCGCCGTGCTGGCGATGCTCGCCGTGCTGGGCTACGCCCTGGTCCGCAACCTGGTGATCTCGTTCCAGGCGTTCGGCCGCCGGCAGCTGATCTCCCGCACCACCGAGTGGACCGGGCTCGACAACTACCGGACGGTGCTGGAGAACGACCGGTTCTGGGACTCCCTGTTCCGCACCGTGGCCTTCATGGCCGTCAACGTCGTGCTGATCATGCTGATCGGCACCCTGATCGGCCTGCTGCTCAACCAACTGGGCCGGCGGATGCGGCTGCTGCTCGCCATCAGCCTGGTGGCCGCCTGGGCGATGCCGGTCATCGCCAGCACCACCGTCTTCCGCTGGCTGTTCGACACCCAGTTCGGCGTGGCCAACTGGGCGATGCGCGGCCTCGGCTTCGAGGGCTACGAACAGCACAACTGGTTCGCCAGCGGCACCTCGACGCTGGCCATCGTCACCGCGCTGATCGTCTGGGCCTCGGTGCCGTTCGTCGCGCTCAACCTCTACGCCGGCCTCACCACCATCAGCGGCGAGATCTACGAGGCCGCCCGGATGGACGGCGCCAGCGGCTGGCGCGTCTTCTGGTCCATCGTGGCGCCGATCATGCGGCCGTTCTTCCTGATCACCACGTTCCTCGAGATCATCTGGGTGTTCAAGGCGTTCGTCCAGATCTACGCCCTCAACGGCGGCGGCCCCGACCGCGGGTCGGAGACCCTGCCGGTGATGGCCTACATCGAGGGCATGGGCCAGAACCAGTACGGCACCGGCGCGGCCATCTCCGTGCTCACCCTGCTGATCCTGCTGGTGGCCATGTCCTTCTACTTCCGCCTGATCCTGCGGCAGGAGAAGGAGAACGAGGCCGTATGAACACCCGCACCCTGGGACGGCTGTGGCGGAACGGCGTCGCGCTGCTGCTCGCCGCCGTGTTCCTGTTCCCCGTCTACTGGATGTTCTCCACCTCGTTCAAGAGCAACTCCCAGGTGCTCACGAGGGACCCGGTCTTCTTCTTCACCCCGACCTTCGAGCACTACTCCACCGCCACCGGCGTCGAGCTGTTCTGGACCTATGTGACCAACAGCGTGCTGGTGACCCTGGGGGCCGTGCTGCTGGCGCTCGTGGTGGCGCTCGCCGCCAGCTTCGCGCTGGCCCGGATGCGGTTCCGCGGGCGCCGGGGGATGGTACTGGCGGTGATGATGGCCCAGATGGCGCCCTGGGAGGTGCTGATCATCGTGGTCTACCTCAACGCCCGGGACCTCTCCATGCTCAACAGCCTGGGCACCCTCGTCCTCGTCTACTTCGTGATGGCCCTGCCCTTCACCATCTGGACGCTGCGCGGCTTCATCGCCGCGGTGCCCAGGGAACTCGAGGAGGCCGCCCTGATCGACGGCTGCGACCGGTTCCAGGCGTTCCGCCGGGTGATCTTTCCCCTGCTGGCCCCCGGCCTGATGGCCACCTCGCTGTTCGGGTTCATCATGGCGTGGAACGAATACGCCATGGTGCTGGTACTCAACAAGGCCCCGGACGCGGCCACCCTGCCGCTGTGGCTCACCCAGTTCCAGACGAACTTCGGCAACGACTGGGGCGCCACCATGGCCGCGTCCTCGCTGTTCACCGTTCCGGTGCTGATCGTCTTCCTCATCCTCCAGCGACGGGTCACCGGCGGCTTGGCCGCGGGGGCCGTGAAGGGATAACGCCCAGCGATGACCACCCTGGCACGCGCATCCGACACCCTGACCCGAGACGCCCTCGCCGTCCTCCAACCCACCTTCGCCGGCACCACCAGCGCCCCCGACTGGCTGCTGCGCCAGCTGGAGAACGGCATGACGGGGGTGGGCCTGTTCGGCAGGAACGTGGTCTCCACCGCCCAACTGGCCGGCCTCACCGCCCAACTGCGGGCGGTCCGGCCCGACGTGCTGGTGGCGACGGACGAGGAGGCGGGCGACGTGACCCGCCTGGAACGGCTCGGCGGCTCCTCCTTCCCCGGCAACCTCGCCCTCGGCAGCGTCGACGACCCCGAGCTGACCCGCGCGGTGGCCGCCCAGGTCGGCCGGCGCCTCGCCGAGGCCGGCGTCTCCGTCAACTGGGCGCCCTCGGCCGACATCAACACGGACCCCGAGAACCCGGTGATCGGCGTCCGCTCCTTCGGGCAGGACCCGGAGCTCGTGGCCCGGCACACGGTCGCCTTCGTGACGGGGTTGCAGAGCGTCGGCGTCGCCGCCTGCGTGAAGCACTTCCCGGGCCACGGCAACACCAACGTGGACTCCCATCTCTCGCTCCCGCGCATCGACATCGACCTCGACACCCTCCACCAGCGCGAACTGGTGCCCTTCAAGGCGGCCATAGCCGCCGGAAGCCGCTGCGTGATGAGCGCGCACATCCTCATCCCCGCCCTCGACCCCGACCGGCCGGGCACCCTCAGCTCCACCGTGCTCACCGGGCTGCTGCGCGCCCCGGTGGCCGACGGCGGCCTCGGCTACGACGGAGTGATCTACTCCGACGCCATCGAGATGAAGGCCATCGCCGCCACCTACGGCCTGGACCGCGGCTGCGCCCTGGCCGTCGCCGCCGGCGCCGACGCCATCTGCGTCGGCGGCACCCCCTCCGACGAGGCCGAGGTGCTGCGGCTGCGCGACGCCATCGTCCGCGCCGTGCGCGAGGGCGAACTGCCCGAGGAGCGGCTGCACGACGCGGCCGAGCGGGTCAGGGCGCTGGCCCGCTGGACCACCGAGGCCCGCGCCGGCGCCCAGGCCACGGCCGGCGAGCGGGACGGCGACGCCGTCGGCCTCGACGCCGCCCGCCGCGCGGTGCGCCTCACCCCGGCGGCCGGCGCCGCCCCCTTCGAGCCGCTCGACCGGGCCCCCTACGTGGCCGCCTTCACCCCGGCGGCCAACGTCGCCGCCGGCACCCAGACCCCGTGGGGCGTGGCCGCCGAGCTGGACCGGCTGCTGCCCGGCACCAGCGCGGGCGACCACACCCACGCCGACGCCGAACGCGCCGGCACCGAGGGGCTGGTGGCCGAGGTGCTGGCCGCCGCCGCCGACCGCCCCGTCGTCGCCGTGGTCCGCGACACCCACCGCCACCCCTGGATGGCGGAGGCCCTGGCGGCCCTCCTCGCCGCCCGGCCCGAGACGGTGGTGGTCGAGATGGGCGTGCCGCACGCGCTCCCCGTCGGCGCCCTGTACGTCGCCACCCACGGCGCCGCACGGGTCTGCGGCCGGGCCGCCGCCGAGGCCATCACCGGCCGCGGGGCGGTGCGTTGACCGCCGACCAGGCGGCTCCCGACGGGCATCGGCCGGGCAGCGTGATGGCGGCCGAGATGGCCGAACAGCCCGCCGTGCTGCGCCGGATCCTCGCCGACGGTGCGGAGCCCATCCGCGCCGTCGCCGAGCGGATCGCCGCCAGGAACCCGCGCTTCGTGCTGCTGACCGGCCGCGGCACCTCGGACAACGCCGCCCTCTACGCCAAGTACCTGCTGGAGATCCTGCTCGGCAGGCCCTGCGGCCTCACCTCCATGTCCACCACCACCGCCTACGGTGCCCGGCCCGACCTGACCGACTGCCTGGTGATCGCCGTCAGCCAGTCCGGTGGCTCACCCGACCTGGTGGCCTCCACCACCGCGGCCCGCGACGCCGGGGCGATCACCCTGGCGGTGACCAACAACCCCGGGTCCCCGCTGGCCGCCGTCAGCGAGTTCCACATCGACGTGCTGGCCGGGCCCGAGAACGCCCTGCCGGCGACCAAGACCTACACCGCGGAACTGCTGGCCCTCTACCTCCTCGTCGAGGCCCTGCGCGGCGGCGACGGTGCTGCCGCCGCCGGCCGGCTGCCCGAACTCGCCGAGCGGATCCTCGACCGGCGGGACGAGGTGCGTGCCCTGGCCGGCCGCTACCGCTTCGCCGAACGCATGGTCATCACCTCCCGGGGCTACGGCTATCCCACCGCCCGCGAGGCGGCGCTCAAGCTGATGGAGACCAGCTACATCCCGGCCCTGGCCTACTCGGGCGCCGACCTGCTCCACGGGCCGCTGGCCATGGTCGACAACGTGTCCCCGGTGATCGCCATCGTGCCCGCCGGCAGGGGCGGCCAGGCGCTGCGGCCCGTGCTCGACCGGCTGCGGGACCGGGGAGCCGACCTGGTCGTGGTCGGGCCCGCGCACCAGGCCGGGACGGCCTCCGCCGGGTTCGCGCTGCCCACCGAGGGGGTGCCGGAGGAACTCCAGCCGATCCTGGAGATCCTGCCGCTGCAGCGCCTCGCCTACGAGGTGACCCTGGCGCGCGGCCAGGACCCGGACGCGCCCCGGGCACTGGCCAAGGTCACCGAGACCCGCTGACGAGGAGCCCGACCAGGACCACGGGAGGCGTCAGAGCAGGGCGCCCCCCGTGGCGTCTATCCACTGCCCGGTGACCCAACGGCTGTCGTCCGAGGCCAGGAAGCCGGCGATGTCCGCCACGTCGGCCGGCATCCCGATCCGGCCGAGCGGCGACTGCCGGGCCGTGGCCTCGCGGGCCTCGGCGCTCGACCGCAGCCAGCTCGCGTTCATGTCGGTGTCGATGGCGCCGGGCGCCACCGAGTTCACCGTGATGCCACGGGGGCCGAGCTCCCTGGCCAGCGCCGGCGTGAGCTGGTCGAGGGCGCCCTTGGACATCGTGTAGGCGACGATCTCGGGGTTGAGCCCCGGCCGACGCGTGAGCCCGGTGGACACGTTGATGATCCGGCCGCCGTCCCGGAGCCGGCCCAGGCCGTGCTGGACGACGAAGAACGGCGCCCTCACGTTGATCGCGAACATCCGGTCGAACGACTCGGGACCGGTGCCCGCGAGGCCCTCCCGCCCGTCGACCACGCCCGCGTTGTTGACC
>NZ_SMKI01000390.1 GCF_004348415.1 Streptomyces hainanensis
CGAGCCGGTGGCTGGACAACGAGAACCGCACCCGCGCCTACCTGCGGTTCGTGGACGTGGAGCGGCTGCTGTACAACTTCCGGGCCAACCACCGGCTGTCCACCAACGGCGCCGCGCCGGGCGGCGGCTCGGAAGAAGACGCAGTGGAAGACATTCGCACCCTTTCCAACTCCGAAGCGTCCGACCTGTCGAACGCCGAACTGAGGGTCGAACGGAACATAGGAACGGTACGAGGGCATGTCAATGCGTTGGGCGCGGGCGTCCGGACCGGTCGGCCGCGCCCGCCCTCGCGGGGAGGCGGCTGCCGAGCAGCAGCATGCGGGCGGCGCGCTCGGCGGCGTCGGTAAGGAACTCCCGGGCGCGCGCCAGCGCCTCGGGCAGCGCGACGGGCGCGGGGAGGATGCCGTGGTAGGCGTCGACGCCGGTCAGATGGACCTCTCCCGCGCCCTCGCCGAGGGTGCCGGCCAGCGCCAGCACCGGAACGCCGAGCGCCTTGGCGCGGCGGGCCACCTCCCCCGGGATCTTGCCGAACGGCGTCTGGGCGTCGAGCGCGCCCTCGGCGGTGATGACCAGGTCGGCGGCGGCCAGCCGGGCGTCGAGGTCCAGGTGGTCCAGGAACACCTCGAACCGCGGCCGCAGCCGCGCGCCCAGCGCGGCGAGGCCCGCCCCGAGGCCGCCGGAGGCGCCGGTGCCTGGACCGGTGCGGAGGTCGACGCCGCGCGGGGCGAGGTCGCGTTCCAGAACCGTCGCCCAGTGGTCGAGAGCCCCGGAGAGCTCGTCCACCTGCTCCGGGGTGGCACCCTTCTGCGGGCCGAAGACCCGGGCCACGCCCCGCGGTCCGCAGAGCACGTTGAACGGGTTGGTCGCGACGGCGAGGTCGGCGGTCGCCAACCGCGGGTCCAGGCCGGTGGCGTCGACGCGGTCGAGCCGCGCCAACGCGCCGCCCCCCGGCGGCAGTTCCCGGCCCGCCGCGTCCAACAGTCGCGCGCCGAGCGCCTGCAGGGCGCCCGCCCCGCCGTCCGAGGTGCCGGAGTCGCCACAGCCGACGAGGATCCGACGGGCCCCGGCGTCCAGGGCGGCGCGGACCAACTCCCCGACGCCCCGGGTCGTGGTGCGCGCCGGGTCGCGGCGCCCGACCGGCACCAGGGCCAGGCCGGCCACCGCCGCCATCTCCACCACGGCGGTGCCCGGGCCGCCGTGGGGTTCGGGGAGCAGCGCGTAGTGGGTGCTCACCGGCTCGCCGACCGGCCCGGTGGCCAGGCACGGCACGACGCGCCCGCCGCCCGCCGCCGCCAGCGCCCTGGCCGTGCCCTCGCCGCCGTCCACCAGCGGCAGCAGTTCGACCGCGGCGTCGGGCAGCGCCCGCGCGAGCCCCTCGGCGATGGCCTCGGCGGCCTCCGCGGCCGACAGCGACTCCTTGAGGCCGCTGGGGGCCACGACGATTCGGTACACGGGCTTCTCCTTCTCTCACGGGGCTCTTCACCGGGCACTGCACGGGGTTCTTCACGGGGTTCTTCACGGGGTTCTTCACGGGGTTCTTCACGGGGCGACGCCCAGCACCGGCCACACGGCGAGCGCGAACGCCAGCACGAGGGCGGCGGTCAGCGGCCCGAGCACGGCCGACAACCGCAGCAGGTCGCGGGGGGTGTAGGTGGGGGTGTCCGGCACGTCGGCGAAGAGCGCGACCGGCTTGGCCGAGGCGGGCAGCGTGTGGCAGAAGCCGGCCGCCGCCGTCGAGGCCAGGGCGGCGGCCACCGGATCCACCCCGCAGGCCACCGCGGAGGCGACCACCAGCGGCACCAGCACGCTGGAGCGGGCGGAGCGGGACTGGAGCACGAGGTGGGCCGCGGCGCTCACGGTCACCACGACGGCGAGGAACGCCCAGGCCGGCACGGTGGCGTCGCCCGGCAGCCCGGAGACCAGCCAGTCGGCGGCGCCCGAGTCCGACAGGGCCACGCCCATCGCCATCGTGGCCGCCATGAACAGCAGCAGCGACCAGGGGATGGTGCCGAGGGCCTCCTTGAGCCGGATGGTGCCCAGCACCGGGGCCGTGACGACGACCGCGCCGATGAGCGCGACGAGCGCCGGTGGCACCTGGTGCAGCGGCTCGCTGCACCAGAGCGCCACGACGCTGGCGAGCAGCCCGAGGCAGCGGGTCTCGACCGAGCTGAGCGGGCCGGTGACCCGCTGCCCGCCGTGTTCCTCGATGTCGGCCGCGGTGACCCGCACCGGAACGCGCCGGTCGGCGCGCCGGGTGGTGGTCAACAGCACGACCTCGGCGGCGAGATGGGAGGAGACCACGGCCAGCGGCAGGCCGAGCAGCAGCCACTGGGGGAAGCCGATGCGCTCGCCGGTGGTCTCCCAGAGCACCGAGACGGTGATCAGGTGGGCGCCGGCGCCGATCAGGGTGGCCACGGCCGACAGCAGGATGACGGTGGGGAACAGCAGCGCCAGCGCCACCACCAGCCGCCGGTGGTCGGCCAACACCCGTGCCAGCGCAAGGAAGACGGGCAGCGCGAGCGCGGCGCGCCCGGAGGTGGCGGGGATCGCGAAGGCGGAGACGACCAGCGCGGCCGTCGTCAGGTGCGCCAACTGCCGTACGGTGCGCGCCCCGCCGACCAGGAACGCGGCGGCCCGCGCGGCGAGGCCGCTGCGGGCGACGGCGGCGGCCAGCACGAAGGCGCAGATCAACAGCCAGACGGTGGGGTCGCCGAGGGTGCCGAACAGCGTGTCGGCGCTGACCACGCCGGTGACGGCGAGGGCGAGGCCGGCGCCGAGCGCCACGTACGTGTCGTCGACGGGGGTGCCGATCCAGGCGCAGGTGGCCAGGACGAACACCGCCAGGGTGAGGCGCGCGTCACCGTCGAGACCTGGGAAGTTCGTCGGGACCGCGAGCAGGCCGCAGACGCTCAGTGCCAGGCAGAGGGTGACGGCCTGTCGGTTGGTGAGGCTCACCCGACCAGTCTCGGAACGGGCGGTGAGCTCCGGATGAACCGCTCATGAGAGACGTTTCATGAAACCGCCTGACATGAGGGCCGGTTCACGTGGGGTGCGGCAGCCGGTAGCCCATGCCGCGGACGGTCTCCACCCGGTGGGCGCCCAGCTTCTTGCGGAGCGCCCTGACGTACACGTCCACGATGTTGGAGCCGGGGTCGAAGTCGTAGCCCCAGACGTGGGAGAGGATCTGCTCCCGGGAGAGGACCTGTCCCGGGTGGCGCAGGAAGAGTTCGAGGAGGACGAACTCGCGGGCGGACAGGTCGACCAGGGCCGTGCCGGCGCGGGCGCGGCGGGTGCGCAGGTCGAGGCTGAGGTCGTCGCCGCAGCGCAGCACGGTCACCTCGGGGGCGCGGGCCGCGGTGCGCAGCCGCAGCCGGACGCGGGCGAGCAGTTCCTCGAAGCGGAAGGGCTTGGTCATCCAGTCGTCGGCGCCGCCCTCCAGGCCGGCCACGGTGTCGCGGACCGAGTCGCGGGCGGTGAGCACGATGACGGGGACGGTGACGCGGGTCTCCCGGAGTGCGCGCAGCACGGTGAAGCCGTCCCGGCCCGGCAGGCCGATGTCGAGGACGACGAGGTCGAAGGCGCCGGTGCTCGCGTAGTCGAGGGCGGTGTCGCCGTCGGAGGCGACGGTGGTGTTGAAGCCGTTGGCCCGCAGGCCCTTCTCGACGAAGGAGGCGATGCGCTCCTCGTCCTCGGCGATGAGGATGCGGTTCATGGTGTCTCCTGGACCTCCTGGGCCGGTACGACGAGGACGAAGGTGGCGCCGCCGCCCGGCGTGGGGCGGAGCTCGACGCGGCCGTGGTGCCCCCGGGTGATGGCGCGGACGATGGAGAGACCGAGCCCGGCGCCGCTGCGTTCGCCGCCGCGCCGCGTGGTGCCGCGGCGGAAGCGTTCGAAGATCATCTCGGCCTCCTCGGGCCTGACTCCGGGGCCGCCGTCGGCGACGTACAGTTCGAGGTGCCCGGCCGCCAGGCGGGAGCCGATCCTGATCCGCTGGCCGGGGCCGGTGTGTTGGACCGCGTTCTGGGCGAGTTGCACCATGGCCTGGGTGATCCGCTGGGCGTCGAGCGCCGCCTCGCACTCGGCGACCTCGGGCAGCTCCCAGCGGCGGTCGCCGAGGGCCCGGGCCTTGACGTAGACGTCGGCGGTGAGTTCGGCGACCTGGATGGGCGCGGGCCGCACGAAGTCGGGGCGTTCGACCTTGGCCAGCAGCAGCAGGTCCTCCACGATCCGGCTCATGCGGTCCAGCTCGTCGGTGACCAGGCGCAGTGTCTCGCGGCGCTCGGCGGCGGCCGCCGGGCCCTCGCCGGCGCTCATCAGCTCCAGGTGGCCGCGGACGATGGTGATGGGGGTGCGGAGTTCGTGGCCGGCGTCGTCCACGAAGTCGCGCTGGGTGCCGAAGGCCCGTTCGAGGCGGTCGAGCATGGCGTTGAACGTCTCGGCGAGGGCGGAGATGTCGTCGTGCCCGTCGATCGGGATGCGGCGGGTCAGGTCCTGCTCGGTGAGCTGGGCCGCGGTGGCGCGGACCAGCCGGACGGGGCGGAGGATGCGGCCGGCCACGCCCCAGCCGATGACGCAGCTCATCAGCAGCGCGACGCCGGAGATGACCAGCAGGGTGCGGACGGCGTTCTCGGCGGACGACCCGGAGGGGTCGTCGTGGACGGCGACGAGGAACATCGCCTCGGGCTGGCCCTCGCCGTAGCGGATGCGGACCTTGGCCCAGTGGACGACGCCGTCGTCGCGGCGCAGGGTGCCGGTGCCCGCCGGGTGTTCCGACATCCGCTCCAGGGAGGCGCCGTCCCGGTGGAGCGGCAGCCGGGAGGCGATGTCGCGGTCCTGGCGGATGACCCGGGGCGCCGGGTCCTCGCGGATGTAGCCGAGCAACTCCTCGTCGGGCTCAGGGTACTGGCGCTCCAGGTAGACGCCGAGCAGTCGGCGCGGCTCGGTGAAGGGGCGGCCGGTCTCCGGATCGCGCGCGTGGTCGACGAAGCTCTCGAACTCGGAGGTCTCCTGGCTGAGCAGCTGGCCGACGCGCTGCTCGGCGTCGCGCAGCAGGATCGAGCGGGTGGTCAGGACCACGGTGGCGAGGGCGACGGCCATCACGACGAGCAGCCACAGCAGGATGCGCAGCCGGGCCGAGAGCCGGAACCGGCGGCGGGCGCCGTCAGCCGTCGTCCGCTCCGTCGCGGGCGTCGTCGTCGACGGCCGGGTCGTCGGTGTCGTCCGCGTCGTCGTCGAGGTCGTCGTCGCCCGACTGGTCATCGACGGATCCTTCGGTGGGTGACGGCTGGGGCACCACATCCTGTCGCGGATCGGAGGGCGAGGCGTCGGGCGCGGTCGGTTCCGTATCCTCGCCCGGCCGGTCGTCGGCTCCCCCGCCCGGGGTCGGTTGGAGGTCGACCTCGGCGGGCACGGACGGGGTCTCGAGGTCGTCGCCGAGCAGGAAGCTGGTGCCGGCGATGCCGATCGGGATGAGGACGACGGCGGTCAGCGTCGCCACGCGGCGCGAGAAGGTCATGGCGACCAGGATTCGGCATCACACCGCACGCCAACATGAAGCGATGATGAAAGGCCTCTCATGAAGCCCGCCGCCCGGGGTCCGTCCCGGCGCCCGGGCCCGTCCCGGCGCCCGCCGCTCAGGGTTCGAGCGCCGCCAGGCGGGCCTCGGCCTCGTGGACCTGGTCGGTGCGGTGCTGGGCGCGGTAGAGGGCGAGCGCCTGGTGCCAGGTGGCGCGGGCCTCGGCGGGGTCGCCGAGCGCCAGGTGCGCCTCCGCGAGGCAGCCGAGGACGTCGGCCTCCTCGTAGGTGTCGCCCAGGGCGCGGCGGAGCGCGAGCGCCTCGCGGTAGTGGTCGAGGGCCTCGGCGTGCCGACCGACCCGGCTCGCGACGTAGCCGAGGCTGTCCCAGGCGGCGGCCTCCCCCTCGCGGTGGCCGTACGCCCGGCAGACGGCCAGCGACTCCCGGCAGCTCTCGCGGGCCCGGTCGTGGTCGCCGAGTTGCGCGCACCACCAGCCGACCGCGTTGAGCGCGTTGGCCTCCCACAGCGCGTCGCCCAGGGTCCGGTAGAGCGCGAGGGCCTGCTCGGCGTGGGTCAGGGACATCCGGACGTCGCCGCGCCGATGCCAGGCGAGGCTGAGGCCCTGGTGGGTGTGGGCCTGGTTGAGGACGTCGCCGGCGTCCTCGAACAGCGCGAGGGCGTGGCCGAGGTGTTCGAGCGGCACCCGGTCGTCCGGGTCGGCGCGCAGGGTGGCGGCGGCGAGCCGGCGCCTGGCCAGGCCCTGCAGCGTGGGGTCGCGCAGCGGCGTGGCGGCGGCCAGGCCGGCGTGCCAGCTGGCCAGGTGCTCCGCCAGGTGGCCGCGGCGTGAGAGGAACAGGTCCCAGCCCCAGGCCAGCAGCCAGGCGGCGCGGTGCATGCCGTGGTCGGCGGCGAGCCGTTGGAGGGGCAGCAGGCGGCCGTGTTCGGTCTCGAACCAGGCCATCGCCTGGTCGCGGTCGGCGAACTCCTGCGGCACGGCGCTGTCGAGGGGTTCGCCGACGGGGACCCGCGGGCTGTGCGGGTCCACCAGGTCTCCGGCGCGCAGGGCCGTGTGGGCGTGGTGGTCGACGAGCCGGCGCAGCGCGGCGTCCCTGTCGGACGGCGGCAGTTCGCGCGCGGCCCGCTCCGCCGCGTAGAGCCGGAGGAGGTCGTGGGCCCTGAAGCGCCCCGGCGTGTGCTGGTCGACCAGACTGGCGGCCTCCAGGGCGCGCAGCGCGGACCGGGTGCGGGCCGGGGACAGCCCGGCGAGCGAGGCGGCGGCCGGCACCCCGATGTCGGAGCCCGGCGCGGTGCCGAGCAGGCACAGGAGCCGACCGGCCGTCGGGTCGAGCGCGTCGTAGGAGGTGTCGCAGACGGCGCGCAGGCTGGTGGCCAGGTCTCCGGCGTCGAGGGCGTCCAGCCTGGTCTCCGCCGCGCGCAGCTCGGCGGCCAGTTCGCCGAGCGGCAGTTCGGGGGCCGCCGCGGCGCGGGCGGCGGCGACCGCGAGCGCCAGCGGCAGCCGGGCGCACGAGGCGACGATGTCGCCGACGGCCGCCGGCTCGACCGCGGTCCGCCCGGCGCCGAGCCGGGTCGCGAGGAGGCGGCGGCTCTCCTCGGGCGAGAGCGCGCCGAGGGTGAGGGGCTGGGCGCCCTCGGCGGCGAGCAGTCCGCCGAGCCGGCTGCGGCTGGTGACCACGACCACGCAGGAGGGCGATCCCGGCAGCAGGGGGCGCACCTGCGCGGCGTCACGCGCGTTGTCCAGCAGGACCAGCACCCGCCGGTCGGCGACCAGGCTGCGGTAGAGGCCGAACCCGGCCTCCGGGTCCGTGGGCACGGCGGTCCGGTCGACGCCGAGGGCGGTGAGGAAGGTGGCCACCACGGCCGCGGGTTCGACCGGCCGCACGGTGGGGTCGAAGCCGCGCAGGTTGGCGTAGAGCTGGCCGTCGGGGAACCGCTTCAGGTTGTCGTGGGCCCAGCGCAGCGCCAGCGAGGTCTTGCCGACGCCGCCGACCCCGCCGACGGCGGTGATCGGCACGGCCGCCGCCTCGTCGCCCCCGGGCGCCTCGAGCGCGGCGGTGAGCGCGGCGAGTTCGGCGGTACGTCCGACGAACGACGGTGGCGGGGGCGGGAGTTGGCGCGGCACCGGACCGGCCGAGACGGTGGCGGCGCGGGCGGGCC
>NZ_SMKI01000391.1 GCF_004348415.1 Streptomyces hainanensis
GCGGTGGGCGGCCTGGCGGCGCTCGGCGGCCGGCGCGGTGAGCGCGGCGGCGATGGCCTGGGCCTGCTCGCGCAGGTCGAAGGGGTTGACGGTGCGGCAGACCGGCGCCAGCACCTCGGCGGCGCCGCACATCTCGGAGAGGATGACGTCGGCGTCGCGGGTGTTGACCAGGGGCGCCTCGAAGGTGGAGAGGTTCTGGCCGTCCACCGTGGAGTTGAACATCAGCAGGTCGGCGCGCTGGAAGCAGGCGATGGTGTGGTCGACCTCGTTGTCGCAGTGCAGCCTGACCGTCTCGGGCCCGAGGCGGGCGTTGGCCTCGTCGACGGCCTCCTCGACGCGGCGCACGTAGTCGGCGTTGGCCTCGACGTAGAGCCGGTTGGGGTTCATCCGGACCAGCATCCTGGTGCCGCGCAGCGCCGGCTCGGCGCGGTGGGCCGCCACGAAGGCGCGGACGGCCCGTTCGGCGTTCTTCATGGGGTCGGTGCGGCCGCTGTGCACGACGAGGGGGGCGTCGCCGGCCCACTCGGCGATGCCGTCGGGGAGTTTGGGGTCGCGCCCTTCGAGGGTCAGCGGGCTGTAGCCGAGGGGCATGGTGCGGACCCGGCTGCGGTGGCCGCGCCAGTGGACGACGCCGGCCTCGCGGTCGACGCGGGCATCCGGCAGCAGGTCGGCGACGCAGTCGAGGAAGTTGCGGCACCAGCGGTCGGCGAAGAAGCCGATGGTGGTGGCGGGCAGCATGCCCTCCAGCAGACCGGTGCGCATGGCCTTGGGCAGGATGCGCCAGTAGTCCGGGGAGGGCCACGGTATGTGGACGAAGAGCAGGATCGGCGCGTCGGGGCGGGCGGCCCGCAACCGGGCCGGGACGCCGACGAGTTGGTAGTCGTGGACCAGGTAGGACGGCTCGGGGGTGTCGGCCGAGGCGTCGAGCAGGGCGCGGGCGAAGTCGTCGGTGAACTCGGCGAACCGGCCCAGGGCGGCGTGCGTCGCGTCGTCGAAGGCCGGGGTGGTCCAGCGGTCCCAGCCGTAGTTGTTGGCGGCCCACAGCAGCTCGGCGGTGAGGTGGTTCTGCACGACGTCGAAGGTCTCGCGGTCGTGGCGCAGCAGCCGGATCCGGATGTCGCGGCCCGAGCTGAGGGCGAGGGTCAGGCCCGCCGGGTTCTCGTGGGCGGCGCGGTGGTCGTCGTCGGTGTCGGCGCTGGCGATCCAGGACACGTCGAGCACGCCGGCCTGCTCCGCCACCACGTTGCCGGTGCCGCCCGGCGCCAGCCAGGGGCGGAGTCGCCCGGTGTCCGGATCGGGGGCGTAGGTGACGGCGGCCCGTTTGCTCGCCAGGAACAGATGGCGGTCGGTCATGGCGGCTCCTCTCCCGCGGCGATGAGCCGGGTGCTGGCTTCGAGGACGTCGACGGGTTCGAGCCCTCGGAGTTCGGGGACGGTGGCGGCGCGTTCGCTGTGCAGACAGGCGTTGCGGGGGCGGCAGGCGTAGGCCGTGTCGTCGCGCGGCGCGGCGCGGGCCAGCGCCGGATCGGCGC
Organism: Streptomyces hainanensis; assembly: GCF_004348415.1. Taxonomy (GTDB): domain Bacteria; phylum Actinomycetota; class Actinomycetes; order Streptomycetales; family Streptomycetaceae; genus Streptomyces; species Streptomyces hainanensis. The sequence goes on from NZ_SMKI01000391.1 coordinate 1,532, forward strand.
CCTGGGCGCGGGCGAGGTGCCGGGCCCAGTCGAGCCGGCTGAGCCGCCGCGGCCCGCCGAGGTGGAGCACGCCGGTGTGCTCGGTGGTGAGCAGGGCCGCCGTCCACGCGGCGACGTCGTCGGCGAGCACCGGGGTGTTCCAGTGGTCGTCGGGGACGGCGACGGGTTCCCCGGCGGCGAGGCGGAGCGCGCTGGTGGTGAAGAAGTTGGGGCGCAGGCCGGCCCGGTCCCAGCCGTAGACCAGGCTGACGCGGAGGGCCAGGGCGTTGCCGGTGGCGAGCAGGGCGCGCTCGGCGGCGAGCTTGGCGCGGCCGTAGGCGTTGGCGGGTGCGGTGGGGTCGGACTCGCCGTAGCTGGTGCGGTGGCCGGGGAAGACGTTGTCGGTGGAGATCATCAGCGCCCGGCGGCCGTCGAGCAGGGCGGCGAGCCGGCGGGCGCCGCCGTGGTGGGCGGCGTCCGCCAGGGCGGGGTTGGCCTCGCACCAGGTGATGTCGGACGGGCCGTGGACGGTGACCACCGTGTCGGCGCGGGCGGTGGCGAGCAGCCGGGTGAGGGAGTCGGGGTCGACGACGTCCGCGGGCAGCCAGTCGAGGCCGCGGGTGCCGGGGGTGGTGGGGCGGTGCCGGGAGCTGAGCACCGGGTGATGGCCGAGGGCGGCGAGCCGCCGGCCGACGTGGCCGGCCAGATAGCCGGCGCCGACCACGAGAACCCGGCTCCCGGCGGGCCGGCTGGCGCCGGGCTTAGCGGCATCGGAGACACCGGGGCCGGGGCCGCGCCCCGGTCGACTGGCGCCGGGACGGCCGGCATCGGAGGCGCCGGGCCCCGGTCCGGTGGATCCCCGGCTGGCGACGCGTTCGCCACCGGCGGCCGCGCCGCCCAAACCGGCCGCGCCGCCCAAACCCGGCCCACCGGCGGCAAGATGGCTGACGACCGGGCCGGCGGAATCCAGACCGTCGGCGTCAGCCCGACCGGCACCTGGATCGTTCGGCGCGAGGCCGCTCATACCAGGGCTCCGGCCTTGGCCTCGCCGGCCTGGGTGGAGAGCAGGCGGGTGCCGTGGGCGGCGGCGATGACGAGCAGGCCGCCGAGCGCGACCAGGCCGAGCGCCGTGGGCAGCCCGAGCCAGCCGGCGAGGCTGCCGACCAGGGGTGGGCTGGAGAGGAACCCGGCGTAGGAGGCGGTGGTGACGGCGGAGATGACGGTGGCGCGCTGGCCCTGGGCGGCGGCGCGGCCGGCCGCGCCGAGCAGGGTGGGCAGCACGGGGGCGAGGCCGATGCCGGCCACCGCGAAGCCGACCAGGGCGACGGCCGGGGTGCCGGCCATGGCGGCGCCGGCGATGCCGAGGCCGCCGAGCGTGCCGCCGAGGGTCACCAGGGTGCGGTCGCCGAGACGGGAGCCGCGCCACTGGGCGAGCATCCGGCCGCCGGAGAGCCCCGCCATGTAGGCGGCGGGGCCGAAGCTGGCGAGCAGCGGCCCGGTGTCGAGCTGGTCCTCCAGGTGGATGGCGCCCCACTGCTCGACGGCGTTCTCCATGAAGAGGACGACGGCGCCGATCGCGCCGATCACCAGCAGCGGCCCGGTGAGCAGCCGGGGGCCGCGGGTCGGCTGGCGGCCGCGGTCGACGCCGGTGGGCTCGGGCTCCCGCCAGCCGTGCGGGTCGACGGCGAGGGTCGCGCTGGCGGCGACCAGCAGGGCGATCACGGTGAGCACCGCCAGTTTGGAGGCGCCGAGTTCGCGGGCCAGTCCCACGGAGGGGGCGGCGAGCACCATGACCAGCGGGGTGACGGCGTGCACCTTGTTGAAGAGCCGGGCGCCGTCGCGGGCCTCGTGGGCGGCCGTGGTGGCGTTGAGCGCGACCTCGATGGCGCCGCTGGCGCCGCCGACCAGCAGCAGGGCCGCGGTGAACGTCACCCGGTCGGGGGCCAGGCCGACGACGAGCACGCTGCCTGCGAAGAGCGCGGTCACCGCGGGCAGCACCCGGTGGCCGAACCGTCTGGCGAGCCGCCCGGTGAGCAGCATGGCGGGCACCGCGCCCACCGGCACCGCGAACAGGGCGAGGCCCAACTCCTGGTCGCTCAAGCCGAGATCGTTCTTGATCTGCGGGATCAACGGCGCCCAGCCGCCCCAGAAGAGGCCCCAACTGCCGGCTACCGCGAGGAGCCCTAATACCCCGCCGTTCCCAAGCCGCACTCCGCGCTCCGTTCACCCCGTTGTGATCCAGGTCGCACACCACTATCGCGCAGCCCCTGGTACAAAACCAGGCCGCCTCGTAGCGTGGGGTAATGGACATGCCACCGAGGGCGGCGGAGGCACCATGGGCGACCTGGCCGACGAGCGGTTCTGGGCGATCGACGCGGGGGGTAGTTCGACCACCGCGTTACTTGACGACGGGTCACGGTGGAGACGTGGCTCGATCAATCCGGCCTCGGTCGGCGAGCACGCCGCCGAGCGCGAACTGCGGGGACTGCTCGACGAACTGACGGGCCGGCTCGGAGCGGCGGCGGCCGGTTCGGCGCGCGGCTGGCTGGCCACCGCCACGGTGGACGCGGGCGCGGCGCGCGGTGACATCGACCGGTTGGCGGCGCGGGTGCGGGCGAGCGGCCTCGGCGGGCCGCTGGTGGTCTCGCGGGACGTGCTGCCGCTGCTGCTGGCTCCGCCGCTCGGCGGCCGCGGGGTCGCCGTGGTGTGCGGCACGGGCTCCGGCTTCGTCGCCTCGGACGGCGCCGGGCCGCCGGTGTCGGTGGGCGGCTGCGAGTACCTGGGCAGTGACGAGGGCAGCGCGTTCGCGCTCGGCCTCGACGGGCTGCGGGCGGCCGTCCGCGGCCTGGACGGGCGGGGCGCGCCGACCGCGCTCGGCGCCGAGCTGGCGGCCGAGTTCGGTTCCCCGGTGCGGGAGTTGGCCCGCGAGCTGGCGGCCCGGCCGTTCCCGAAGGCGGCCGTCGCGGCGCTGGCGCCCGTGGTGTGCCGCTGCTGGCTGGCCGGGGACGCGGCGGCCGGCGCGGTGGTCGCGCGGGCCCTGGACGACCTGGTGGCCGCGGTGCGGGCCGCCCGCAACCTGGCGGGCCTGGCCGGGGAGTGGACGGCGGCGCTCAACGGCGGGGTGTTCCGGGGCTGCCCGGAGTTCGCCGCCGCGCTGGGGCGGCGGCTGGTGGCCGAACTCGGCGCGGCGGGCCCGCCGGAGCCGGTGGCCGATCCGGCCGGGCGGGTGCTGGCCGCGCTGCGCGCGCACCCGGCCGGGCTGCCCGGGACGTTGGCGGGGTGGGCCTGGACCGTCGCGCCGGAGGCGCGCGAACCGAGGGAAGGAGTGCCGGGATGAACGCGGAACCCATCGGACTCGGCCTGTGCCTGGCGGCGTTCGCGCCGGCCGGCCTCGACGGGGCGCTGGCCGCCGCCGGCCGGTACGGGGTGCGGGTGGTCGACCTGCCTGCCGACTCGACCTTCGGCCTGGTGGACCCCGACCGGCTGGCGGACGCCGGCCACCACGCGGAGCTGCGGGCGCGGCTGGCCGCCGCCGGCGTCGAGGTGGGCTGCGTCAGCAACAGCCGGGACACCCAGCTGCTGCTCGGCCCGCACGGACCGCACACCGACCCGGTGGTGGCCGGCCCGCCGGAGGCGAAGCGGGCCCACGGGCTGCGGGCCGCGCTCGGCACGGTGCGGCTCGCGGCCGGCCTCGGCGCGCCGCTCGCGCGGCTGATGCTGGGGGTGCCGGACCTGGCGCGCTGGCTCTCCTGGTGGGGCAGCGAGGTGAGTTGGCAGGACAACGTGGACGCCTGGGCGCGGGCCGCGGCGCCGGTTCTGGAGCTGGCCGACGCGTTGGGGGTGCGGGTGGTCGTGGAGCCGCACCCGAAGCAGGTGGCCTACGACCCGGCGAGCGCCCGGGCGCTGCTCGCGGCGGCGGACGGCGTGGGGCTCTGCGTGGACCCGGCGAACCTGGCGGCCACCGGGCACGATCCGGTGCGGGCGGTACGCGGCTGGGGCGACCGGCTGGCCGCCGTGCACGCCAAGGACCTCCAGCGGTGGCGCGATCCCGGGGATCCGACGGGCGCCGGCTGGTCGCGCTACGGCCCGGGTCCGGCGATCCGGTTCCGGACGCTGGGCGCCGGCGAGCTGCCCTGGCCGGCGATCGTGGCGGCGCTGCTCGACGAGGGGTACCGGGGCGTGCTCTACGTGGAACACGAGGACGCGCTGCTGCCCACCGCGCAGGGCGCGGCCAACTCGCTCGCCGCGCTGCGGGCGTTGCTGCCGAACGAGCCGGCTGAGGGGCGGACGTGGTGAGCCTTCCCGGGGTGCGCGGGGCGCTGCTGGCCGGCGGGCTCGGGCAGCGGATGGGCCCTTTGACGGCCGAGGTGTGCAAGCCGCTGGTGCCCTACGCGGCGTCCTGCCGGCTGGTCGACTTCAGCCTGGCCAACGCGGTGCGCTCGGGCCTGTCCGAGCTGGTGCTGCTGTCGTTGCACCGCGAGTCGGACCTGGTGGACCACCTGCTGCGGCACTGGGACCACCACCCGGGTACCCGGCTGCACTTCGGGCCGCACGACGCGCTGCTGCGTTCCGGAGGCGGCCCGGGCCCCGGGCACGGTCCCGGCGGGCGGCTGCTGCCGGCGCGGCCCGCCGAACGCGGCACGGCGGACGCGCTGTTGGCGAACGAGGAGTACCTGTTCGCGCCGGGCGCCCGCGATCTGCTCGTGCAACACGCCGACCACGTCTACCTGTTCGACTACGGGCCGATGCTGGCCGCGCACCGCGGGTCGGACGCGGACTGCACGATCGGCGTGCAGCGCGTCGAGCGGCGGTACGTCCGGCTGTTCGGCATGGTCGAGGTCGACGAGCGGTGGCGGGTGCGGGCACTGGTCGAGAAGCCCGAAAACCCCACCTCCGACCTGGTGTTCACCGCCTTCTGCCTGTTCCGGACCGAGGCGCTGCGCGAGGTGCTCGGCACCCTCGCGGCGCGCGGCGCGGACGGCTGGCAGCACGACATCAGCCGGGACGTGCTGCCCGAACTGATCGCCGCCGGCCGGACGGTGACGGCGTTCCCGGTCGACGAATACTGGGCGGACATCGGCACCGTGGAGCGCTACCACTCCGAGCAGCTGCGGCTGCTCGGCCAGCCGCACCCGCTGCCGCCGGCGCTGCTGCCGCGCACCCTGCCGGGCGCGGCGCCGCGCTTCGCGCCGGAGTCCGGCAGCCTGCTCGGCGGCCCGGTGCCGGACGGCGCCACGGTGCGCGACAGCGTGCTGCACCCGGGCGGCCGGGTGGAGCCCGGCGCCCGGGTGGAGCGCTCCGTGGTGCTGCCGGGCGCCACGGTGGCGGCCGGGGTGACCGTCCGGGACAGCCTGGTGCTGGCCGGCGAGCGGCTGACGGCCGACCGGGAGGGGCTCGCCCCGCTCGCGGAGTGAGTCAGACGTCGGCCGCAGGACGCAGCAGGGCGGCGGCGAACTCCTCGAAGGCGTCGGGAAGTTCGTCCAGCGGCACCTGCGGCGGGTAGACCAGGGCGCGGGTGACGCCGAGCGCGGCCAGCTCGCCGACCCGCTCCGGGGTGGCCGGGGCGGCCTCGGCGATCAGCTGGATGCCGTCCGGGTCGCGTCCCGCGGCCTCGGCGGCCGCCCGGCAGACCGCGAACAGCGGCACCGGGTCGGCGACCGCCGGGAAGAAGCCGTCGGCGAGCCGGCCGGCCCGGCGGGCCGCGGCCCGGGTGTGGCCGCCGAGGATCAGCGGGATCCGGCCCGCCGGCTTGGGGTAGCAGCGGGCCCTGGTGAAGCGGTGGTGGCGGCCGGCGAAGGTCTCCTCGCCGCTCCACAGGGCGCGCAGCACGGCCACGTACTCCTCGAACCGCTCGGCCCGGTCGTCGAAGTCCACGCCCACGGCGGCGAACTCCTCGCGGAACCAGCCGAGTCCGAGCCCCAGGTCGAGCCGCCCGCCCGAGTAGAAGTCCAGCGTGGCGGCCTCCTTGGCGAGCACCACCGGGTTGCGCTGGGGCAGGATCAGCATGCCGGTGACGAGGCGCACCCGGTGGCTGAGCGCGGCAGCGTAGGCGAGCCAGGCGAGCGGGTCGGGGTAGGGCCACTCGGCGGGGACCGGCATCCGGCCGTCGTCCGCGTAGGGGTAGGGGG
>NZ_SMKI01000392.1 GCF_004348415.1 Streptomyces hainanensis
CCCGCTCCCCGAAAGGTGACCCCATGCCACTCGACGCCGCCGCGCACCTCCGCGTCGCCCGCCCCTCCCTCGACCTGGCCGCCGCCGAGCGGTTCTGGGTCTCGGGGCTCGGCCTCGACGTCCTTCACCGGCACACGACGGACGGCTCGTCGCCCGGCGAGCACTCCCTCCTGATGGTCGGCTGGCCCGCCGCCCCCTGGCACCTGGAGCTCGTCCACGACCCCGCCGACCCCGTCGAGCCGCGCCCGACCCCCGAGGACCTGCTGGTGATCTACCTCGGCGAGCCCGTTCCCGACCCGCTCGTGGCGCGCCTCGCGCGGCACGGCGGCCGGCGGGTCCCCGCGCACAACCCCTACTGGGACACCTGGGGCGTGACCGTCCTCGACCCGGACGGCTACCCGCTGGTGCTGTCCACCCGCGGCTGGTCCAACGCGTAGCCGGGCGGCCGCTCAGTCGGTGCCGAAGGCCGCGGCGGCCTCGAACGCCTCCGCGACCACGGCGTCGAGCGGGGTCGCCGCGTCCGTGCCGGCCCAGTGCTCCACGACGGTGGTGGCCACGTTGATCAGCAGGCCGGCCGTGACCCGCGCCCGCAACGCCGTCTCCGCGCAGCCGAGGCGGTCGGCGACGAGGGGGATCAGCGTCTCCTGCGCCTGCCGGCCGGCGGACAGCCAGCTGGCCCTGAGGGCCGGCTCGGCGAGCACCACCGGCACGACGCGGCGCCAGAACGCGTCGTCGTGGTGGGCGGCCGACCGCAGGATGGCGGCCCGCGCCGCGACGGCCAGCGGCTCGTCCTCGGGCTGGCGGGCCAACTCGCCCGCCAGGTCGAAGACCCCCTGGATCAGCAGCGGCGTGAGCGCCTCCTCCTTGACGGGGCAGTGCCGGTAGAAGGTGCGCAGCGAGATGCCGGCCGCCTCGGCGATCTCCTCCACGGTGGTGGCCGCGAACCCCTGGCGCTCGAACAGCTCGGCGGCGCGCTCGCCGATCTCCCGCCGGGTCTCGGCCCGACGCCGCTCCCGCAGTGTCGCCATCGGCGCTCCTCCCCCTCGGTCGCTCGCCGTGCACAGTCTGACACATTCCCGCTTGTTGGCACGTTGTGCCATATCGGCATACTCTGGCGGCACATCGCGAGCACAGGGAAGTGATCATCGTGGCCGGAAGGACTCATCTCGTCACCGGAAGCGCGTCGGGCATCGGCAGGGCGACCAGGGAGCTGCTGGAGTCCCGGGGCGACCGGGTCGTCGGCGTGGACGTGCGGGACGCCGACATCGTCTGCGACCTCGCGGACCCCGGGCAGCGCGCCGGGCTCCGGGAGCGGGTGGCGGCGCTGGCTCCGGCCGGGATCGACGCGGTGCACGCCGTCGCCGGCGTGGCCGTGCCGCAGACGATCACGGTGCGGGTCAACTTCTTCGGCGCCGTCGCCACGCTGCGGGAGCTGCGCGAGCTGCTGACCGGCTCGGCCGCGCCGCGGGCGGTCGCGGTGTCCTCGCTGGCCGCGCTGACGCCCGTCTCACCGGAGCTGCTCGCGGCGCTCCGCGCCGAGGACGAGGCGCGCGCCATCGAGGTGTCCGACGCCCTGGTCGAGGGCGGCGAGGGCGGGTTGATCTACTCCACCACCAAGCGCGCGATCGCCGAGTGGGTGCGGGAGCGGTCCGTGACGCCGGAGTGGGCCGGCGCCGGCATCCCGCTGAACGCCGTCGGTCCCGGCGTCATCCGCACGCCGATGACGGCCGAGCTCATGGCCTCGCCGGAGAGCCGCGAGGCCCTGTTCAGGGGCGCGCCCGTGCCGCTGAACGGTCCGGCCGAGCCGATCAACGTCGCCTACCTGCTCGCCTGGTTGACGAGTGAGGAGAACCGCCACACCACGGGACAGGTGATCTTCTCGGACAGCGGCGCCGACGCGACGCTCCGCGGGCCGCGGATCTTCGACTGACGCCGGTGCACGGCGCCGACGCCGACGCCGGCCACCGGTCAGCCGGAGGAGACGGCCTCGTGGTCGGGGCCCGAGCGCCAGCGGTGCCAGCGGCGCAGCCCGACGACGGCCACCAGCAGCGCGGCCAGCGACGTGAGCACGACGAAGCCGCGGGTGCCCCACGAGATCACCCGGTCCAGGGACTCGGCCGCCAGATAGCCGGCGACCGCCTCGCCCGAGGCCCAGAACACGGCGGCCAGCACGCTGTAGGGCGCCATCCGGCGGTACGGCAGCCCGCCGGCCCCCACCAGGTAGGGCGAGACGGTACGGGCGATCGGGATGAACCGGCAGATGAACACGGCCTGCGCGCCACGGCGTTCGGTGAGGCGTCGGGCGTGGCGCCAGGCCGGCTCGGGGATGCGGCGGCCCACCCGGCCGGTGTAGAGGCGGTCGCCGAGCGAGCGCCCGGTGCGGTGGCCGAGCGCGTCGCCGCAGACCACCGCGCACACCGCGACCAGGATGACGACGAACAGGTTCAGGGTGTCGGCGCGGGACAGCGCGCCGGCGGTCAGCATGGTGGTGAGCGTCGGCACGAACGCGCCGATCAGCAGCACCGACTCGGCGAACACGATCGCCGCGAGCAGCGCGTAGGCCGGTAACGGAGGCACGTCGCCGAGCAGGTCGGCGAGGCTGTTCACCCGTCCGCCGGGGGCGAGTCGAGCCGCCAGACGCGCGCCGGCGGCAGGTTGGCGAAGACGGTGGTGAACCGGGCGGCGTGCCGGTCCTGGTAGCCGGCCAGCACCTGCTCCACGGCGCGGTGCCTGGCGCTCTCGGCGCGGGAGGAGACGGCGGCGCGCAACGTGCGCGTGCCGGTGTAGGCGAAGTAGGTCAGCGCACCGCCGGGGTGCAGGAGTTCCAGGTAACGGCTCATGATGGCGTCCACCTGTTCGGGCCGGAAGTTGGTGAACGGCAGACCCGAGACGATCACGTCGTAGCTGCGGCCCGTGTCGAGTTGCTCCACCAGCGTGTGGTGCACCTGAACCCGGTCGGCCTCCCCGGCCGTCAACTCCCGCAGCCTCGCGACGAATCGGGCGTTCGCCTCCACGACGTCAAGCCTACTGCCGGCGCCGAGTAACGGCATCAGCTCCCGGGTGACTGGCCCGGTGCCCGCCCCGACCTCCAGGACGTTCCACGCGCCCGGGCCGCGCTCCCGGAGCGGCGCCGCCAGCGCGGCCGCCAGCCGGCGGCCGCTCGGGGCTATCGCCCCGGTGGTGCGGAAGCCACGCAGTGCCTCCGCGAGGAACAGGGTGGTGCCGCCGTTGGGGGAGGGGGAGGTCGCCATGGGGTCGACGCTAGGAAGTGCGACCCGCGTGCGGATCGGTCGAAGTGCGACCCCTGACCCCTACGAAAGTAGGGGGTGCCGGCCGGGCGCCAGCGCCTACCATCGGCGGGTGGGGATGAGGCGAGCGTCCGAGTGGCCGTGGTGGGTCGAGGCCATGGTGGTGGCCGTCGTCGCCACGGTCTCCGTGTCGGACGCCAGCGTCGCGGCCGGCGGCGGGAGCGCCGCCTTCGGGTCGATGACCGTGTCGTTCGTCACATCGACGGTGTTGCCGCTGCGGCACCGCTGGCCGGTGCCGGTCACCGCGGTGGCCGTGATCGCCGCCGGCGGCTGGGGCACGATGCTGCCGCTGCTGCTGCTGACGTTCCACCTGGCCGCGCACGGCCGGATCCGGCAGGCGGTCGGCGCCGGCGGCGTGGCCCTCGTCGTCAACGCGCTGGTGCAGCCCGCGCTCAGCCTGTGGACGCCCCGGGCGTACGGGCCCTGCGCGCTGTTCTGCGTGGCGCTGGCGCTCGGGCTGTGGGCCGGCAGCAGCCGCCGGCTGGCCGACGCGCTGGCCAGCCAGGTCGAACACCTGCACAGGGAGCGGGAGTTGCGGGAGAGCGCGGCACGGATCTCCGAGCGCACGGCGATCGCCGCCGAGATGCACGACGTGCTGGCCCACCGGCTGAGCCTGATCGCCCTGCACAGCGGGGTGCTGGCCACCCGCACCGAGCAGCTGCCGCCGCCGGTGGCCGACCGGATCCGGCTGCTGCGCGCCGCGTCGACGGACGCCCTCGGCGACCTGCGGGACGTGCTCGGCGCGCTGCGCACCAGGGACGACGACCGGCCGGGCTCGCTGGCCCCGGCACTGCGGGAGGTGGGCGAGCTGATCGACGAGGCCAGGGAGGCCGGGCAGGAGATCGAGGCGCAGATCGACGGACCCGCCGAGGAGGCGCCGGCCGCGCACCGGCTCGCCGTCTACCGGCTGGTCCAGGAGGCGGTGACCAACGCGCGGAAGCACGCGCCGCGGGCCCCCGTGCGGGTGCGGGTGCGGTACGACACCGCGGCCACCAGGGCCGAGGTCACCAACAGCGCGCCGGCGGGCGGCGCGGCGGCGCCGGCCGTGCACTCCGGCTACGGCCTGGTGGGGCTGCGGGAGCGGGTGCGGGCGCTGGGCGGCGCGCTGGACGCGGGGCCGACCGGCGGCGGGGCCTGGCGGGTCGCCGCGCACATCCCGGTGCAGCCGGCCGCCGAGCAGCACCCTCCCCCGGCCAACGCCGGGAGGTGCCCCCAGGGCACCCACGGCACCCACGGCAGGTCGGCGGAGTACCGGATGACCGGCGGCCGGGCGGCCGCGGTGGAGGCCAGGCGCGACCAGAACGGGGCCCGCTCGTGATCCGCACGATGATCGTCGACGACGACGCGCTCGTCCGGCTCGGCCTCGCCGACCTGTTGGACGCCGATCCGGGCGTCACGCTGGTGGCCCAGGCGGCCGACGGGCTGCAGGCCGTGGAGCAGGCCACCGCGCACCGCGTGGACGTGGCGCTGGTGGACGTGCGGATGCCGCGGATGGACGGCATCGCGGCCACGGCGAGGCTGCGTGCCCTGCCGCACCCGCCGCGGGTGATCACGCTGACCACGTTCGACCTGGACGAGTACGTCTACAACGCGCTGGCCGCCGGCGCCGACGGCTTCCTGCTGAAGGACAGCGACCCGGCGGACATCCTGCGGGCCGTGCACCTGGTGGCGGCCGGCTCGGCGATGCTGCACCCGACCGCCGCGCGGCGGCTGATCGACCGCTACCACCACACGGCCCGCCCGCAGGCGACGGCGGCGCAGGCGCGGATCGAGCGGCTCACCCCGCGCGAGCGCGAGGTGCTGTCACTGCTGGCGGACGGCGCGACCAACGCGGACATCGCGGTCGGGCTCGGGATGCGGGAGAGCACGGTCAAGGCGCACGTCAGCAGGATCCTGATCGGCCTCGGCGTCAGCAACCGGGTGCAGGCGGCGCTGCTGGCCCGGGACGCCGGGCTGCCGCCCGGCTCCCGGCCCGGCCGGTCCTGAGCTGGAGCGCGAGCACCCCGGCCGCGGTGGCCGCGGCGATCAGCGGGGCGGCGGTGAGCGGCAGCACGCCGACCGCGAGCGAGCCGAGGCCGAAGCCGGTGCCCTGGACGACGAAGCCGATGGCGAAGCCCTCGGCCCGCCGCCCGGCCGGCAGCAGCTCCTGGAGCCGCACCGAGACCACGGTGAGCAGCGGCCCGGTGACGACGCCGACCAGCGCCACCGCGGCCAGCAGCCCGGCCCAGCCGAGAGGGCGGGCCAGCAGCAGGGAGCCGGCGACGAAGCAGGCCAGGAAGGCGGGGGCGGCGGCGGGCGTCGGCCGGCCGCGCCAGGCGAACAGCGCGCCGCCGACGATGCTGGCGCCGCACAGCACGGCGATCACGACGGCCGCGCCCGTCCCGCCGGCGCCCAGCCGCTGGGCGTAGGCGAGCGGCGCCACCTCGACCGTGGAGAGCACGTGGCCGACGGCGAACTGGCAGCCGAACCAGCGGACGGCGGCGCGCAGCGGCAGCGGCACGTCGGTGGGCGCCGCCGCCTCGGCGGTGGCGGTGACGACGGGGGCGCGGCGCGGCAGCGCGGCCATCAGGGCGGCGGAGCCGGCGCAGGCGGCGGCCATCGCGAGGACGGGGGCGAGCTCGTCGAGCGTGGCGAGGGCGGCGACCAGCAGCGGGCCGGCGATCAGCACCGCGTCCACCAGCATGCCGTCGACGGCGACGGCCCTGGGCAGGGTGGCGTCGTCGACGGTGCGGGCGAGCAGGGAGCGGAAGCCGCCGGAGAGGCCGCCGGCGATGGCGCCCGGCACGGCGACCAGCGCCAGCAGCACGGCCGGCGGGGCGCCGGCGGCCGCGGCGCCGGCCAGGACGGTGAGGCCGAGGGCGGCGCAGCCGGCCAGCGCCACCACGCCGCGGGCCGCGCCCACCCGGTCGAGGAGCCGGCCCGAGGGGACGGCGCCCGCCGTCTGGGCCACCACGAAGACGGCCATCATCACCGCGCCGAGCCGGTACGAACCGGTGGTGGCCAGGGTCAGGGTGGTGAAGGCGAGCGGCGCCATGGCGGTGGCGAGCCGCCCGGACTGGACGCCGGCCGACCAGTGCCAGTAGCCGATGTCGCGGAGCAGGGGACGGGGAGCGGTGGCGGTCGTCATGGAGGGCAGCCTCCGGCGTGGGGCACCCGGTGCGACACTGATTCGGCCACTGCCGAATCCAACGATCCGCGAGGGGGGAGGCGTCGCCGTGATCGAGCTGGAGCTGAGCACCGCCGCCACGGGGGCGTCTCCCGGCTGGGGCAGGGTGCGGTTCGCCGTCTCCCCGCTGGACGAGACGATGTCGGCGGTCCAGGTGGCCCTCGGCCTGCGCCACCACCCCGTCTACCGGGGCTGGCTCGCCGAGGCGGCCGCGGTGGCGCGCGAGCTGCCGATCGCCGAACTCGGCCGGGTGCTGGGCGCCGCCAGCTACCTCACCGACTTCCTGGCCCCGCCGCCCGAGGGCCCGGAGACCACCGCCGAGGCGCAGCTGGCAGCCGTCCGCGCCACGCCGGCGGACCGGGTGGCCGCCGAGCTGGCCAGGGTGGACGCCGACCTGAGCGGCCTGCCGGCCGACCCGGGGGCGGCCCGCGACCTGCTGGCCGACCAGATGGAGGCGGCCTGGGAGCGGCTGGTCGCCCCGCACTGGCCGGGGGTGCGCGACACGTTGGCCGCCGACATCACGTTCCGGGCGCACCAGTCGGCGCGGGGCGGCCTGGCGGCGGCCGTGGCCGACCTGCACGAACGGGTTCGGCTGGTCGGCGACACGCTGGCGGTCAGGAGCACGACCCGGGCGCGGGTGTCGCTCGACGACCGCGGCCTGCTGCTGGTGCCGAGTGCCTTCGCGTGGCCGCGGATCGGGGTGATCATGACGCCGCCCTGGCAGCCGGCGCTGCTCTACCCGGCGCGCGGCGTCGGCGAGCTCTGGCCGGTCACGGCCGGCGAGGCGCCGGCCGACGGGGACCGACTGGCGGCCGTCGTGGGTCGCGCCAGGGCGCGGCTGCTGCTGGCGCTCGGCGAGCCCGCGTCCACCACGGCCCTGGCCCGCCGACTCGGTCTCTCCCCGGGCACGGTGTCCGAGCACCTGACGGCGCTGCGCGACCTGGGGCTGCTCGCCACCCGCCGTTCGGGGCGCACGGTCCTCTACCACCGGACGCGGCTCGGCTACCTCACCGACTTCCTGGCCCCGCCGCCCGAGGGCCCGGAGACCACCGCCGAGGCGCAGCTGGCAGCCGTCCGCGCCACGCCGGCGGACCGGGTGGCCGCCGAGCTGGCCAGGGTGGACGCCGA
>NZ_SMKI01000393.1 GCF_004348415.1 Streptomyces hainanensis
CTTGTGGAGAGGGTTGGGGTGGGGATGCGCGCCGCTGTGTCCTGCGCGGTGGGCCTGGCGATCACGGCCGGCCTGCTGACGGGAACGACCGGACCGGCCATGGCGGAACAACCGGCGTCCCGCGCCGGCGAACCCGCCGCGACATCGGAGACCGACCCCGCGACCGAGACCGGCGCCGCCTCCGAGACCGGCGCCGCCTCCGAGGACGAGGCGCTCGCCGAGGCCCGTCGCACCGGCGAACCCGTCGAGGTCCTCTCGGCGCGCGGCGAGTCGAGCGACGTCTTCGCGCAGCCCGACGGCTCCCTGGAGGCCCGCGAGTACCTGCGGCCCGTCCGGGCCCGCGTCGACGGCGAGTGGCGGACGATCGACACCGACCTGACCACCACCGACGACGGCATGGTCGCCCCCACCGTGGCCACCGTCGACCTGGCCTTCTCCGGCGGCGGCGCCGACGACCCGCTCGTCCGGATGTCCCGCGCCGGCCGCGTCCTCGAACTCCACTGGCCAGGCGACCTCCCCGAGCCCCGACTCGACGGCACCGACGCCGTCTACCACGACGTCCTCCCCGATGTCGACCTCCGCATGGGCGCCGCGCCCGAGGGCTTCACGCAGCTCCTCGTCGTCAACACCGAGGAGGCCGCGCACAGCGAGGCCCTCTCCGAGCTCGTCCTCGGCCTCGACGCCCAGGGCATGGACGTCGAGGTCACCGCCGACGGCGGCGTCGCCGCCCTCGACGAGGGCGCCGGCACCGCCGTCTTCGAGGCCCCCGCTCCCCTGATGTGGGACTCCAGCACCGGCGACGCCTCGTCCGAACCCGCCGCCCGCGTGGCCACCTCTGACACCGTCGAACCCGCCGCCGGCGACTCGGGCCGCCAGGGCCGCGTCGGCGTCGAGGTCACCGACACCGCACTCGCCCTCACCCCCGACCCCGAGATCCTGCGCGGCGCCGACACGCGGTACCCGGTCTACATCGACCCCCAGTGGTACACCCCGCGCGCCACGTCCTGGACCATGGCCTCCCGCTACTGGTCCAACTCCCCGCAGTGGAAGTTCAACGGCGAGAACGACGCCGGCATGGGCTACTGCGGCTGGACCTACTGCCAGCCCCAGGACCTCAAGCGGCTCTTCTTCCAGTTCCCGACGTCCCGCTACGCCGGCACCGAGATCGTCTCCGCCGAGTTCGTGACCCGCAACGTCTGGTCCGCCTCCTGCGAGGTCCGCGACGTCCAGGTCTGGCGCACCAGGGGCATCAACTCCGGCACCACCTGGAACACCCAGGAAGCCTCCGGCTTCTGGATCGAGAAGCTCGACTCCCGCGCCTTCGCCTGGGGCTACGAGGGCTGCGGCGCCCGCGACGCCGAGTTCGACGTCCGCTCCGCCGTCCAGGAGACGGCCGACAACAACGGCTCCCAACTCACCATCGGCATGCGCGCCACCAGCGAGGGCGACCCGTACACCTGGAAGCGGTTCTCCGACGCCGCCTACCTCCGCGTCCAGTACAACCGCCCGCCGCCGCAGATCGGCACCTCCCAGCTCTCCATGGAGTACGGCGGCGCGTGCAAGCCGACGTCGAACCCCGCCTACACCAACACCCGGGGCCAGGTCTACGCCACCAACGTCACCGACCCCGACGGCGACCGCGTCGCCGTGCAGTTCCGCGCCTGGTGGGACACCGGCGACGGCCAGGGCAACATCGTCCGCTGGAACCCCGGCCTGACCACCTACAAGGCGTCCGGTTCGACCTTCTCGATCAGCCTGCCGAGCAACCTGCCCAGCAACCGCCACGTGGGATGGGAAGCCCGCACCCACGACGGCGCCCACTACTCGCCCTGGTCGTCCAACGGCAGCCCGGAGCTCTGCCACTTCATCTACGACACCAGCCGTCCGGCCTCGCCCACCGTCACCTCGCCCGAGTACCCGGCGTCCAACCCGGCCGACCCCGAGGACCCCTGGCGCGACGGCGTCGGCAAGTACGGCAACTTCACGTTCCGTTCCTCCGCCACGGACGTGAACCGCTACCAGTACCGGTTCGCCACCGGCAACCAGTCGACGGCGTACACGGACGTCGCCACCTCGGGGGGCGCCGCCCGCACCGTCCGACTGCTCCCCGACCAGCCGGGCGACAACATCCTGTACGTCCGGGCGTTCGACCCCGCCAACAACGCCTCCACGGAACGCACCTACATCTTCCGCGTCCGCGCCGGCACCCCGGAACGCACCGTCTGGGGCCTGGACGAGCAGGCCGGCGCCACCGCCGCCCTGGGCGACGGCGAACCCTGGCCCGCCGCCCTCACCGGCGACGCCACGGCCGGCGGCGAGGGCATGAGCGGCACCGGCCTCCACCTCGGCGGCACCGACGGCCACGCCCGCACCGTCCCCCCGGTGCTCGACACCTCCAAGAGCTTCACGGTCTCGCTGTGGGCCCGACTCCCCGAGTCCGGGGTCACCGCCACCGGCACCGCGGCCTCCCAGGCCGCCAACAGCACCGACGCCTTCCGCCTCTCCGTCGACCCCGGCACCGGCGGCTGGTCCTTCAACCTGTCCAACTCCGACGCCGCCAACGCCTCCGTCACCCGTGTCCGCCAGAACACCGCCGCGTCACTGGGCCGTTGGACGCACGTCGCCGGTGTCGTCCGATTCCCCACCAGGGAGATGCTGCTCTTCGTCGACGGCCAGCAGATCGGCTCGACCTCGCTCAGCTTCACCGGCTGGGAGGCCCGCGGCTCCACCGCCATCGGCGCCCGCCTCGCGGGCAGCGCCGCCAGCCAGTTCTTCGACGGCGACCTCGACGAGGTCCAGTTCTACGACTACGGGTTGAGCCAGTCCCAGATCAGCACGATCGCCGACCAGAACCCCATCACCTCCGGCAGCCGCCCGGCCCTGGCGGTCTGGTCGTTCGACGAGTCGGCCGACGCCACCAGCGTCGCCGGCAACGGCCAGGTGGTCCCGGCGACCGCCGGCAGCGGCGTGACGTTCGGCGCCGAGGGCGTGCGCGGCCGGGCCGCCAGCTTCAACGGCACCACCAACGGCATCGCCGCGACCGGCCAACCGGTGCTCGACACCTACCAGTCGTTCGCCGTCGCCGCCTGGGTCAGGCTGCCGAGCAACAAACCCAACCAGACCATGGTCGTCGCCGCCCAGACCGCGGACGTCGACTGGGGCTTCGCCCTGGTCCACGCACCGGACGGCCGCGGCTGGACCATGCGCCGCTGGACCGCGGGCGACGGCACCGGCACCCTCGTCCAGGCCAGCCAGTCACCCTGCACCGCCACCACCCCCAACTGCGCGGCCGCCAACCTCGGCGCCTGGACCCACGTCGTCGGCGTCCACGACCTCGACGCCGGACAACTCCGCATCTACGTCAACGGCGAACTCGCCGGATCCGCGCCCTTCACCGCCCGCTGGAACGCCTCGGGCCGCTTCACCATCGGCGCCGCCGACCACCACGAGCAGGGCGTCATCGTCCCGTTCTCCGGCCAGATCGACGACGTACGCGTCCTCGACCGCGTCGCCTCGGCCGAGGAGGTGCGCCAACTCTTCGTCCAGAGCCCCCGCGTCGCCGCCCGCTGGCAGTTCGAGACCACGACCGCCGGAACCACGCCGGACTCCTCCACCGCGGCCAACCCGCTCACCCTTGGGGGTGGCGCGTCCATCACGCCCGGATGGATCGATGCCAACTCCCTCACCCTGGACGGCGTCGACGACTACGCCACCACCAGCAGGCTTCCGGTCGACTCCTCCCGCAGCTTCTCCCTCACCACCTGGGCGCAGGCCGCTGCCGCCCCGACCGGCGGCGCCACCGTCCTGAGCGCACCCGGCACGAACAACAGCGCCTTCACGGTGCGCTTCCAGCCGGACGCGGAGATCGAGGGCTGGGGCCAGTACCAGATCGTCCTCCCCGACACCGACACGACGGGAGCGACGGTGGTCCGAGCCGGGAACAGCCAGTTCCTGGACGTGCGCGACTGGAACCACCTGGCCCTGGTCTACGACGGCTTCCGCCGCCAGGTCCGGCTGTATGTCAACGGTCTGCTCCAGGAAGTCGCCTGCCCGGACGAGAACAGCGACACCTGCGGCTCGGTGTCCTGGGCCGACAACGTCGTGACACACCGCGCGACCCAGTCACTCCAGGTCGGGCGGGCCAGAACCGGCAGCACCTGGCACGAGTACTGGCCCGGAGCGATGGACGACCTGTGGTTCTTCGAGGGCGCCCTGAACCCCGAGCAGGTGGCCGCCCTGGCACTGCCACTCTCCGGCGTTCCGACCGAGCTGCCCAACCGTGACTGACAGCCCGACGAACCGCCTCCCCGACCCGACCCGTCCGAACCCGACCGGCACCACCGACGCGAGTAAGGGACTGAGACACGCGATGAACGGGATACGCCAACGACGTGGAGCACGTGCGTGGCGCCGACGCCTCGGACTTGGCCTGGCCGCCCTCATGGTCGGCAGCCTCTTCCAGGCCGTCTCGTTCCCCTCGGCAGCCGCGGACAGCGACGACCAGACCGTGACCGCGGAGCCGATCGACGGCAGCGACGGGATTCCGGTCCTCGAACGGCCGACGGACGACGCGCCTCGGGTCCCCGAGGAGGCACCCCGCGCGACCTGGCCGGAGCCGGGTCCCGTCGACGTGCGCCTGTCCACCGGTGGCGCCGCCAATGCCCTCGCCACCCGGGCCGGTGACCTGCCGATCTGGCTCCAGGCCGAGTCCGGCCCCGCGCCGCTCCTCCGTCGACAGGACGTCACCGCCGAGGTGACCGTCCTCGACCGGGAAGCCACCGAGGCCGCGGGCGTCGACGGCGTCCTGTTCACCGTGGCCCAGCAGACCACGGTCGCAGGGGCGCGTGCGGCCGACCAGTCGGTGGACGTCCAACTCGGCTACGGATCCTTCGCCCAGGCATACGGCGGCGGCTACGGCTCACGGCTCACCCTCCACCAACTCCCCACCTGCGCTCTGGAGACGCCCGACGAGCCAGAGTGCCGCGAACGGGCACCGCTCGACACCGTCAACGACACCGAACAACAGACCCTCACCGCGCAGGCCGTCGCACTCGACGCCACACAGCCCCTCGTCCTCGCCGCGGCGGCCGACGACGCGAGCATGGGCAGCGACTACGGCGCCACCTCGCTCTCCCCCTCCTCCACCTGGAACGTCGGCCTCAACACCGGCGACTTCAGCTGGTCCTACCCGATCGGCGTCCCCGACGTCCCCGGCGGCCTCGTCCCCGGCCTCGGGATCTCCTACTCCTCCGGCTCCATCGACGGCCGTACCGGCAACACCAACAACCAGGCGTCCTGGATCGGCGACGGCTTCGACCTCTGGCCCGGCTACATCGAGCGCCGCTACCAGTCCTGCGCCGAGGAAGACGTCGAGAACGCCAACGGCCAGAAGGTCGGTGACCTGTGCTGGGAGTACGACAACGCCTACCTCTCCTTCAACGGCAAGGGCGGAGAGCTCGTCCCGGTCGGCGACGGTGAGTGGAAGCTCCAGAACGATGACGGCACCCGCGTCCGCCGCCTGAACTCCAGCGCCCGGGCCAACGGCGACAACGACAACGAGTACTGGGAGCTCACCTCCCCGGACGGCACCCGCTACTACTTCGGCTACCACCGCCTCCCCGGCTGGGCCAGCGGCAACGAGACCACCGACTCCGTCTGGACCGTGCCCGTCTACGGCAACGACGCTGGCGAGGAGTGCCACGCCGCGACCCTGGCCGCCTCCTGGTGCAACCAGGGCTGGCGCTGGAACCTCGACTACGTCGTGGACCCGCTGGGCAACACCATGGCCTACTACTACGACACCGAGGCCAACTACTACGGTCGACTCCTCGACCCCGCCGCCGGATCCCGCTACATCCGCGGCGGCACCATCGACCGCATCGACTACGGCCTCCGCGACACGGGCAACATCTACAACCAACAGCCCCTGGCCACCGTCGACTTCACCAGCGGCACCCGGTGTCTCCCACAGTCCGGCGTCAACTGCGACGCCTCGGCCATCGACGCCAACGAGCCCTACTGGTACGACACTCCGTGGGACCTCAACTGCGCCTCGGGCTCCCGGTGCGACGACGGCCGTTCCAGTCCCTCCTTCTGGACCCGTAACCGCCTCACCGGCATCAGCACCAGCGTTCGGGAGAACGGCACCGTCCGCAACGTGGACTCCTGGTCCCTCACCCACCGGTGGGGACAGGCCGACATCGACTACCAACTGCTGCTGGAGAGTATCCAGCGGACCGGCCACACAGGCCCGACCTCCGCACCCAACGTCACCCTCCCGCGCACCAGCTTCACCTACGCCCAACTCCCCAACCGCCTCGACCGCATCGGTGACGGCTACGCCCCGTTCATCAAGGAACGCGTAGCCACCATCACCGACGACGTCGGCGGTCAGATCGACGTCGACTACTCGGATCCGGGCTGCTCCTTCGACGCGCTCCCCACCCCGCAGTCCAACACCACCCGCTGCTTCCCGCAGTTCATCGGCGGCGGCGTCAACGAGGACCCGGACCAGGAGTGGTTCAACAAGTACGTCGTCACCTCCGTCAGCGCCACCGACCGCACCGGTGGGGCACTGCCCCAGGTGACCCGCTACCAGTACCTCGGCGACGCGGCCTGGCACTACGACGACGACAACGGCCTCACCCCCGCCTCCGAGAAGACCTGGTCCCAGTGGCGCGGCTACGGCCACGTCCGCGTGCAGACCGGTGGCGAAGGCGACGACGGCATGATCAGCCAGGAGGACACCTACTTCCTGCGCGGCATGCACGGCGACCGCCGCGACCCCGGCGGCGGCACCAAGTCCGTGACCGTCTCCCTCCCGCAGGGCGAGGGCGACTCGATCACCGACCACGCCGCCTACCAGGGATTCGCCTACCGCACCGCCACCTACGACGGCGTCGACGGCCGGATCCTGGAGAAGTCCGTCTCCCGCCCGTGGTCCCACGAGACCGCCCGCGACGAACGCTCCTGGGGAGACATCACCGCCAACTTCTCCGGCACCTCCCGCACCTCGACCTGGACCTCGCTGGACGACGGAGCGGGCGCGCGCTGGCGCAGCACCCGCGTCGACACCTCCTACGACGATGACGCGGGACGCCCCACACAGGTCCACGACCTCGGGGACACCTCGACCACGGCGGACGACCGGTGCGACCGCACCACCTACGTGGACAACGCCGACAGCAACATCCTTTCCCTCGTCTCGCATGAGGAGGCCGTGGCGGTCGGCTGCGACGCCACTCCGAACCGCGCCGAGGACGTCATCTCCGACGTCCGCTACGCCTACGACGGCCGCGACTACGGCCAGGCGCCCACCGTCGGGCTCGTCACCCGCACCGCCACCCTCAAGGAACACGACGGCTCCACCGCCCGCTACCTGGAGTCCGGTGTCACCTACGACGGTTACGGCCGCGTGCTGACCAGCACGGACCTGACGGCCAACGTCACCGCCACCGGATCGACCGTCACCCGCAGCGCCCGCAGCGACGGCGGTGAGGTAGGGCACGGGGAGGGTCGCGGCGTCGGTGAAGGACCACCCGGTGGGCATGGGCGTCATCAGC
>NZ_SMKI01000394.1 GCF_004348415.1 Streptomyces hainanensis
CGCCAGGCCCACGCCGCCTCGGCCGGGCCACCGTGGCCGGAGCGCCTCTCCCCTCTCTCCGCTCTCCTTCCTCTCCTCTCTTTCTTCACGGCCTCGCCTGGCCGGATCCACTGCTTCCGGTTCGTGCCGTCGGGCGGCGGCGCTAGAGTGCACCGGCACGGGGAGAGGGCAAGGAGGGGCTGACACACACCATGAGCGCGATCAAGAGCGCGATGAAGAACACCCTGCGTCGCGTCGCCGTCCGGCTGTACGCGCGGCGGGTCGAGGGCCATCTCGACTCCGCCCAGGGGCCGAAGCACATCGGCGTCATCCTGGACGGCAACCGCCGCTGGGCGAAGGCGGCCGGCAACACCACCAAGGAGGGGCACGAGGCCGGGGCGGCCAAGATCAGGGAGCTGCTCGGCTGGTGTGCCGAGACGGACGTCGAGGTCGTCACGCTCTGGCTGCTCTCCACGGACAACCTGAACCGGCCGACCGAGGAGCTGACCCCGCTGCTCTCCATCGTGGAGGGCGCCGTCCGCGGCCTCGCCGAGGACGGCCGCTGGCGCGTCAACCACGTCGGCGCGCTCGACGTCCTGCCCGAGCGCACCAGGAAGGTGCTGCGCGAGGCCGAGGAACTGGCCGGCAGACGCCCCGGGATAGTGGTCAACGTCGCCATCGGCTACGGCGGTCGGCAGGAGATCACGGACGCCGTCCGATCGCTGCTCGCCAAGCGGGCCGCCGACGGCCAGTCCCTCGAGGAGGTCGCCGAGTCACTGCGGACCAGCGACATCTCCGACCACCTCTACACCCGCGGCCAGCCCGACCCCGACCTGGTCATCCGCACCAGCGGCGAGCAGCGGCTCTCCGGCTTCATGCTCTGGCAGAGCGCCCACTCGGAGTACTACTTCTGCGAGGCGTACTGGCCGGCCTTCCGCAAGGTCGACTTCCTGCGCGCACTGCGCGACTACGCGGCCAGGCACCGTCGGTACGGCGTCTGACCCCCTCGCCACGGCTCACTCCGATGGCTGGCGAATCCGTCCAGGGACCATCGGCACTTACACCCCCATTTCCGGGCGCATAGCCTCGGTGTCATAGGCGATCACCACACCGTCACGAGGCGGCCGTCCAGGGCGTTCTTCGCATGAGATGCGCAAGGGGCGGGCATATTCCTCGCGGACCGTGCGTCAGTGCGGTCCGCCGGGAGGCCCGTTTGCGCAGCACGTCACCCCCTTGTCAGGTGGGGACCGGGGCCGGATCCCGGCCCGCGCGCGGGCCGGGGCCGGTCTTCAGCCCCCGGCGCCCTGGGCGGCGCCTTGATTCCACACCTCGTCCGAGGGGGTTCGTCCACACGTGGCCAGCAGCAAGAAGCGTTCCAGCGACCGGCGCATGTACGTCCTCGACACCAGTGTCCTGCTCGCCGATCCGGCGGCCATCACCCGTTTCGACGAACACGAGGTGGTGTTGCCCGTCGTCGTGATCACCGAGCTCGAGGCCAAACGCCACCATCCAGAGCTCGGTTACTTCGCGAGGCAGGTCCTGCGCCTGCTGGACGAACTCCGGGTCAAGCACGGGCGGCTCGACACGCCCCTGCCGATGGGCGAGCTCGGCGGCACGCTCCGCGTCGAGCTCAACCACTCCGACCCCACCGTCCTGCCTCCGGCGATGCGCACCGGAAGCGGCCGGCTGCCCGACAACGACTCCCGCATCCTGGCGGTGGCCCGCAACCTGCAGGCCGAGGGTCACGACGTGACGGTCGTCTCCAAGGACCTGCCACTGCGCATCAAGGCGTCCTCGGTCGGGCTCGCCGCCGAGGAGTACCGGGCCGAACTCGCCATCACCGAGGCCGACGGCTGGACGGGAATGGTGGAGGTCTCGCTCGGCGCGGAGTCGGTCGACGAACTGTTCGCCACCGAGAGCGTCAAGGACGAGGCGACGGCCGCGCTGCCGGTGCACACCGGCCTGGTCATCTCCTCGGAGCGCGGCCGCGCGCTCGGCCGGGTCGCCCCCGACGGCCGGATCCGGCTGGTCCGCGGCGACCGGGAGGCGTTCGGCATCCACGGCCGCAGCGCCGAGCAGCGCATCGCGCTCGACCTGCTGCTCGACCCGGAGATCGGCATCGTCTCGATGGGCGGCCGGGCCGGCACCGGAAAGTCGGCGCTCGCCCTGTGCGCCGGCCTCGAGGCCGTCCTGGAGCGGCGGCAGCACAGCAAGGTGATGGTCTTCCGGCCGCTGTACGCGGTCGGCGGCCAGGACCTCGGCTACCTGCCGGGCACCGAGGCCGAGAAGATGAACCCCTGGGCGCAGGCCGTCTTCGACACCCTGTCCGCGGTCACCACCCGGGAGGTCATCGAGGAGGTGGTGGCGCGCGGCATGCTGGAGGTGCTGCCGCTCACCCACATCCGCGGCCGGTCGCTGCACGACGCGTTCGTCATCGTCGACGAGGCCCAGTCGTTGGAGCGGAACGTGCTGCTGACGGTGCTGTCCCGGATCGGGCAGGACTCCCGGGTCGTGTTGACGCACGACGTCGCGCAGCGCGACAACCTGCGCGTGGGGCGTTACGACGGGGTGGTCGCGGTCGTCGAGAAGCTGAAGGGCCATCCGCTCTTCGCCCACGTCACCCTCACCCGCTCCGAACGGTCCCCGATCGCCGCGCTGGTGACCGAAATGCTGGAGGAGGGGCGCATTTAGTCGCCCCAACGGCGCGTACCGGGCGTCCCGGCGGTTATCCACCCGCCGGGGCGTCCGGCGTCCGGCGAAACCGCAGGCCGGCCCGTCAATCCCGGGTTATGCCAACTTGACAACCCCCGACCCCGTGTGAGCTTTCCCACACGGGGTCGAATTGCCTCCGGGCTCTCGCTTCCGGCAGTGTGTGCCTCTGTCAGGCCCCGCATACGGCAACCGTGCCCCCCAAGGGCACCGCAAGGACTGCGACTTACAACTGAACAGCAGCCCGCCGTATGCCGCCCGAAGCACCACGCGGAACCCAGCACGCAACGCGCCGGGTCCCGTCCGGGCCAGCGCCTCCCGCCACGGCATCGGGGGAGGTCCGAGTCAGGGGCACGATTGTGCCCGTGAGGTGACGAGCGGGCGATGTCGGAAGGAAACCGTGTGACCGGGATTTCGGTCCGGGGATTCGCAGTGGCGTCCGCCACCGCTGTGACCACCGTCGGCGCTGCCGTCGGCGTGGCGTCGGGCGACGAGCAGGGGGCCGTCACTGACGGGGTAGAGGTCGTCGCGGCTGATGCGACGCTGCTCGCCGAGATACCCGCTGGCACGAATGCCCAGCTGCACACCACGTCGCTGACGCAGCAGGCGGAGGTCCAGTCCGTCGCCGCGGACGCGGACGCCCGAATCGCCGCCCAGGAAGCCGCGCGCATCCAGGCCGCCGAGGACGCCAACGAGCGCCGGGCCCAGGAGGAGCGGGAAGCCGAGGAGCAGGCGGAGCGCGAGGCCGCCGAGGCCGCGGCCGCGGAGGCGGCCGCCGAGGCCCAGTCGGCGAGCGCGTCGGCCGACTACTCCGTCCAGTCGTCGTACAGCGTCGCCGAGATCCAGCAGATGGCGCGCGAGATCGTCGGCGCCGACCAGTTCCAGTGCTTCTCGAACATCGTGGACCACGAGAGCGGCTGGGACTACACCGCGACCAACCCCTCCTCGGGCGCGTACGGCCTGATGCAGGCGCTGCCCGGGACGAAGATGGCCTCCGCGGGCGCCGACTGGCAGACCAACCCCGCCACCCAGATCCGCTGGGGCCTGAACTACATGGAGGACCGCTACGGCAGCCCGTGTGGCGCCTGGGACTTCTGGACCGTCAACAACTGGTACTGACGGGAACCGGTCCCTCATCGCGTAGCTGAGGCGAAGCCCCCGAGCCAGGTCGGCTCGGGGGCTTCGCTGTGACAGCACTGAGTCCCATCGGATATCCCGCTGTCCCGCCGTCCGGGGTAACGTCGAGTCGCGTTTGCGGTGAGATGAAGCAGGGGGCGGAGGGACACGGGATGTCGAGACTTGGTCGGCTCGGGGCCGGTTTGTCGCGCGTGGGATCGCGGGTGTCGCGACTGCGCGGCGACGCCGAGCGCGAGCAGGGGCGCCGGGAGCGGGAGGCCGGCGAGCGCGGCGAGGCGGAGGTGACGGCCGCGCGCGCCGCGAAGCCCGCCGCGCGCTCCGAGGCCGAGCCGGACGACGGCGGCCGCGAGCCGCTGGAGGCCAGGGCCCGCCGGGCCGTGCTGGCCGGCGCGCCCCCGGTCGAGCCCTCGTTGCCGCCCGCACCGGCCGGCCACGGAGGCGGCGAGCGGCCGCCGGGTGGCGGCGGCGTGGCCGAGGTGCCGCGGCCGCGGCGCCCCGAGCCCGCGGAGGCCATCCCGTGGGGCGTGCGGGTGGCGTCCGAGGCCGGCTGGCGACTGCTGGTGCTCGCCGGCGTCGTCTGGGTCCTGTTGCAGGTGGTCAGCTCGATCAGCCTGCTGGTGATGGCGTTCGCCGCCGGCCTGCTGATCACCGCCGCGCTGCAGCCGTTCGTCGGCTGGCTCAAGCGGCTCGGCATCGGCCGGGGCGCGGCCACCGCCATCACGGCGCTCGGCGGCTTCGCGACGATGGGCCTGGTGGGCTGGTTCGTGGTCTGGCAGGTCATCGAGAACTCGGAGGACCTCGTCGAGCAGGTGCAGGACGGCGTCGACCAGCTGCGGAACTGGGTGCTGGAGCTGCCGTTCGACATCACCGAGGACAACATCAACGAGTGGACCGACAACATCAACGGCTGGATCGCCGACCACAGCTCCGAGCTGACGTCGGCCGGTCTGGAGGGCGTCAACTACGCGGTGGAGTTCTTCACCGGCGCCGGTATCGCCCTGTTCGTGGTGCTCTTCCTGCTCTACGACGGCGCCGGCGTCTGGCAGTGGTGCCTGCGCCTGGTGCCGCGCGCCGCCCGCGAGGGCGTGGCGGGCGCCGGGCCGCGCGCCTGGATCACGCTGACCGGCTATGTGCGCGGCACCGTGATAGTCGCGCTGATCGACGCGGTCGGCATCGGCATCGGCCTCTTCGTGCTGGACGTCTCGTTGGCCGTGCCGCTCGGCGTGATCGTCTTCCTCTCCTCGTTCGTGCCGCTGGTCGGCGCGGTCGCCTCCGGCGCGCTGGCCGTGCTGGTCACCCTGGTGACGAACAACGCGGTGGACGCGTTGATCGTGCTCGGCGTGGTGCTGCTGGTGCAGCAGATCGAGGGCCACATCCTCCAGCCGTTCATCCTGGGCCGCATGGTCCGGGTGCACGCGCTGGCCGTGGTGCTCGGCGTGGCCGCCGGCTCGATGCTGGCCGGTATCCCCGGCGCGATCGTCGCGGTCCCGCTGATCGCGGTGACCAACACGGTGGTCGGCTACCTCCGCGCCTACCAGGACGAACTCGACGCCCGCGCCGGCGGGGCCGCGGTCAGCGGCGCCACCATCGCCGAAATCGCCCCCAACCAGCCGCCGTCCTGACCACGTCGGCCCACCGGGTCGGCCTACCGGCCTGCCGGCCTGCCGGCAGGCCCGGGGCCGCGTCCGGTGGGCCGGCTCGGCCCGCCGGCATGCGGCCCGGCTTGGGACGTCCGTCCCGCCGGCCCCGGATCCGCCCGGGCGTTCGGCTCCTCTCCCCCCACGGTGTCCGGCGGTGCCGGCGTTCCCCACTCCACAGGGGCCGCTCGGCGCAGCCACCCACGCCTTTGCCACACACCCGTGCCGGCCGGCCGGTCCACGAGGGCCCGGGCCGTGCACGGCCCGTCAGACCCCCGCCCCTTCGGACCGGTAGGCCGGCAGGCCGGCTCGGCTAGCCGGCCCAGCCGTGCTTCGGTGGGTGGCGGACCTCCAGGAGCCAGGAGAGGCGTTCCGTGTCGGTCTCCGTCCAGTCGTCCGGTGGGGCGATGGCCGCCCAGGCGTCGACGGGGTTGGAGCCGTAGCGGTGGCCGTGCGGGGCGGGGGCCCCGTAGGAGTTGGCCATGTCGACCGTGGTCTGCCAGAAGGTGACGAACGGGAACCAGTCGATCGACGAGGTCACGTCCGGGCCCAGTGGGCGGTTCAGCCACTCGGGCCGTCGGAAGAGCAGGTCGGGTGTCCACCAGACCACCGGGTCCGAGGCGTTCTGCAGGTAGACGACGCGCGGCTCGAGCCACGGCTCGCCCTGCGGGAGCCGTAGGTCGCGGTCGGGGAACTGGGCGAACCTGACGTGCCGGCCGTTGTCGTAGACCGGCCGCCAGATCGGGCTGCCCGCGTCGCGACGTTCGGTCAGCTCGGTGTGGATCGGGCTGAAGTCCGGCGGGCCGATCAGCAGTGCGCCGTCGGTGCGGGCCAGCAGGTCGTCGAGGTCGTCGAAGCCCGACTCGATGGCCGAGACGGCGAGGCTCTCGCCGAACACCAGCAGCCTGGGCCGCTCGTCCGCCGGTTCCTGCTCCCACCGCGCGTGCACCGCGTCGAACAGCTCCTCGGTGGCCCGGCCGGCCTCCTCGCGGTCCACCATGAAGGAGGCCCAACTCGGCAGGTAGGAGTACTGCATGGCCACGACGGCGGTGTCGCCGCCGTGCATGTACTCCAGCGCCTCGACCGTGGTCGGGTTGACCCAGCCGGTGCCGGTGGTGCCGGTGATGGCCAGCACCTCGCGGTCGAAGGCGCCGGTGCGCTCCAGCTCGCGGACGGCGAGCTCGGCGCCGTCCGCGTAGTCGTCGTACGCCTTGCGGCCCACGTAGACGCGGATCGGGTCGAGCGCCTCGGTGCCGTTGAACTCGGCGATCTCGCCGGCCGACAGGGCGGTGCCGGTGAAGGTGCGGCCCTTGTTGCCCAGGTCCTCCCAGGAGATCAGCGAGTCCGGGCTGCCGGACAGGGTCGGCGTGTACGGCCGCATCACGCCCGGGTCGGTGGACTCGTCCTTGGCGGCCGCGAGCCGGTCGGCGACCTCCAGGATGCCGCGGTCCCACACCACGTCCCGCATTCCCACGACCACGATCGTGGTGCTCAGCACCAGGCCGAGGGCGACCGCGGCCGGCCACGGCATGACCCGGTTGAGCAGCCGGGTGAGCTGACGGGTGCCGAGCCGGATGGAGCGGGCCACGAGCAGCAGCAGGGCCAGCACGGCCAACGAGATCAGCGCGATCATCAGCGAGTGCCAGGTGAGCGTCGGCGGCAGCTCGTGGAGCCGGCGCAGCTCGCGTTGCCCGTCCGCGCTGCGGCCGAGCATGAAGGCGATGGCGAGGGGGAGCAGCACCAGGTAGGCCAGCCAACAGCGGGCCCTGACGAGCTCGCCGGGCCGCCAGGAGACCAGCAGCCGGTAGAGCCAGCTGACCAGAACGCCGAGACCGTAGCCGATGGCGGCGGTGATGCCGCCGATGGCGCCCTGGTAGTACCAGGGGCGGGGGACGAGGGACGGCGTCAGCGACAGCCAGAAGAAGAAGGTGGCGGCGAGCGAGGCGGTGAGGTCCGGCCAACGCCTGACCAGCCACTCGGTGCTCGGCCGCTCCCAGTAGGGGCGACGGACGATGGCGCCGGCGTGCGCCAGCACGCGCGCGCCGGCGGCGCGCAGCGCCTCGGGGGCGGGAGGGTGCTCGGG
>NZ_SMKI01000395.1 GCF_004348415.1 Streptomyces hainanensis
GTGGTTCGGGGGCCGGGGCCCAGTGGCGGAGGGCGTCGGCCTCCAGGTCGATCTGTTCGTGGAGGACGTCCAACGCCTCCGCGTCGTGCCGGTGGGCGCGCTCCTGGGCCGCGAACCGCAGGGCATCGGCGGAGCGGCGGATCCGCTCGGCCCTGGTGCGGAGGTCGGGGAGCCGGGCCGCGA
The DNA here is from genome assembly GCF_004348415.1 of Streptomyces hainanensis. Taxonomy (GTDB): domain Bacteria; phylum Actinomycetota; class Actinomycetes; order Streptomycetales; family Streptomycetaceae; genus Streptomyces; species Streptomyces hainanensis. Next base: position 184 of record NZ_SMKI01000395.1, read on the forward strand.
CGCGGCCTCGGTCCGGCTCGCCGGTGATCAGCGCGCCCAGCTCGCGGTCCAACTGCTGGGCGTGCCCGGTGAGTTGGTCGAAGAGCACGCGCGCCTCCGCCAACGCCGCGTCCGACTCGGTGTCGGCCCGCAGCGCGGCGCGGGTGCTGTCGAGGGTGGCGCGCAGTTCCTTGCGGGTGCGCGCCGCCTCGCCGACCGCGCCGGGCTGGGCGGCGCGCGCGTTCAGCACGGCGTCGGTGAAGGTGCGGCGGATGTCCGCGCGGGCCCGCGCCGCTCTTCGCCCCACGGCGCGCACGCCCCACACGGCCAGGCCGACGACCGTCAGGAAGGCCAGGAACGCCACGGCCAGCAGAGTGATCAGGATGTCCATCTCCGGCACACCTCCGCTCCCCAGGGTAGGGCCACCGGCGCCCGATCAGGCCGGGACGATGTTGACCAGCTTCGGCGCCCGGACGATGACCTTGCGGATCCCGGCCCCGCCCAGCGCCGCGACGACGGCCGGCTCGGCCAACGCCCGGGCCTCCAGGTCCGCGTCGGCGATCGACGGCTCGACCTCGATCCGCGCCCGCACCTTGCCCTTGATCTGGACGACGCAGGTGACCGTCTCGTCGACCAGGTAGGCCGGGTCGGCTACCGGGTAGTCGGCCCGCGTCACGCTGTCCTCGTGGCCCAGCCGGCGCCACAGTTCCTCGGCGATGTGCGGGGCCAGCGGCGCGATCAGCAGGACCAGGGTCTCGGCGGCGGACCGCGGGACCTCGGGCAGCTTGGTGACGTGGTTGTTCAGCTCGGTGATCTTGGCGATGGCGGTGTTGAAGCGCAGCCCTTCCAGGTCCTGCCGCACGCCGTCGACGGCCTTGTGCATGGCGCGCAGCGTGTCCTCGGTCGGCTCGGCCGCGGCGACGGAGACCTCGCCGGTCGCCTCGTCCAGCACGTTCCGCCACAGCCGTTGCAGCAGCCGGTACTGGCCGACGACCGCGCGGGTCTCCCAGGGGCGGGAGACGTCCAGCGGGCCCATGGCCATCTCGTACAGGCGCAGCGTGTCGGCGCCGTAGGTGGCGCAGATGTCGTCGGGCGAGACGACGTTCTTCAGCGACTTGCCGATCTTGCCCAGCTCGCGGCCGACCCGGACGTCGCCGTACCAGAAGCCGCCGTCGCGCTCCTCGACCTCGGCGGCCGGGACCGGGAAGCCACGCTCGTCGCGGTAGACGTAGGCCTGGATCATGCCCTGGTTGAACAGCTTGTGGTAGGGCTCGGCCGAGGACACCTGGCCCAGGTCGAACAGCACCTTGTGCCAGAAGCGGGCGTACAGCAGGTGCAGTACGGCGTGCTCGGCGCCGCCGACGTACAGGTCGACGCCGCCGGTGGGCAGGCCGTCGCGGGGGCCCATCCAGTGGCGCTCCAGCTCCGGGTCGACCAGCGCCTGGTCGTTGTGCGGGTCCAGGTAGCGCAGGTGGTACCAGCAGGAGCCGGCCCAGTTGGGCATGGTGTTGGTCTCGCGGCGGAACTTCCGCGGCCCGCGCCCGTCGCCCAGGTCCAGGGTGGTGTGGACCCACTCGTCGTTGCGCGCCAGGGGCGGCTCGGGGCGGGTGTCGGCGTCGTCCGGGTCGAAGGTGCGGGGCGAGTAGTCGTCGACCTCGGGCAGTTCCAACGGCAGCATGGACTCGGGCAGGGCGTGCGCGATGCCGTCCTCGTCGTAGACGATCGGGAAGGGCTCGCCCCAGTACCGCTGGCGGCTGAACAGCCAGTCGCGCAGGCGGTAGTTGATGGTGCCCTCGCCCAGCCCCGCGGCGGTCAGCCACTCGTTCATCCGGGCCTTGGCCTCGGGGACGGTCAGCCCGTCCAGCGACAGCGCTTCGGTGGCGGAGCGGGCGGAGTCGGCGGAGTGGGCGGAGCTGGCGGAGTTGACCAGCCGGCCGTCGTAGGAGGCGAACGCGTCGTCCCAGCTGCCCGGGTCGGCGGGGTCGCGGCCGTCGGTGGGCTCGACGACGCAGCGCACGGGCAGCTCGAAGGCTCGGGCGAAGGCGAAGTCCCGGGTGTCGTGGGCGGGGACGGCCATGATGGCGCCGGTGCCGTAGCCGACCAGCACGTAGTCGGCGATGAAGACGGGGATCCGCTCGCCGTTGGCCGGGTTGACGGCGTGGGCGCCGGTGAAGACGCCGGTCTTCTCGCGGGCCTCGGCCTGCCGCTCGACGTCGGACTTGGTGCCGGCCTGCTTGCGGTAGGCGGCGACGGCCTCGGCCGGGGTGGCGTGGCCGCCGGTCCAGGCGTCCCTGGTGCCGGCCGGCCAGGCGTCCGGCACCACGGCGTCGACCAGGTGGTGCTCGGGGGCCAGCACCATGTAGGTGGCGCCGAACAGGGTGTCCTGGCGGGTGGTGAAGACGGTGACGACATCGCCGGCATCGCCGACGGGGAAGGCGATGCGGGCGCCGTGCGAGCGGCCGATCCAGTTGCGCTGCTGCAGCTTGATCGCCTCGGGCCAGTCGACCGTGTCCAGGTCGTCGACCAGCCGGTCGGCGTAGGCGGTGATCCGCATGTTCCACTGGCGCAGGGTGGACTTGAACACCGGGAAGTTGCCGCGCTCGGAGCGGCCGTCCGCGGTGACCTCCTCGTTGGCCAGCACGGTGCCCAGGCCCGGGCACCAGTTGACGGGGGCGTCGGCGGCGTAGGCCAGCCGGTGGCCGTCCAGCACGGTGGCGCGCTCGGCGTCGGTCAGCTCGGCCCAGGGGCGGCCGTCCGGGGTGGGGCGCTCGCCGGCGGCGAAGCTCTCGACCAGCTCGGCGATGGGCCGCGCGCGGCCGGCCTCGTCGTCGTACCAGGAGTTGAAGATCCGCAGGAAGATCCACTGCGTCCAGCGGTAGTACTCGGGGTCGATGGTGGCGAACGACCGCCGCTGGTCGTACCCCAGGCCCAGACGGCGCAGCTGGGCGCGGTAGTTGGCGATGTTGGCCTCGGTGGAGACCCGGGGGTGCGTGCCGGTCTGCACGGCGTACTGCTCGGCGGGCAGGCCGAAGGCGTCGAAGCCCAGGGTGTGCAGCACGTTGTGGCCGGTCATCCGCTGGTAGCGGGCGTAGACGTCGGTCGCGATGTAGCCCAGCGGGTGGCCGACGTGCAGGCCCGCACCCGACGGGTACGGGAACATGTCCATGATGAACTTCTTGGGCCTGGCCGCCTGCTCGGGGTCGTCGGCCAGGTCGCCCGTCGGGTTGGGCGTCTCGTACGTGCCGTGCCGCTCCCAGTGGTCCTGCCAGCGCGCCTCGATGTCCGCTGCCAGTGCGGCGTCGTACCTGTGTGTCTCGCTCATCGTCTTCGGAACCCCATCGGTCGTCTCCGCCACGTCATGAAGAAACCCCTCGCTCAGGAGGGGCCGCCGCGCTGACGTCTTGCCTGGTCAGCGCGGCCACGTAAGCAGAAGGCGTACGGCACGCATAGCGTCAGGGTAGCGCACGGTGCCCAGGCGGCGCCTGGGCTCCGGGCCATGGGGGCCGGGCGGTCAGGCGGCCGGTCCCGGGGTGCCGAAGCGCTTCTCGAAGGCGACGCGGTTGGCCGACTCGGGGGTGCGGTGCCAGACCGCGAAGACCACCCGGGAGAACGCGGCGCCGTGCCCGGTGAGCGCCCGGTCGAAGGCGGCGGCCACCTCGTCGGGGTCGTTGGCGAAGACGCCGCAGCCCCAGGCGCCGAGCACCAGCTCGCGCACGCCGTGCCGGGCGGCGACGGCCAGCACGCGTTCGGCGCGTTCGGCGAGCACGTCGGCGACGTCGGCCTGCCGGTGCTGCCAACGCCGGGCGAGCTGGCCGGCGTTGGGCGCCGGCGAGGTCAGGAACGACACCGGGTACGGCCGGTCGAGCAGTTCGCCGCGGTCACCGCGGATCACCGGGACGCGGGGGGACCAGATGACGCGGTGGCTGTAGCGCAGGTCGTCGGAGGCGCGGTGGGCGGCGTAGTAGTCGGGGGCGGCCAGCAGGCACCGGTAGAGCAGGGCGCCGCGGCACAGGTCCTCCTCCTGGGCGCGGGCACCGCGCGTGTAGCCGCCGCCCGGGTTGCGGGCCGAGGCGAAGTTCAGCACGCCGACGTGGTCGCCGCCCTCGTCGGTGAGGCGCCCGGCCGCCGCGAGGCTGCCCTCGCCGGTGACCTCGGGCCGGCCGGCGAAGGGTCCTGGCCGGCCGCCGGTGACGTTGGCGTCCGGTGGGTAGGAGACGGTGCCGGTCACGGCCGCCGCCAGCGGTTCGTCGATCGCGACGAGGGTGCCCCGGATCGTTCGGTAGCTCCCTCGCTCGGCGATCTCCTCGTTCTCGGTCGCGATCGACCGAAGTCTGCTTGCCATGTGCCGGACATTAGCAAGGAGTTCGCGTCAGTTGGACGAATATCGAAGAGCGCGGTCGGAGCGAACGGAAGGACTGGGGCATGGGCGGTACAACCGTTTCCACCCGGGAGCAGGCGGCCAGGATCGGCGGCGAACTGGTGGCGCTGCGCCGGGAGTTGCACGCGGATCCGGAGGTCGGGCTCGACCTGCCGAGGACCCAGCGGCGGATCCTGGCCGCCCTGGCGGGGCTCGGCCTGGAGATCACCACCGGCGCCGGGACCACCTCGGTGGTCGCGGTGCTGCGCGGCGCCGCTCCCGGTCCCACGGTGCTGCTGCGCGGCGACATGGACGCGCTGCCGGTGGCGGAGGCGACCGGGCTGCCGTACGCGGCGACCAACGGCGCGATGCACGCCTGCGGCCACGACCTGCACGTGGCCGGGCTCGTCGGCGCGGCCCGGCTGCTGGCGGCCCGGCGCGCGGAGCTGTCGGGCGCGGTGCTGTTCATGTTCCAGCCGGGCGAGGAGGGGCACGGCGGCGCACGCGTGATGATCGAGGAGGGGGCGCTGGACGCGGCGGGCGCGCCGCCGGTGGCCGCGTACGGCGTGCACGTGGGCGCGGACCTGCCGTACGGCGTCTTCACCACCCGCCCCGGCACGCTGATGGCGGGCTACTCGGTGCTCGACGTGACGGTGCGCGGCCGGGGCGGGCACGGGTCGCGGCCGTACCAGGCGCTCGACCCGGTGCCGGTGGCGGCGGAGATCATCACCGCCCTCCAGTCCTACGTGACGCGCCGCTTCGACGTGTTCGACCCGGTGGTGGTCACGGTCGGGCAGGTGACCGCGGGCAGCGCGCCCAACGTCATCCCCGAGACGGCCGGGCTGCGCGCCGGGGTGCGGGCCTTCAGCGCCCCGACCGCCGAGCGGCTGGCGGTCGAACTGCCGCGCCTGGCCCACCACATCGCCGCCGGCCACGGGCTGACGGCGGAGATCGGCTACGACCCCGGGCTGCCGGTGACGGTCAACGACGAGGCGGCCGCGGCCCGGTACGCCGCCACCGCGACCCGGCTGTTCGGCGCCGACCGCTACCGGCCGCTGCCCAACCCGCGCACGGCGTCCGAGGACTTCTCGCTGGTGCTGGAGCGGATCCCGGGCAGCTACGGCTTCCTCGGCGCCGCGCCGCCGGACGCCGCCGATCGGCCGGTCGAGGCCAACCACTCCCCCAGGGCGCTCTTCGACGACTCGGTGCTGCCCGACCAGGCCGCGCTGCTCGCCGAGTTGGCCCTGGGCCATCTGCTCGGGACGGGCGGTGGGGCGCCGGGCCACCGCCCGTGAGCGCCCCGCTCCGTCAGGGGCTGGAGCGGGCGCGGGAGCGTCGGCGCAGCGTCACGCGGCCGCCCCGGCCGGGGACGAGGGTCACCGCGACCAGCCGTGCCCGCTCGGGCGGCCCCGCCGGTTCGGGGACCGCCACGGCCAGGATCTCCCGGAGGGCGGTCGCGATCTCCAACTCGGCGAGCGGCACCCCGATGCAGCGCCGCAGGCCGCCGCCGAACGGCGTCAGGGCGTAGGGCTCGGGGTCCCGATCCCGATCCCGGTCCCGGTTGAGGTGGCGCTGGGGACGGAAGGCGTGCGGCCGGGGCCACAGCTCGGGATCGAGGTGGGTGACGGGGAAGAGCGCCGCGACGAAGGCGTGCCCGGGTACCGGGTGCCCGCCGAGTTCCGTGTCGTGGGCCGCGGTGCGCATGGCGTTGTAGACGGCGGGGTGCAGCCGCCCCGACTCCCGGACGACCGCCCTGAGCACCCGGTCCGAGCCGGCGTCGAGGTCGGCCACCAGGTCGTCCCGCTCGGCCGGGTGGTGGGCCAGCAGGTGCAGGGTCCAGGCGATGGTGGTCGCCGTGGTCTCGTGGCCGGCCAGGACCAGGCCGGTCAGCTCGTCGAGCAGCCGCGCGTCGCCCGGCCCCGCCTCCTGGGCGGCCAGGAGCAGGGACAGCACGTCGTCGCGGTCGTCGCGGTCGGGGGCCAGCCGGCGCGCCGCGATCTCGTCGCGGACCAGTTCCCGGACGCCCGCCCGCAGCCGCGCGAAGCGACCGCCGGGCGAGAGCCGGCCGACGTCCCGCCGCAGCGGCCCCGGCAGGAACAGGGTGGCGACGTTGCCGGCGCCGAGGAACGCGGTGAGCGTCCGCCGGAAGACCGCGATCCGCGCCGGATCCCGGAGCCCGAAGATCACCCGCAGCACCACCTCCAGCGTCAGCCGCTGCGCCCACGGTCGCACCGGCACGGCCCGCCCGGTGGGCAGGTCGGGGAGCGCGGCGCGCACCAGCTCCCGCACCCGGCCCTCCCAGCCGGCCATCCGCGCGCCGGCGAACGGGGGTAACAGCAGCCTGCGGTGCGGCAGGTGGTGCGGCGGCGGCGTGCAGATCAGCGATCCGGCACCGAGCGCCGGCGCCAGGAGGGCGGTCGCCTCGCCGCCGACGAAGCGCCGGTGGTCGGTGAGGACGGCCCGGTTGGTCGTGGCGTCGGCCGCGCACACCAGCGCGGCCCGGTAGGGGTACACGCGGGCCGAGAAGACGGGCCCGAGGCGCCGCCGCAGCCCGAGCGCGTAGCCCTGGGGATCCAGGAGCATGCGCACCGTCTGCGCCGCCCGCGGCGCGCGGTCGGCGGGTGGGAAGGCCCGCGGGTCCCACCGCGGCTCCCGGGCGAACGCGTCCCTCATGGCGCACCGTCCTCCTCGCGATGGCGGAGCCGGTCGGCCGACGCTCCCCGGCCGATCCGGCCTCACACACCGAAAACGCCTCGGTGGCCACGGAGTTACGCCCGCGCGGTGGTCCCCGGGGAATCGACGCGCCGGCTACGGCGTCGTGGTGTCCCGGCGGGCCTCGGCGAGGGTGTGGACGACGAGCGCGTTGGCGTGGCCGTGGCCGAGGCCGTGCTCGGTCTTCAGCCAGGCGACCAGTTCCGTGTGCCGGGTGAGGGGGGAGGCGCGGATGAGGTGGAACCAGTGGGCGACGGGGTGGCCGTACTTCTTCTCGATGGACGGGAAGTAGCTGGCGGGGCCCTTGGGGCG
>NZ_SMKI01000396.1 GCF_004348415.1 Streptomyces hainanensis
CCCCGCCCCCTCACCCCGGTCTCGGCGGTCGGCGGCGGCCTGCGCTGGGCCGACCCGGTGCCGCACGGCGACGAGGTGTGGTGCGTGCTGGAGGAGTTCACCGGCGAGGGACCAGGGGACGTGCGCCGGGTGCCGGTCGCCGTGCCCCTCGACGGGTCCGCCGCCGACGACCGCTCCCGGGTACGCGAACTGACCGCGGCGACCCACCGCTTCGTCACCGGCCCCCGCCCCTCGCCGGACGGCCGCCGCGCCGTCTGGCTGGCCTGGGACCACCCGAGGATGCCGTGGGACGGCACCGAGCTGCGGATCGCCGAGATCGCCGCCGACGGCCTGCTGACCGACGCCCGCACCCTCGCCGGCGGCCCCGACGAGTCCGTCGTCCAGGCCGAGTGGGCGCCGGACGGCGCCCTGCTGGCCGTCACCGACCGCTCCGGCTGGTGGAACCCGCACCGCGTCGACCCCGACACCGGACACGCCGTCAACCTCTGCCCGCGCGAGGAGGAGTTCGGCGACGCGCTGTGGAAGCTCGGCCACCGCTGGTTCGCGCCGCTCGCCGACGGCACGGTCGCCGTCGTCCACGGCAGGGGCACCGCACGGCTCGGCATCCTCGACCCGGCCACCGGCGAACTGGCCGACGCGGCCGGGCCCTGGACCGAGTGGTCGCCGGCACTCGCCGTGCGGGGCACCCGGGTCGCCGGCATCGCCGCCGCCCCGCACCGGCACCACGAGATCGTCTGCCTCGACACCGCGAGCGGGCACACCCGGGTGATCGCCGAACCCCACCACGACGCCGTCGACCCCGCCTACTACCCGCGTCCCAGGGCCCGTGTCCTCACCGGCCCTGACGGTCGCGAGATCCACGCCCAGCTCTACCCGCCGCACCACCCGGACGTCACGGGCCCGCCCGACGAGCGCCCGCCGTACGTCATCTGGGCACACGGCGGGCCGACCTCCCGCGCCCCGCTGGTGCTCGACCTGGAGATCGCCTACTTCACCTCCCGCGGCATCGGCGTCGCCGAGGTGAACTACGGCGGCTCCACCGGCTACGGCCGCGCCTACCGCAACCGGCTCCGCGAGCGCTGGGGCGTGGTCGACGTCGAGGACTGCGCCGCGGTGGCGGCCGCGCTCGCCGACGAGGGCGCCGCCGATCCGCGGCGGCTGGCCATCAGGGGCGGCAGCGCCGGCGGCTGGACGACGGCCGCCGCGCTGGTCTCGCCGGCCGCCGAGGGGCGGTTCGCCTGCGGCGTCATCAGCTACCCCATCCTCGACCTCACCGGCTGGGCGGGGGACGAGACCCACGACTTCGAGTCCCACTACCTGGAGTCCCTGATCGGCCCGCTCGACAAGGTGCCGGAGCGCTACCTGGACCGCTCGCCGGTCAACCGCGCCGACCGGGTCAGGGCGCCTTTCGTGCTGCTCCAGGGCCTGGACGACGTGATCTGCCCGCCGGTCCAGGCCGAGCGGATGCTGGCCGCGGTGGCCGGGCGCGGCGTCCCGCACGCCTATCTGGCCTTCCCCGGCGAGGGGCACGGCTTCCGCCGCGCGGACACCATCCGCCGGGCCGTGGAGGCGGAGTTGGCGCTCTACGCGCTGGTCTTCGGCATCGAGGCGGGGGCCGGGGTGCCGCCGCTGGAGCTCAGGAGCTGACCCGACTGTCAGTGGGCCGTGACACTCTGTGATCGGTGGTCGTCGTCGGCGACCACCAGGTCGCCCGAATGGCGGGCGGCCGCGAGAGCGGAGACGATGGCGGGAGAGCAATGCGGACATACCCGAACGAGGAGGGACGCCATGACCACGGCCGCCGACATCATGAGCCCCGGCGCCCACTGGATTCCCGCCACCGAGACCCTTGACCGTGCCTCGCAGCTGATGCGGGAGCACGAGCTGGGGGCGCTGCCGGTGAGCGACCAGAACGAGCGGATGTGCGGCATCCTGACCGACCGCGACATCGTGGTGAAGTGCGTGGCCGCCGGCCGCGACCCGTCACAGATCACGGCGGGCGAGCTGTGCGAGGGCACGCCGCGCTGGATCGCCAGCGACGCGGACGTCGACGACGTCCTCCAGGAGATGCAGAGCAACCAGATCCGCCGGCTGCCGGTGATCGACGGGAACAAGCGCTTCGTCGGCATGATCAGCGAGGCCGACCTGGCCAAGACCCTGACCGACGACCAGCTGGCCCAGTTCGTCGAGCGCGTCTACGCCTAGGCCTCTTCCTGGCGGCCGGCCCGGCCGGCGGGGCACCGCCCGCCGGCCGGGCCGCCGCAGGTCAACCCGTCGTGCCGCCGCGGGCGTTGACGGGCCGGGTGGTGGGCCTTATAAGAGGGGCCGAGAGACTGTCTGAGAGCGCTCTCAGTCGCCCGTCATCCCCCACCGGAAGGCGCTCGCATGAGCTCGATCCACTCCCCGTCGCGCGCGACGGCGCCCGTCACCCGGTTAGCCGGCGTCTGCCTGCTGCTGGTCGCCGGGCTGCTCGCCTCGGTCACCGGCGCCTCCCCGGCGCGCGGGGCCGTGCCGACCCCGGCCGGCTGGAACCTGGCCTGGAGCGACGACTTCAACGGCACCGCCGGCTCGCTCCCGTCCAGCGCCAACTGGCAGATCGACACCGGCCACTCCTACCCCGGCGGCCCGGCCAACTGGGGCACCGGCGAGATCCAGAACTACACCTCGTCCCCCGACAACCTCAGCCTCGACGGCAGCGGCAACCTCCGCATCACGCCGTTGCGCGACGGCGCGGGCAACTGGACGTCGGCCCGCATCGAGACCCGCCGCGCCGACTTCACGGCCCCCGCCGGCGGCACCCTCCGCATCGAGGGCCGGATCCAGATGCCCAACGTCACGGGCGAGGCCGCCCTCGGCTACTGGCCCGCGTTCTGGGCCCTCGGCTCGCCCTACCGGGGCAACTACTGGAACTGGCCGGGCATCGGCGAGTTCGACGTCATGGAGAACGTCAACGGGCTCAACACCGTCTGGGGCGTGCTGCACTGCGGCACCGCGCCCGGCGGCCCCTGCAACGAGAACAACGGCCTCGGCAACAGCCGTGCCTGCCCCGGCGCCAGCTGCCAGTCCGCGTTCCACACCTACCGCTTCGAGTGGGACCGCAGCGTCACCCCCAACGAGCTGCGCTGGTACGTCGACGACCAGCTCTACCACACGGTCAGCCAGGCCCAGATGGACGCGGCGACCTGGTCCAACATGACCAGCCACGCCGGCTACTTCATCCTGCTCAACGTCGCCATGGGCGGCGCCTTCCCGGACGGCGTCGCGGGCCGTGCCACGCCCGTCGCCAGCACCGTGCCGGGCCGCCCGATGCTGGTCGACTACGTCGCCGTCTGGACCAGGGGCGGCGGCACCACCCCGCCGCCCACCGGCGGCGGCACCCTCCACCTGCGCGGCGACAACACCCTGGGCTCGGCCGGCGGCTCCGCGAGCACCGCCACGCTCGCCTCGGCCGGCGGCGTCAACCGCGACGGCACCCCCTACCAGGCGCAGACGTTCACCGCCAACGGCGTCACCGGCGCCTACACCGGGGGCTCCACCGCCTTCGACCTGCTGGTCGACGCCGGCACCACGATCGCCAACGGGCAGCAGGTGCGGGTCTCCTACGACCGCACGAGCGACGGCAGCTGGGACCGGGTGGAGACCTACCGGTACTTCGCCTCCGACCCGGTGCCCGGCTACGAGCACTACACCCAGACCGCCGGCCTCACCTCGTCGACCGGCAGCCTGGGCGACATGACCAACGGCCGGGTCCGCGTCGAGGTGTGGAACGCCATCGGCAACGGCGCGAGCACCCTCGGCACCGGCAACCAGTCCACGGTCACCATCCCCATCCGCTGACCGTCGGGGCGGCGGGCGGGCCGACGGGCGCGAACCCGGGCCCGCTCGCATGCTGGAACCATGAGTCCCGAAGCGAACGACCAAGGGCCGAACGACCCCCGGGCCGGCGGCGGCGCCGGCGGCCCCGACCCCGGCACGACGGGTGCCGGCACCGGCACCGGCACGGACACGGCGTCGGGGCGCGCACCCGGCCCCGGCTTCTGGAACACCAGCCGGGTCATCGCCGCCCTGATCAGCGTCCTCGTCCTGGTCTTCATCTTCCAGAACACCAGGACCACCAAGGTCCACCTGCTGATCCCCGAGGTGCGCCTGCCCCTGTGGGTGGTGCTGCTCGGCACCGCCATCCTCGGCATGCTCGCCGGCATGTTCTGGAGCCACCACCGCCGCAAGCGGCGCGCCCGCCGCTAGCGTCGCCGCCACGGCACCCCCGCCCCCTGTTCACCCGACCGGCTCAACGTGTCCAATGGTGATCACGCGGCCGACCGGCGGCGCCCGGAGCGCGACGGGAGCATGGGGAGCGAGCATGGCGGCATCCACGGCACAGAACACCACCGGCGCGACCGGCCGCACCACCACCAACACCACCATCAGACGCGACACCCGCACCCTCCCGGCGGCCGCCCTCGGCCCGGAGAACCCGCTGCCCCCGCTGCTGCCCCGCAACGACCCGCACCGCGTGAGCGAGGAACAACGCGCCACCCTGCCCGCCGAGATGGCCCGCCAGATCGGCTACGCGCCGCTCACCACCGTGCTGCCCACCCGGATCAGGGACGGCTACACCAGGGAGCGCGTCCCCACCGCCGTCGACGTCATCGTCATCGAGAACGACCGGCTGCGGGCCACCGTCCTCCCCGGCTACGGCGGCCGCGTCCACTCCCTGCTGCACAAGCCCACCGGCCGCGAACTGCTCTACACCAACCCGGTACTCCAGCCCGCCGACTTCGCGCTCAACGGCGCCTGGTTCTCCGGCGGCATCGAGTGGAACATCGGCGCCACCGGGCACACCACCCTCTCCTGCGCGCCGGTGCACGCCGCCGTCGTCCCCGCCCCCGACGGCGGTCCGATGCTGCGCCTCTGGGAGTGGGAGCGGCTGCGCGACACCCCCTTCCAGGTCGATCTGTGGCTGCCCGAGGGATCCGACTTCCTCCACGCCGGCGTCCGGATCCGCAACCCGCACGAGACCACCGTCCCCGTCTACTGGTGGTCCAACACCGCCGTGCCCGAGACCGAGGGCACCCGGGTCCTCGTCCCCGCCGAGCAGACCTGGCACTTCGGCTACCAGCGCGGCCTGCGCCTCATCCCCACCCCCCGCTGGGAGGGCACCGACCACAGCTTCCCGCTGCGCGGCACCTACCCCGCCGACCACTTCTACGAGGTGCCGGCGGCCGCCAGGAAGTGGATCGCGGCGCTGGACGAGACCGGCACCGGCCTGGTGCAGACCTCCACGGGGGCGCTGCGCGGCCGCAAGCTGTTCGTCTGGGGCGCCGGCCCCGGCGGGCGGCGCTGGCAGCGCTGGCTGACCGAACCCGGCAGCGCCGGCTACGCCGAGATCCAGGCCGGCCTCGCCCGCACCCAACTGGAACACGTGCCGCTGCCGGCCGGCGCCGAGCTGAGCTGGGTCGAGGCGTACGGGCCGCTCTCCGCCGACCCGGCCGCGACGCACGGCCCCGACTGGGCACGGGCCCGCGCCGAGGCCGAGGAACGGCTGACCGAGGCGCTGCCGGCGGCCGAGCTCGACGCCGCCCACGCGGCCTGGCTGCCGCACGCCGACCTCGCCCCGACCGAGACCCTGCACGCCGGCTCCGGCTGGGGCGCCCTGGAGGTGGCCAGCGGCGGCCACGAACTGCCCGGCACCCCGTTCGACCCCGGCACGCTCGGATCGGAGCAGCGCCCCTGGCTCGAACTGCTCGACGCCGGCCGGTTCCCCGAACCGGCGGCCGGCGCCGTGCCGGGCCCGTCGCTGGTCTCGCCCGCCTGGCGCGACCGTCTCGAGTGCGCGCCGGGCGGCCCGCTGACCGACTACCACCTGGGCGTCGCCCAGTGGCACGCCGGCGACCGTGCCCAGGCGCGGCGCAGCTGGGAGCGGTCGGTCGCCGCCGCGCCGAGCCCGTGGCCGCTGCGCTGCCTGGCCGTCGCCGACGGCTGCGAGGGCCACCTGGACGCGGCGGCCGAACGGGCCGGCCGGGCGCTCGACCTGGCCCTCGACGCGGCCGCGCCGGCCGCGCCGGCCGCCGCGCTCGCGGCGCTCGCCAGGGAGGCGGTGCCGGCCCTGCTGGCCGCCGGCCGGGCCGCCGAAGCCGGCCGCGCCCTCGACCGGCTGCCGGCGGCGATCCGCGCCGCCGGCCGCTTCCGGCTCCTGGAGAGCCGCGTCCTGCTGGCCCAGGGCCGACAGGACGCGGCCCGGGCGGTCTTCGAGGCCGGCTTCGAGGTGGCCGACCTGCGGGAGGGCGACGAGGCGCTGACCGAGACCTGGGCGGCGCTGACCGACGACCCGCTCCCCGAGCACTACGAGTTCCGCATGCGGCCGTCCTGACGATCCGTCGCACGGGGGTGCCGGCCGGCCGCGTCGCGGGTGACGAGCCGCCCGGGCCGCGCCCGCCCGGCGGCCCGGGCCGGGCCGCCCGCCGCGTGGCAACGGGCGCCGAACGGGCATCCGTGGTCCGGGAGCGGGCCCGTGTCCCGAAGGGCCTTCCGGCCGCCTGGGCGCCGTAGCCACCGTTCAGCGGCTTCCACCGCCCCCAGCCGGTGTCTTCGCCAAACGGTCACATCCGGGCAGGATCCTCCCTACCTCATGACTGTTCAGACTTGTACCACGGCGGTAGAACTCTCCGTGCGGGCCCAATCGGGCATACGTGAGGACAGATTCGGACCGGCTGTGGGGAGGCAGGCATGTCCGCGGAGGAGCGTCAGCGTGCCATCGTGGGCGCGGCCCGGCGGGCCGGCTCCGTCGAGGTCACCGACCTCGCGAGAGAACTCGGCGTCGCCAAGGAGACCGTCCGCCGCGACCTGCGGGTACTGGAGGCGCACGGCCTGCTGCGCCGGACCCACGGCGGCGCCTACCCCGTGGAGAGCGCGGGGTTCGAGACGACCCTCGCGCTGCGCGCCACCCGGCACGTGCCGGAGAAGCGGCGGATCGCCACCGCCGCGGCCGAACTCACCGGCGAGGCCGAGACCGTGTTCATCGACGAGGGCTTCACCCCGCAGCTCATCGCCGAGAACCTGCCGCGCGACCGCCAGCTCACCGTGGTCACCGCCTCGCTCGCGGTCGCCGGCCAACTCGCCGCCGTCGACGGATTCACCGTGCTGCTGCTCGGCGGCCGGGTGCGCGGCGGCACCCTCGCCACCGTCGACCACTGGACCGCCAGGATGCTCGCCGGCTTCGTCATCGACCTGGCGTTCATCGGCGCCAACGGCATCTCCCGCACCCACGGCCTGACCACCCCGGACCCGGCCGTCAGCGAGGTCAAACGGCAGGCCGTCCTCGCCTCCCGGCGCCGGGTGTTCGCCGGCATCCACACCAAGTTCGGCGCCGCCGGCTTCTGCCGCTTCGCCGACATCCACGACCTGGACGTGATCGTCACCAGCACCAACCTCAGCTCGGCCGAGGCCCACCGCTACTCGCTCCAGGGCCCGCAGGTCATCCGGGTCTGACCCGAACGCCCCCGCAC
>NZ_SMKI01000397.1 GCF_004348415.1 Streptomyces hainanensis
AGCGGGGAGAGGGCGGCGGTCGGGTGGGGGTGAAACCCCCTGCACTAGGATCGGTCGCCCCACGACACCAGCCGGCTACCAACCGTCGCGGCCGTGGGGGGATACAGGGGGGATCGTGAGCCAGATCGTGGTCAAGCGTCCGCCGAGGTCGCTGCCTGACCGGGTTCCCGACGAGCCCGTGCGGCTGCTGCCGCCTCCCGAACTGCCCAGGGGGCAGCAGGAGGGCGTGCTGATGCAGATCGTGCCGATGCTCGGCATGGGCTCGTCGGTGGTGTTCTTCTTCATGCCGGGTGCGGCGCCCATGATGCGGGTGATGGGCCTGCTGATGCTGGTGTCCACGATCGGCATGCTGATCGCGATGGTGGTGCGGTTCCGGCGCGGCACCCAGGGGCAGATGGCGGAGCCGCGGCGGGACTACCTCAAGTACCTGGCGCGTACCCGGCAGGAGGTGCGTGGGACGGCGCGCGAGCAGCGGGACACCCAGTTGTACCTGCACCCGGCGCCCGAGCAGCTGTGGGCTCTGGTGGCCGAGGGCAGCCGGGTGTGGGAGCGGCGGCCCGGGGACGCGGACTTCGGCCAGGTCCGACTCGGTCTCGGCGAGCACCAGTTGGCGACGCCGCTGGTGGCCCCCGAGTCGGCACCGGTCGACGAGCTCGAACCGCTGGCCGCCCGGTCGATGCGCCGCTTCCTCGACACCCACGGCACGGTGGGCGGCCTGCCGGTCGCCGTGTCGCTGCGCGGCTTCTACCACCTGACGGTCACCGGGGAGGTGGCGGCGGCGAGGTCGACGGCCCGTTCGCTGGTCGCCTCGCTGACGGCGCTGCACTCGCCGGAGGACGTGCGGCTGGCCGTGGTGACCTCGGCCGAGGCGGCCGGCGCCTGGGAGTGGGTCAAGTGGCTGCCGCACGCGCAGTGCTCGGCGCTCGACGGGGCGGGCACCCGACGTCTGACGGGCCGCGGGGTGCTGGAGGTGGAGGAGCGGCTCGCCGCCGACCTCGAGGGGCGTGGCAGGTTCGCGGCCGGCGGCAAGCCGGTGCTCGACCAGCCGCACGTGGTGCTGCTGTTGGACGGCGTGCGGGTGCCGCCGCACTCGGCGTTCGCGGCGGCCGAGGGCGTCCAGGGCGTCACCGTGGTCGAGATCAGGCCGGGCGACCGCCTCCAGGACGCGGCGCCCCGGGCCGGCCTCACCGTCTGGTCGGCCCCCGGGGAGCTGCGCCTCGTCTCGCCGGACGGCTCGTACTACGAGGGGGTGCCCGACGCGCTGTCGCCGCCGGCGGCCGAGGCGTTGGCCAGGCAGCTGGCGCCGCTGCGGCTCGGCACCGCCACCGACGAGGACGAACCGCTGCTCGCCGACCTGGACTTCGCCGAGCTGCTCGGCCTCGGCGACCCGGCCGCGGTGGACGTGGCCCGCACCTGGCGGCCGCGCGGCGCGGGCGAGCGGCTGCGGGTGCCGATCGGCGTGGACGAGGAGGGCCAGCCGGTGATGCTGGACCTCAAGGAGGCGGCGCTGGAGGGCATGGGCCCGCACGGCCTGTGCGTGGGCGCCACCGGCTCCGGCAAGTCGGAGCTGCTGCGCACCCTGGTGCTCGGCCTCGCGGTGACCCACACGTCGGAGACGCTGAACTTCGTGCTGGCGGACTTCAAGGGCGGCGCCACCTTCACGGGGATGGCCGGGCTGCCGCACGTGTCGGCGGTCATCACCAACCTGGCCGACGACCTCACCCTGGTCGACCGGATGGGCGACTCGATCCGCGGCGAGTTGCAGCGGCGCCAGGAGCTGCTGCGGGCGGCCGGGAACTACGCCAACCTGCACGAGTACGAGAAGGCCAGGGCGGCCGGCGCCCCGCTCGAACCGCTGGCCTCGCTGGTCCTGGTGATCGACGAGTTCTCCGAACTCCTCACGGCCAAGCCCGACTTCATCGACATGTTCATCCAGATCGGCCGGATCGGCCGGTCGCTCGGGGTGCATCTGCTGCTGGCGTCCCAGCGGTTGGAGGAGGGCCGGCTGCGGGGCCTGGACACCTACCTCTCCTACCGGATCGGCCTGCGCACCTTCTCGGCGGCCGAGTCGCGCACCGCGATCGGCACGCCCGACGCCTACCACCTGCCGCGGATCCCGGGCTCCGGCATCCTCAAGTTCGGGACCGAGGAGATGGTCCGCTTCAAGGCGGCCTACGTCTCGGGGCCTTACCGGGAGCCCTCGGCCCAGCCGGCGGCCGCCGGGCCGGGGCCGGCGCAGCGTCATCCCGTGGTCTTCACCGCCGATCCGGTGCCGCTGCCGGTACCGGTGCCCGCGTCCGTGCGCGTCGAGGAGCCGGAGCCCGCCGGGGCGGCCGGGGCGGCCGGGGTGCCGGTGCCCGCACCGGCACCGGTGGACGACCCGCTGGCCGACTCGGTCCTCGACGTGATCGTCCGCCGGGTCGAGGGCCAGGGCCCGGCGGCCCACCAGGTGTGGCTGCCGCCGCTCGACTCGGCGCCGACGCTGGACGAACTCCTGCCGGACCTGCGGGTGTCGGAGGGCCGCGGCCTCCAGGCCGCCGGTCGGTCCGGCACGCTGTCGGTGCCGCTCGGCCTGGTGGACAAGCCGTTCGAGCAGCGTCACGAGGTCCTCTTCCGCGACTTCTCCGGCGCCGGCGGTCACATGCTGATCGTCGGCGGCCCGCAGTCCGGCAAGTCGACCGTGCTGCGCACCCTGATCGCCTCGTTCGCACTGACCCACACACCACGGGAGGTCCAGTTCTACGGCCTCGACTTCGGCGGCGGGGGCCTCGCCTCGATGGCCGGGCTGCCACACGTGAGCGGCGTCGCCTCCCGCCTCGACCCGGACCGGGTGCGGCGGACGGTGGCCGAGGTCGCGGGCGTGCTGGCCGGCCGTGAGGAGTTCTTCCGCCGGCACGGCATCGACTCGATGGCCACCTACCGGCGCACCCGCGGCACCGGGCAGCTCGCGGACGAGTCCTGGGGCGACGTCTTCCTGGTGATCGACGGCTGGGCGGCGTTCAGGCAGGACTACGACATGACGCTGGAGCCGCTGATCACGGACATCGCGGCGCGTGGCCTCGGATACGGCATCCATCTGGTCATCTCGGCGGCCCGCTACATGGAGCTGCGGCCGGCCCTCAAGGACCAGCTGACCAACCGTCTCGAACTGCGGCTCGGCGACCGGCTGGACTCGGACTTCGACCGCAAGGTCGCCGCGGCCATCCCGGCGGACGTGCCCGGTCGCGGCCAGACCCCGGATCGGCTGCACTGGATCTCGGCCCTGCCCCGACTGGACGGGGTGGCCGGCTCGGAGGACCTCGCGGCCGGCACGGCGGCGCTGATCGGCAGGGTGCGCGAGGGCTGGGCCGGGCCGGAGGCGCCGGCGCTGCGGACGCTGCCCGACCGGCTGTCGGCGCACGACCTGCCGAAGGGCTTCGAGCAGCCCGACCGGGGCATCGCCATCGGCATCGGCGAGGCCGACCTGGAGCCGGTGTTCGTCGACTTCGACCGCGATCCGTTCCTGTTCGTCGTCGGCGAGAACGAGTCGGGCAAGACGGCGGCGCTGCGGCTGATCATGCAGAAGCTCACCGAGCGCCACGGCCCCGACGACGCGGTCTTCGCGATCACCGACTTCCGGCGCTCCCTGATGGCCGCCGCCCCGGAACGGTACGTCGGCGGCTACGCGACGACCGAGGCCAAGCTGGACACCGATGTCCGCTCGCTGGTCTACCTCTTCGAGAAGCGGGCGCCGAAGGAGGACATCACCATCGAGGAGTTGCGCGCCCGCACCTGGTGGTCCGGCCCTCGGATGTTCGTCATCGTGGACGACCACGACCTCGCGGCCGCCTCGCCGGCGAACCCGCTGGCCATGCTGGCCGCCCACCTCCCCTACGCCAGGGACGTGGGCATCTCCGTGATCGTCGCCAGGAACGCCGCCGGCGTCTCCCGCGCCATGTTCGACCCGCTCGTCCAGCGCATGCGGGACCTCGGCGCGCAGGGCCTCATCCTCTCCGGCGACCCCAAGGAGGGCGAACTCCTCCACGGCGCCCGTGCCCGCCCGCTCCCCCCTGGCCGCGCCCAGCTCGTCTCCAGGCGCCGGGGCGCTCCGCTGGTGCAGTTGGGGTGGCTGCCCGAGGTGTGACGGTGCGGCTCGGCCGTCCGGCCGACGGGTTGGGCACCGTGACGTGGCCGTCACCGGCGGCGCGGGCGACACGGGCGACACGGGCGACGCGGGCCGGTCGGGCCGTGGTGGCCGCCTTCTCCGGCATGCCGGGGTCGCGCCGGGGTCGCCCTCGAAGCCGGGCGCGGAGCCTCCTACACCGCGCCGGTGAGGCGGGGGTTCAGGGCCGTGGTCGAGTCGCGGAGGGCGGCCGCCGTCTCCTGTTCCACGGCGGTGTGAGTCCGCACCGTGTCCTCGAGGTGCCCGGAGACGCGCAGGCAGGCGTCGCGCAGCGCGTCCGCCTGGGACTGCCACCGGGTCGCCACCTCGATCAGCGCGTTCCCGGTCTCGAAGCCCGGGGTGCGCAGCAGGATGCCCGCCACGCGCGTGGGGTTCTCGGCGGTGTGGCCGGCCGTGTCGAGGTCGCCTGCCAGGGCCTCGGCGGTGTTCCGGATGTCGGTCAACTCGGCGCTGTGGAGCTCCAGGTCGGCTTCGTCGCCGCCGCCCCGGCCGCCGGTGCCGTTCAGCCTGGTGCGCGCGGACGCGTCCTGGGCCCGGGCCTGGATCGCGGCCCACTCCTGGTGAAACGACATGCCTCGCGGCCTCCCCCAACGGCGTGGGTGGCGCCGGCCCTCGGCCGGCGCCACCCACGTGTCCCAACGATGTCGACGGCCGCCGTCAGGGCGTCCACTGCTGGGCGCGCGCGGCGCCCCGGCGGTCCGCCGCCGCGTACTCGAGCGCCGAGTCGGACAGCTGGATGCCCGTCCGGCCGAGGACCTGGGCCAGGTTCTCCAACTCCCGGGTGAAGACGGTCATGTTCTCCTGGAACGCCCGGTGGGCCTCGCCCGTCCAGCCCGCGCCCACGGCCCTGAGCTGGGCGTGCAGGGTCTCGATCTTCTCCAGCATCGCCCGCTCCTGCTGGGTCAGGCCCTCGGAGCCCGACACGAGCGACTGGTACCTCACGCTGATATCGGTCATGTTCTCTGCCCCTCCCTGGTCAGCGGCCCGCGATGCCGTTGTTGAGACCGGCCGCGGCGGCCCGGATCTGCGCGGCCTGTTCCTGTTCCGCCGTGGTGAAACCGTCGGCGCTCATCTCGACGAGCTGACGGAGGTTCTCCAGCGAGTCCGTCATCCTCCTGAGGATCGAGTCCATCTCGGCGGTCGCCCTGGCCGCTTCCGCGGCGGCGGTACCCGTCCACCCGGCCTGGGTGTCGGCGCTCGCGCCGCTCACCTGGGCGCGGATGCCGCCGAGGTCGCCGATCACGTCGGCCAGGCTGCTCTTCAGCTGGCCGACCGCATCAGCGCTGTACCGCAGATTCGGGTCCGACATGCCTCACGTGCCTCTCTTCGTCGATCGCGCCGCGTCACCGCTGGCCGGGGTTCTCGTCCGGCCGGTCTGCCGCGTAGCGCTCTTCCCAACCCGCCATGATCGCCTGGAGGCGCTGCCGCTGCTCCAGCTCGACGCCCTCGTAGCCCCGCTCGGACAGCAGCGTCACGATGCCGAGTGCCTCCATGGCCTCCTGGCGCATCCGCACGAAGCCCTCGAGCCGTGCCCGCACCGCCTCGTAGCGCGTGGGCAGGTCGCTCAGCGACGCCATCCCCGCGCCGAAGCTGGCGTGGTCGAGGCTCAGCCGGGCCACGGTGGAGGTGGTGATACCGCCGTCTCGAAGCGACACCTCGATCTCGTCCAGCCGGCCGGCGAAGCCGTCCAGCGCGCCGTCGCCGACGTGCAGGTCGCCCTGGCCGGTGGCCACGCGTGGATCGTCAGTCACCCCGCCCCCTCGTCAACACGTCGTGCCCCCTCGATCACCGACGGCCACCCATCCTAAACCGGTCGCAGCACGCGCAGGCAACGCGAATGGGAACAAGCGTCATGGCGACGGCAGGGAGTTCAGGGGCGCGTGGGATCCGCTCAACTGCTCAGACGCCCCTGAGTACTCGCCCGAGCACGTCGGCGCAGGCCCCGTACACGGCGGTCACCGAACGCCTATGCTGCTGTCGTGACTTCGACACAGCAGGGGCTCACCCCGCGCCAGGCGCGGCGGTTGCGCATGGGGATCGCCGCGGCGGCGATGGCGGCGATGGCGGTCCTGCTCGTCGTCCAGCTCGGCGACGGTTCCTCGCTGCGCTCTCTCGGGCTGTACGGCGCCGCCTTCGTGGTCTCCGGGTCGGTCATCGAGATGAGCCGGCGGGGCCGAACGCGGCTCGGGATGGCGGTGTTGGTGGCCGGCTTCGTGGTGTTGCTCGGTACCGACTGGTGGCTGCGCGCCTTCTGATCCTCGACCTGATCGCCGGCCTGATCATCCGGTGCCCGGGCGGCCGGGGTTCGTGACCGTGCGCTGCGGTACGATCACCTACAGGCCGCCGAGCCGCCGTTCAGCGGCCGGCCGAGCCGATCGCCCGTGTGATGAGGAGGTGCGCTGATGGCCACGACCGAGACGCCGGAGGAGATCGCCGCGCGCAAGGAGCGTGAGCGGGACGAGCTGTACTCCCGCGACATCTCCGGCGTGGAGTGGCTGAGCGCGCCCGACGGTCCGCAGGACGAGAAGGTGGAGATCGCGTACCTGCCCGGTGGTGGCGTGGGGATGCGGAACTCCAAGGACCCGGACACGGTGCTGCGGTTCACCGACGCCGAGTGGGAGGCGTTCGTGCTGGGCGCCCGGGACGGGGAGTTCGACATCGAGGAGCCCGGGCCCGCCGCCTGACGGCTCCCGCCTCTCCTCTCTCGCCTATCGCCTATCGCCTGACGCAGGTGTAGGTGCCGAAGAGCCGGCCCTCGAAGGCGGTGTCCACGATGTCGAAGCCGGCGCGGGTGAGCATCGGTTCGAGGAGCCAGCGGTAGGTGCTGTGCTCGGTGCGGATGTGTTCCGCGTAGTCGTCGGCCGTGTAGCCGGCCGCGGGGTCGCGGTTGGCGGCGCCGGCGAGCCAGGCGGTGAAGACGGATTCGGCCTCGTGGGGCTCGAAGTCGTAGATCAGGTCGCGGAGTCGGAGCACGCCGCCGGGGCGCAGCAGTGCGGCGAGGCGGTCAAGGGCCAGGGCCTTCCAGAAGTCCGGCAGTTGGTGCAGCGCGTGCCTGGTGTGGACGGCGTCCGCCGGCGGGCCCTCGTGGTGGTAGCTGAGGAAGCCGGCGTGGGCGCACTCCAGCGAGGTCAGTCCGGCCTCGGCGGCCCGGTCGCGGAGGGTGGCCAGCATGGCCGGGGAGACGTCGGCCGCGACCACCCGGCACCACCGGCATCGAGGCCCTGGACTCCGCGGGTGACGACGACGGCGCCCGGTGGATCTGGGAGGACGGCGCCTGGCGCGACGACAGCTGCGACGACGCGGGCTCCGCCCAGGACAGCGGCCAG
>NZ_SMKI01000398.1 GCF_004348415.1 Streptomyces hainanensis
GGACTGGGCGCGACGTTCGCGGGCGTGGCGGTGGGTACGGCGGTGGCGGGGTAGGGGTTTCTCCCCACGCGCCCGGCCGCAGGCCGGGAAGGGCGCGGGGCCGCCGGCCGGACCGGCCGGCGGCCGGGCACGGCGCTGCGCGCCGGACGCCCCCGGGGCCGAGGGAAGGCGCGCCGACCGCCCGCCGAGAAGCCCTTGCCGCGCACCGCGCGGAGCCCGCGGCCCCGGCCCGGGCGAAGCCCGGCCGGGCCGGGAAGGGCCGGGCCGGGCCGGCCGAACGCTGCGGCCGCGGGCCGGCTCGCCCACGAGCCCTCCCCCAGCCGCCAGGCTGGGGGAGGGTGGGGGAAAACCCCCGGCCTCAGCCCGCCGGCACCCGGGTCCGCCGCGGTGGCGCCGCGGCGGCGGACCGCCGGCCCGCCGGGCGCGAGGCCATGGCCACGGCCGCCACCAGCAGCGCGGCGCAGACCGCCGCCAGCCCGGCGACGAGGTAGACGCGGTCCAGGCCGGCCGCGAAGGCCGCCGCCGGCGGGCCGGCGGCCGTGGCCACGCGGTCGGCGAAGAGGGTGCCGAGGACCGCGACGCCCAGCGCGAAGCCCAGCTGGCGGAACGTGTTGACGGCACCGCTCGCCATGCCGGCCCGCTCCGGCGGCGCCGCCGCCAACGCCGCGGAGACCAGCACCGGGATGGCGATGCCGACACCCACGCCCGTGAGGACCAGGCCCGGCACCAGCACCGTCCACGACGAGTCGGCGGAGATCGCGGTCTGCGCCAGCGCGCCGGCGCCGATCAGCAGCAGGCCGCCGCTGACCGCCGCCCACGGCGGCACCCGCTGGAGCAGCCGGCCGCCGACGCCCGCCACGACGAACGCCGCGGCCGCCATCGGCACCACCGCGAGGCCGGCGCGGACCGGGCTGAGGTGCTGCACGTCCTGGAGCCACAGCATGGTGAACGCGTAGTGCGCGAAGGCCGACGCCGTCAGCACCATGCCCGCCACCATCAGGGCGGCGAACGACGGTTGCCGCATCAGCCGCAGATCGAGCAGCGGGTGCGCGGACCGGCGTTCGACCACCACGAACGCCGCAAGGGCGAGCGCCGCGACCACGAAGGAGGCCAGCGTCACGCCGTCCGTCCAGCTCTCCTCGCCGCCCCGGATGAGGCCGTAGGTCAGCGCTCCGGCGGTCAGCGTGAACGCGACCGTGCCCGGCCAGTCGACGCGCGCACCGCCGTCGCCCCGCGACTCGGCGATCCACCGCCACGTGAGGGCGATGGTCAGCGCGCTGAACGGCAGGTTGACCAGGAAGATCGCCGGCCACTCCAGGTACTGGGTCAGCACTCCGCCGAGCAGCACGCCGAGCGCCGAGGCGGCGCCGCTGACCGCGCCCCAGACGCCGAAGGCGACGCCGCGGTCCCGGCCCTGGTAGGCGGCGGCCAGCAGCGGCGCGTTGGTGGCGAACATGGCCGCGGCGGCGAGACCCTGCACGGCCCGCGCGGCGATCAGCGTCCTCGCGTCGGGCGCGAGCGCGCAGGCCAGCGAGGAGACGGCGAAGCCGGCCAGGCCGAGCACGTAGACCCGGCGGCGGCCGAGGATGTCGCCGGCCGCGCCGGCGGCCATCAGCAGCGCGGCGAGCGCCAGCGCGTAGGCGTCCATCACCCACTGGAGGTCGGTGAGGCCCGCGTCCAGGTCCTCGGCCATCCGCGGCAGCGCCGTGACGACGATGGTGACGTCGATCAGCAGCATGAAGTTTCCGAGGCAGACCGCGACCAGCGGCCACCACTTTCCCTTGTTCTCAGAAGACACGGCACCAGGCTGGTGAGCCGGCCACTGATTCCCTAGCTATCAGCACCAGAACAGCGCTTTCCGACTTGGACTAGCCTCGACCCGGTGGAATTCGACACGTTGGACCGTGACATCACCCAGGCGCTCCACTTCAACGGCCGGGCTTCGTTCACCCTGATCGCCGAGATCCTGGGCGTCTCCGACCAGACGGTGGCCCGCCGCTACGCGCGGCTGCGGTCGGTGGGAGCGCTCCAGGTGTGCGGGATGACGTGGCCGCGGGCCGTCGGCGCGACCCTCTGGACGGTGCGGGTCGGTTGCCCGCCGGTCGCCGCCGCCGACCTGGCGGAGGCGCTGGCGCGGCGCGACGACACGATGTGGGTCTCGCTGGTTTCGGGCGGCACGGAGATCGTGCTGGCGGTCAGGATCGGCGAGGGCGGCTCGTTGCTCGACCGGCTGCCGCACAGCCGCCAGGTCACGCGGATGAGCGCGCAGTGCCACCTGCACACCTACTTCGGCGGCCCGCAGAACATGGTCAACAAGATCGGCACGCTCACCCCGGCGCAGATCGAGCGGTTGGCGACGCCGGAGCCCGGGCCGCCACCGGGGCCGGTGGCCGGGCTGACCGACCAGGACCGGACGCTCCTGGCCGAACTGCGGAAGGACGGGCGGGCGCCGGTGCCGGAGCTGGCCGCCGCCACCGGGTCGGCGCCGGCCACGGTGCGCCGGCGGCTCGCGGAGCTGCGGGCGAACGGCACGCTCTACTTCGACGTGGAGTCCGACTGGCGGCTGTTCGGCCTCGGGGCTCGGGTGTGCGTGTGGCTGACCGTGCCGCCGGCCCGGCTCGCCGCGACCGGCGCCGCGCTGGCCGCCCATCCGGAGGTGGCGTTCTGCACCGCGATCACCGGCGACAGCAACATCTTCGCGTCGATCACCTGCACCGACGCGGCCTCGCTCTACTCCTACCTGACCCACCGGATCGCCGCGCTGCCCGACGTGCAGCGGATGGAGATCTCGCCGTCCCTGCGGGTGATCAAGGGCATCGTGCCGCGCGGCCCGGCGGCCCGTTCGCCACAGGACTGGCGGTAGGACCCACGATGAAACCGGCGGCGGGTCTGGTCGCGGGTCCGGCGGCGGGTCCGCGTCCCGGTCCCGACAAGGCCGACCGTAAATCCCACGGGGGACGAGGGTCGTGCAGGACGATGCCTCTATGTCAGAAATGCCGCATCACGCCCAGTTCGGGTATCTCGTGTGGGTCATCCTGTTCGCCGCCATGTTCACGTGGGAGGGCATCGGCATGCTGCAACCCACCGACTCCTATCCCACCCTGAGCCAGGCCATGGGGGCCGCGATGCGCCATCAGTTCGGCCGTTGGGCGCTGTTCACCGCCTGGATCTGGTTCGGTTGGCACGCCTTCGTGCAGAACTGGCATTTCCTGCTCCGCGGCCCCGGGCCCGTGGGATAGCGGTCCGGCATGGTGCTCGGACTCGTCTCCATCGCCGTCATCTACGTCCTCGTGATGATCTACCTCCGGGTGGGCGTACGGCTCGTGCGCGAGGATCCGGACGGCCATCCGCGCCGCCGCCACCCGGAGCGCGCCGGCTGGCCCGAGTTCGCCCGGCAGCTCGCCGGCACCTTCGTGGGCGGCTGGCTGCTGCTGATGGTGGTGGTCGTGGGCTACTTCGGCGGCCTGGCCCGGCACAACTTCGACTTCGTGAAGGACGCGACGACCGGCACGCTGTCGTTGATGGCCGTCGTCTATCCGCTCTTCCTCGGCCTGGCCTGGGTGCGGAGCCGGATCAGGGCCAGGTGGCCGGGCACCGGGCCCGGCGCCGGCCGACGCCGCGGGTCGGCCGTGGACTCCGGCACAGGGCACGGCGGGGACCCGGCGAACGGCGTGGTGTCATGGGAGAGGCAGAAAGACCATCCCGACCACCCGAACCGTTGAGAGCGTGAAAGAGGGCGTGAAGGTTTCATGAGCACGCACTACGACGTCGTCGTCCTGGGCGCCGGCCCCGGCGGCTACACCGCGGCGGTCCGCGCCAGCCAGCTGGGGCTGCGGACCGCGGTCATCGAAGCGAAGTACTGGGGCGGGGTGTGCCTGAACGTCGGGTGCATCCCGTCCAAGGCACTGCTCCGCAACGCCGAGCTGGCCCACACCTTCACCCACGAGGCGAGCACCTTCGGCATCCGGGTCGAGGGCACCGTCAGCTTCGACTACGGCGAGGCGTTCCGGCGCAGCCGCAAGGTGGCCGACGGCCGGGTCGCCGGCGTGCACTACCTGATGAAGAAGAACGGCATCACGGAGTACGACGGCATCGGCACCTTCTCCGACCCGCACACGCTCCAGGTCGCGCTCACCGGCGGCGGCACCGAGACGGTCACCTTCGACCACTGCGTCATCGCGGCCGGCGCCACCACCCGGCTGCTGCCCGGCACCCAACTCAGCGACCGGGTGGTCACCTACGAGGAGCAGATCCTCACCGAGGAACTGCCGGGATCGATCATCGTCGCGGGGGCCGGCGCGATCGGCGTCGAGTTCGCCTACGTGCTGCACAACTACGGCGTCAAGGTGACCATCGTCGAGTTCCTGGACCGGATGGTGCCGCTGGAGGACGCCGACGTCTCCAAGGAACTGGCCCGGCAGTACCGCAAGTTGGGCATCGAGGTGCTGACGTCCACCCGGGTGGACGCCATCGACGACGCGAACCCGTCGGCGCCGGTGCGGGTCACGGTGACCGACGCCAAGGGCGAGCAGCGGGTCCTGGAGGCCGACAAGGTGCTCCAGGCCATCGGCTTCGCGCCGCGGGTCACCGGCTACGGCCTGGAGAACACCGGCGTGGCGCTGACCGAGCGCAACGCCATCGCGGTGGACGGGCGTTGCCGCACCAACGTGCCGCACATCTTCGCCATCGGCGACGTGACCGCCAAGCTGATGCTGGCGCACGCGGCCGAGGCGATGGGCGTGATCGCGGCCGAGACCATCGCGGACGCCGAGACGATGGAGCTCGACTACGTGATGATCCCGCGCGCCACCTACTGCCAGCCGCAGGTCGCCAGCTTCGGCTACACCGAGGCGCAGGCACGGGAGTTGGGCTACGACGTCAAGGTCGCCAAGTTCCCGTTCACGGCCAACGGCAAGGCCCACGGCCTGGGCCAGCCCACCGGCTTCGTCAAGCTGGTCAGCGACGACACCCACGGCGAACTCCTGGGCGCCCACCTGATCGGCCCCGAGGTGACGGAGCTGCTGCCGGAGTTGACACTGGCCCAGCAGTGGGACCTGACCGTGCACGAGGTGGCCCGCAACGTGCACGCCCACCCGACGCTGGGCGAGGCCGTCAAGGAGGCCGTCCACGGCCTGGCCGGCCACATGATCAACATGTGAGCGGCCACTGAGCGGTGGGCCGCCGGGTGACCGGCGGCCCATTGTCGTGTGGGGGTGTAAGGAGGGCGGAGGTGCCGGACATTGCCGGGCATGGACTCAGAGGAACAGGACTGCGACGACCGCGCCGAGCGGTTCGAACGGCTCTTCCGTTCGACGCTCCGCCGCGTGACGGCGTACTGCCTGCGCCGGACCGACCGGAGCGCGGCGCACGACGCGGTGTCCGAGGTGTACGCGGTCGCCTGGCGGCGCCGCGCGCGGCTGCCGGACGATGACCACCAGGCGCTGTTGTGGCTGCTCGGCGTGGCACGCAACGTGCTGGCGAACCAGGCGCGTTCGCAGCGGCGCTGGTTCCGGCTGCTGCGCCGGGCCGGCGAGCGGGCCGAGGTGGTGACGCCGGCCTTCGACACCGGCACGCCCGATCTCGACGCGGCGCTCGCCGCGCTGTCGGACGCCGACCGTGAGGTGCTGCGGCTGGCCTACTGGGACGACCTGTCGCACGACGACATCGCGGCCGTCCTCGGCATCGGCACCGGCGCGGTCACCACCCGGCTGCACCGGGCGCGGCAGCGGCTGAGGCCGCACCTGACCGACTCGGGGCACGCACACGACACCAGCGAAGGGGAGCTCACGGATGCGCGGCGATGAGGAGTTGGAGGCGGTGCTGCGGGGCTCGGACCCGGTGCGGGACGAGGCGCTGCCGGACCCCGAGGGACCTGACGGGCTGCGTGTCCTGACCGGGGCGCGGCGCCGCGCGGGGCGGAGCCGGCTGCGGCGGCTGCTGGTGATCCCGTCGGCCGTCGCCGTCACCATGGGCGCGGCCACGGCGGGCGTGGTGCTGGCGACGGGCGGGGGCGCGGTGGTCGACTCGACCCTGGTGCGCTGCATGGCGCCCGAGAGCGGCTACCGGATCGTCCCCGAGGACGACCCGCTGCCCTACATGAACACGGAGTTCAACGCCGCCACCGACGATCTCGCCGAGGTCTGCCGGTGGACGCTCATCGAGGCGGGCAGCGGGGATTCCCTGCTGGCCGACACCCCGGTCACCCCCTGCGTGGACGACGCCGGCCTGATCATCGTCCGCCCGGGCGGCACGGGCGTCTGCGCCGAGAACGACGAGGTGCTGTACGTCGGCGTCACGGAGGAGCAGCAGCGGCTCGCCGAGTTCCGGCTGGCGCTCGACGAGACCTACCGGAACGTCGAGTGCTTCCCGATGGCGGAGTTCCCGGCCGTGGTCGACCGGCTCCGGGCTGAGCACGACCTGTCTGGGTGGACGGTGCGGCTCTCGGACGAGACACCGGGCGACTGCGTGGGCCACGTGCTGTTCCGGGAGGCCGAGCGGGAGATCACCGCCTGGGCCATGGACGAGCGGATGCTGGAGGAGGTCCTCGGCTGAGTCGGGCCGCCCGGCTACTCCCCTCGTCGTACCCGCCGGGGCGGCGCCGCGCCTACCGTTGGCCGGGTGCGGACCCATCTGCTGTCGCTCGCCCTGACGTTCGGGGTCGGCTGCCTCACCGCGGCCGACCTGGCGTCCAACGTGCCGGGAACGCGGGAGGACGACTGGTTCAGCTGGCTGGTGTACGCGGTCTCGATGGTCGGGCTGCTGGCGCACCGCGTCCGGCCGATGACCTCGGCGGCGGTGGCCGGCGCCGGTTGTGTGGTGTGGACGTTGCACGGCCACATCGGTGAGCTGCTGAACCTGCCGGCGATGGTGGCGCTGTACCACGTGGCGCTGGCCGGCGACCGGCGGCGCTCGCTGTGGGTCGGGGCGCTGGCGGCGCTGTTGGCCGGTGGCGCCGCGGTGGCGGCCGGCCAGGAGGAGGGCAGCGCGGTGCCGTCGCCGGTGCTGGAGATGGTGGTCCCGCTGGTGCCGCTGCTGCTCGGCGAGGCGGTGCGCGGCCGGCGGGAGTTGGTGCGGCACGCGCTGGCGGAGCGGGAGCGGGAGGCGGAGCGCCGGGTGCGGGAGGAGCGGATGCGGATCGCCCGCGAGCTGCACGACATCGTGGCGCACACCGTCTCGGCGATGACGGTGCACGCCGGGGTGGCGCTCGAAGCGCTCGACCGGCGCCCCGAGGTGGCCAGGACGGCGTTGCGGCAGGTGCGGGAGTCGGGCCGGGAGGCGGTGGCCGAACTGCGGGCCACGGTGACGGTGTTGCGCGAGGCGGGCCCGGCCGCGCCGGTGGGGCCGGCGCCGGGGCTCGACCAACTGCCCGAGCTGGTGGAACGGTTGGCGGGGGGCGCGTTGCGCGTGACGCTGCGCCGCGCGGGGGCGG
>NZ_SMKI01000399.1 GCF_004348415.1 Streptomyces hainanensis
ACCCCCACGCCCCGCCGGTCAGGCGGCGGCGTCGGCCGCCTGGGCCTTCAGCGCTCGCTCGACGCCCGCCCGGGACTCCGTCACGAGCCGCCGCAGGGCCGGCGTCGGGTCGGCCGACGACAGCCAGGCGTCGGTCGCGGCCAGCGTCTCCTCGGAGACCTGGATCACCGGGTAGAGGCCGACCGCGACCTGCTGGGCCATCTCGTGGCTGCGGGACTCCCAGACGCCCTTCAGCGCCGCGAAGTACTTCGCGGCGTAGGGGGCGAGCAGCTCCCGCTGGTCGGTCTGGACGAAGCCGCCGATCACGGCCTCCTGGACCGCGTTCGGCAGCTTGTCGTCCTCGACGACCGACGCCCACGCCTCGGCCTTGGCCTCCGGCGTCGGGCGGGCGGCCCGCGCCGTGGCGGCGTGGCGTTCGCCGGCCGAGGTGCGGTCGCGGTCCAGTTCGGCGGCGATCTCCGGCTCGTCGGCGCGGCCGGTGGCGGCGAGCCGCTGGAGCAGCGCCCACCGCAGCTCGGTGTCCACCGTCAGCCCCTCGATCGTCTCCGTGCCGTCCAACAGGCCGGCCAGCACGTCGAGTTGCCCGTCGGTCCGGGCGGTGGCCGCGAAGGCGCGGGCCCAGGCGAGCTGGTGGTCGCCGCCCGGTTCGGCGGCCCGCAGCCGCTCCAGCGTGGCGTCGGACCACAGGGCGAGCCCGGTCGCGCGCCAGTCGGGCGCGGCGTAGAGGTCGAGGGCCAGCTTGACCTGCCGGTGCAGGGACTGCACGACGCCGATGTCCGACTCGCGGCCGATGCCGGAGAGCACCAGGGCCAGGTAGTCGCGGGTGGGCATCTCGCCGTCCCGGGTCATGTCCCAGGCGGAGGCCCAGCACAGGGCGCGCGGCAGCGAGAGCGTGAAGTCGGCCAGGTGCTCGGTGACCACGGCCATCGACGCGGGGTCGAGCCGCACCTTCGCGTAGGAGAGGTCGTCGTCGTTGAGGAGCACGACGGCGGGCCGCCGCCGGCCTTCGAGTGCCGGGACCTTGGTCAGCTCGCCGTCCACGTCGAGTTCGAGGCGTTCCACCCGCTCCAGGGCGCCGTCGGTCAGCTCGTAGAGGCCGATGGCGATGCGGTGCGGCCGCAGCGTCGGCTCGCCCTTCGCGCCGGCCGGCAGCGCCGGGGCCTCCTGGCGGACGGCGAACGAGGTGATCACGCCGTCGGCGTCGACCTCGATCTCGGGCCGCAGGATGTTGATGCCGGCGGTCTGGAGCCACGCCTTCGACCAGGCGGTGAGGTCGCGGCCGCTGGTCTCCTCCAGCGCGGTGAGCAGGTCGGTCAGCCGGGTGTTGGACCACGCGTGGCGCTTGAAGTACGCCTGCACGCCCTGGAAGAACTCGTCCATCCCGACGTAGGCCACCAGCTGCTTGAGGACGCTGGCGCCCTTGGCGTAGGTGATGCCGTCGAAGTTGACCAGGACGTCGTCGAGGTCGCGGATCTCCGCCATGATCGGGTGGGTGGAGGGCAGTTGGTCCTGCCGGTAGGCCCAGGTCTTCATCTGGTTGGCGAAGCTGGTCCAGGCGTGCGGCCAGCGGCTGCCGGGGGCGTGGGCCTGGCAGGCGATGGAGGTGTAGGTGGCGAACGACTCGTTGAGCCACAGGTCGTTCCACCACTCCATGGTGACCAGGTCGCCGAACCACATGTGGGCCAGCTCGTGGAGGATGGTCTCGGCCCGCATCTCGTAGGCCGCGTCCGTCACCTTGGAGCGGAAGACGTACTGGTCGCGGATGGTGACCGCGCCCGCGTTCTCCATCGCGCCCGCGTTGAACTCGGGGACGAACAGCTGGTCGTACTTGGCGAAGGGGTAGGGGTAGTCGAACTTCTCCTGGAACCAGTCGAATCCCTGCCGGGTGACGTCGAAGATGGCCTCCGCGTCGAGGTGTTCGGCCAGTGAGGGGCGGCAGTAGATGCCCAGCGGCACGGAGCGCCCGTCGCCGTCCCAGCTGCTGTGCACCGAGTGGTAGGGGCCGGCGACCAGTGCGGTGATGTAGCTGGAGATGCGGGGCGTCGCCGCGAACCGCCAGATGTTGTCGCGGGGTTCGGGGGTGGGGGAGTTGGAGATCACCGTCCAGCCCTCGGGCGCCGTCACGGTGAAGGTGAACGTGGCCTTGAGGTCGGGCTGTTCGAAGCAGGCGAAGACGCGGCGCGCGTCCGGGACCTCGAACTGGGTGTACAGGTACGCCTGCTGGTCCACGGGGTCGACGGAGCGGTGCAGGCCCTCGCCGGTGTTGGTGTAGGCGCAGTCGGCGACCACCCGCAGCTCGTTGTGCCCCTCGACCACGGCCGGCAGGGCGATCCGCGAGTCGGCGAAGGCCGTGGCGGGGTCGAGGGCGTCGTCGTTGAGCACGATCTCCCGCACCTCGGGGGCGATCAGGTCGACGAACGTCGCGCCCGCCTCCCGGGCCGTGAACCGCACGACGGTCTCGGAGCGGAAGGTGCCGCCCTCCTGTGCTCCGGAGATGTCCAGCGTGATGTCGTAAGCGTCCACGCTGAGCAGCCGTGCCCGCTCCCGCGCTTCCTGCCGGGTCAGATTCGTGCCTGGCACCAGGTCTCTCCTTTGGTTCTGCGGTGGTCGCCATCCTTCCACGCGTACGTGACCGGGGCGGGCGCGCGGACGAGAAGTCCGTGTGCCCGCCCCGGCCCGTTGTCCGTGGTCGTGGGTGCGACTACGGGGTCAGCACCTGCTCGATGGCCACGTGTCCGGTCCCGGTGACGGTGCCGGCCGCGTTGCGCAGCTCGACCTCGCCGAAGACCTGGCGGCCCTCGCCCGAGTCGGCCGCCGAGGCGGCGACGGTCACCTCGGCCGCGATGTCGGCCGAGGCGCCCGAGGCCAGCTCGATCACCCGGTCGGTGTCGACGGCCACCGTGCCGAGCCCGGCGCTGAGGTAGGCGTCCCGGTAGGCGAAGGTGGTCGATCCGGTCGGGATGGCGTAGCCGTGCACCTGGACGGTGTAGGTGCCGGCGGCCGGGTCGGTGATCCTGACGGCCTCCTCGGCGGAGGCGCTGGTGGACTGGCCCACCAGCGTGCCGTCGCGGTAGACGTACAGGTCGAGGTCGGCGCCGGGGTCGGCGGCCGAGCCGATGACGGCCTCGAACGAGGAGACGCCCGCACCGATCTCGACGGTGGTCTCCAGGCGCTCGTCGGGGACGATGGTCGGGGTGTCGGTGAACGACGAGCCCAGTTCGCCGGCCGCCAGCGAGCCCTGGATCGGGGCGAAGTCGTTGGTGGCCTCCCAGGTGACGGACACCGGGGTGCCGACCGTGGCCTCCTCGACCGTCACCGTCTCCGGCTCGAACGTGGTGCCGAGCGCGGTCGCGGTGAGCGTGTACGGGTTGCCGAGCAGCGGCGAGGTGCGGCGCGACTCGACCTCGAACTCCCAGACGCCCGGGCTCGGGTCGTCGTAGGAGCGCAGGTCGGGCCGGCAGGTGTTCGCCGGGTTGGTGTAGTTGGGGTAGCAGAAGGTGCTGGTGGAGTCGTCCGCCGGCAGGCCCTCGGGGGTGATGGCGATCCAGCGGGTCTGGCTGCCCTCGGCGAGGCCCGACATGGCGACCTCCAGCGTCCCGGTGCCCTCGGGCACGGTGACGAAGTAGGAGGTGGACGCGTTGCGGGTGGCGGTGCCCGACTCGGTCAGCGCGTAGTCGGGCGCGGCCAGGTCCTGGGCGACGACGACGGTCGCCAGGACGTGCTGGTCGATGCCCTGCGTCGACCGGTCGTCGACGGTGAGGATCGCGCTGTGCGCGCCGAGCGAGCGCGGCTTGGCGCGCAGCGTGACGGTCACCGGCTGGTTCAGCGGCAGCGAGACGCTGGAGGGGCCGAGCAGCCGGAACGTGTTGTCGTGGTTGTTGGCCAACGCCAGGTTGTGCCGCACCGCGCGGTTGGGCCCGGTGGTGCGGGTGAGGGTGACCTGGTAGTCCTCGGACTCGCCGACGGCCGGGGCGCTCTCGCGGTCGTAGACGCCGGTGCCGCGGCCGGGGGTGGCCAGGTGCTCGTCCAGCGTGTGGTCGACGGGCGCGCTGACCGTGTACTCGTGGGCGGTGGCGCCGCGGGTGATCAGCCGCCAGGCGGCCTCGGTGTCGATGAGGCCGGCGCCCTGCTCGTGCGCCTGGACGCCCCGGATCGGGTCGGCCGAGCTGGTGAGCGCGGTGCGCAGGTCGGCGGGGGAGAGGTCGATGTTCCGCTGGGCGGCCGCGGAGAGCAGCAGCGCGGCGGCGCCGGTGGCCTGCGGCGAGGACATCGAGGTGCCCTGGAGCATGCCGTAGCCGGGCGGCAGGCCGTAGCCGGCCTCGGCGACCGGGGAGCCGGGCTGCCAGGTCGGGATGGAGTTGATGGAGGCGCCGGGGGCGACCAGGGTGGGCTTGAAGCCGCCGTCGTCGCGCGGGCCGGCGGAGGAGAACGGCATCATCTCGTACGAGGTCCGCACGGTGGAGCCGTAGTTGGCGGCCCAGGTCTCCCGCGAGATGCCGGCGCCGACGGCCACCACCAGGTCGGCGACGGACGGGTCGCCGACGGTGTTGGTACCGGGGCCCTCGTTGCCGGCCGAGACGAAGATCTGCACGCCGTAGGTGGTGATCAGCTCGTTGTAGAGCCGCGCCCTGGCGTTGTTGCCGTCGTTGAGGGCCGGCAGGCCGCCGAGCGAGATGTTGACGACGTCGACGTCGCGGTTGGCGACGAGGTCGATCATGCCCTCGAACATGGCGGTGTAGGTGCAGCCGCCGCCGAAGACGCAGGCGCGCGCGGAGACGATCTGGGCGCCGGGCGCCGCGCCGTTCATGTCGCCGCCGAACAGGCTGTTGGCGGCGGTGATGCCGGCCACGTGGGTGCCGTGCCGGCCGGAGACGATGCCGATGTTGACGAAGTCGGCGGTCTGGCCGATCCAGTCACCGCCGTAGGGGTCCATCGGGACGTCCTCGCGGATCTCCACGACGAACGGGATGGCCTCGGCGATCGCCGTGTCGGGGTCGTCGGTGCCGAAGCTGCCGACCTGCCCGCCGTCGCCGTACGGCCGCATCGCCTCCTCGTCGCCGAAGTCGGCGTCGCCGTCGAGGTCCACCCGGACGGTGCCGGCCGCCGGGTCGTAGAGCACGGCCCAACTGTCGGTGGTGTCGCCGTCGCGGTTGACGTCGCCGCCGATCTCGCCGACGGCGACGGACTCCCGGAAGGTGTTGATCAGGTAGTCGCCGTCGGGGGCGGTGTACTGCCGGCCCGAGTAGGTGAACGAGGAGCCGGAGACCTCGGTGACCATGGCGCGCCAGGAGGCGTCGCCGTCCACGATCGGGTCGGTGGCGGTGACCCAGTCGCTGATCTTGGGCTCGCCGGTGGTGGTCTCCTGGAGCGCCGGGTGGCCGAGGTCGACGCCGGTGTCCAGGACGCCGATGGTGACGCCGCGGCCGTCCCAGCGGGGGTGGTCGTCGACGAAGTCGACCGCGCCGGTCTCGTGGGCCGGCTGGTAGGGGTTGGCGGCCCTGGTGTCGGCGTCGGGCCCCGGGTAGCTCCGGCCCGCGTTGCCCGAGCCGGCGGCGGAGCCGGCCTCGGGCAGCGGGTCGGGCAGCGGATCGGGAACCTGGATCTCGTCGTTGAGGTCGATGGCGTGGACGGAGTCCAGGCCGATGGCCTCCTCGATGGCCTGGTCGGCGCGGCCGGTGCGCACGGTGACGCGCACATAGCCGATCTCGTCCTCGGTGAAGCCGACGGAGGCGCCGGGCACGTCGCCGAGGGTCTGGGCGACCTCCTCGGTGGCGCCGGGCTCGGCGGCGATCATCATGGTGACGAACGGCTCGTCACCGGCCTTGGCCTCTTCGAGCAGGGTGGCGTCCTGGGTGGAGAACTTCTCCCCCAGGGGCTTGTCGGTGACGGGCGGGGAGGTGTCGTCGTCGGCCAGGGCCGGGGTGACGCCGGCGAGGCCGAGGGCGGCCACCAGGCCGGCGGCCAGGGTCACCCGGGACAGCGGTCTGTGACGTGATCTCATTGACATGGACATCCTTGGTCGGAAACCACCTGATCAGGATGACGGGTCATCCTACGGAAGTACCGGAACCCTGGCGTCACTTGTGACCGATGTTGTCCCATTCCTATAGGTAACATTTATGTTACTCGCATTTACTGCGGTGATCGGGATTGCCGCGTCGCTCAGCGGGGCAGCACCACCAGATAGCTCGCGGGCGGCCCGGACGCCGCCGCGCGCAGCGCCTCCCGCACCAGGGCGGCCTCGCCCAGCGGGCACTCCCGCAGCCGCCGCGGCGTGACCCGCACCAGGCGTACGCCGAGGCCCACCAGCGTCTGCCGGCGCTCGCCGCCGCCCAGCCGGTCGTCGATCTCCACCGCCACCCCGCGCTCCGGCCAGTACGCGTCCACCGCGCCCACGAACGGGCCGTCCGGCAGCCAGAGGCCCACGTTCCAGCAGGGGTCGGGCAGCCGCCCCAACCGCACGGCGTCCAGCAGCCGTTCCTCCGAGACGGACCGCCCCTCCGCCAGCAGCGTCCGCACCGCGCCCGCCACCTGCGGCCGGCCGAGCAGCCGCCCCCTGGCCAACTCCCGCAGCGCGGCCGGCGCCTCGCAGTGGCCGCCGCGCACCGCCTCCGTCAACAGTCGCCGCACGACCGCCGCGTCCGCGGTCCGCCCCACCGCGTCGGCCAGCGCCCGCTCCGGCGGCGCCACCGGGAAGCCGGCCAGCTGGACGGCCCTCGGCAGTACCTCGGTGCGCACCAGGCGCGCCGGGCCGGCCGATCGCAGCCGCCGCGTCCTGGGCACCAGCACATCCATCCGGTCCAACTCGCCGAGCGACGGCGCGCCGTTGAACCCGTGCAGGGCGAGTGCCGCGAGACCGGTCACCACGGCCTCGCCCGCCCGGCCGCCGGTGTAGCTCAGCACGGCCCGCAGCGTCTCCTCACCGCTCGGCGGCCCCGCGTGCAGCAGGAAGACCCCGGGCAGCGGCATCTGCCACGGCCCGCCGGGGCGGCACCGCTCGTGCGCGGCGGCGACCGGCACCCCGTGGCGGCGCAACTCCCGCGCCGTCATCACCGGTCGAGGCCCCTCGGCAAGCTGCCGCAACGGCCGGGGCGCAAGTGGCGTGTTCTCGCTCATGCGCCAACGATTCCCCGCGAAACGGTCAACTCCTCGTCTTGTTACGAGGCTGTGGGCAAACGGCCGCCAACCGGTTGATAATGGACGTCAGTTCGACCCGCGGTCGACCCGGCCCGGCAGCAGCACGGCCGCCGCGATCCCGCCCGCGACCACCACGGCCCCGCCGACCAGCAACGCGCCGAGCATGCCGGAGCCGAAGGCGTCGCGCGCGGCCTCGGCCAGCAGGGCGCCCTCCCGCCC
>NZ_SMKI01000039.1 GCF_004348415.1 Streptomyces hainanensis
GCCCGCACGCCCTGAGCGCGGCGGTCCCGAGACCGCCTCGGTCATGGATGTCTCGCCGTTCAAGCCTTCTCTCGTCAAAGCGGTGTTCAGGGACGTGACCCCGATGCACGTCTCCCGGGCGGCCGCCGTCCAGGGCTCCTCCATCACCTCGTACATCCGGCGACCGAAGAGGAACGCGGCGGCCGCGAACCCGGGGGCGGCGTAAAGCGGACGCAACAATTCCCCGGCACGTCCGTTACGCGTGGGACGTACGGTGCCGCTGCTCGACACTCGCCCGAAATCGGGTGAGAGGCGG
The DNA here is from genome assembly GCF_004348415.1 of Streptomyces hainanensis. Taxonomy (GTDB): domain Bacteria; phylum Actinomycetota; class Actinomycetes; order Streptomycetales; family Streptomycetaceae; genus Streptomyces; species Streptomyces hainanensis. Next base: position 296 of record NZ_SMKI01000039.1, read on the forward strand.
GCGAGTTCCGCCCCCCAGGACGTAAGGCACCACGTGATGACATACCCCCGGCGTGTGAAACGCCTCGCGCTGGCGTTGGCGCTCGCCACCTGCGCCGGCACCGCCCTCTCCGTCCCCGCCGCCTCGGCGGCCCCGCGCGAGCCGGAGCCCGAGGTGGCGTCGGGCTCCTCATGGACCGTCACCCGCGTCGCGGGCGGCTTCGAGGTCACGCTGGAACTCGACCGGCCGGCACCGGTCGCCGCCGGCGCGCCCACCCTGGCCGTCGACGGCCGGGTCCTCGGGCCCGCCACCGAGTCCGCCGACGGGCGCTCGTTGACCCTGGTGACCACCGACCCGTCGGTGGTGGACGCCACCGAGGTGACGACCGACGCCTTCGGGGCCCCGGCGGCCGACACGGACGTGCGGACGCCGTCGACCGTCCCGGCCGGGGACCCGACCGTGCTGCCGGCCGACCCGTCCCGCCACGGCGACCACGAGGTGTTGGAGGCCGAGTACGACTTCGGCGACCAGGCCGTCCCGCTGCTCAACATCGGCGGCATCCGCGGCGAGATGACCGGGAAGATCTACCTCCCCGACGGCCGCGGCGAGGCCCCCGTCGTCGTCTTCCTGCACGGCCGCCACACCTCCTGCTACGGCTCGGGCGCCGCCAACCCGGCGCGCTGGCCCTGCCTGGCCTCGCCCGACAGCACCCAGCAGCGGCTCCCCATACCCAGCCACCTCGGCTACGAGGAACCCGCCCGCGCCCTCGCGAGCAACGGGTACGCCGTCATCTCGATATCCGCCAACGCGATCAACGCCAACGACAACCAGCTCTCCGCCGACCACGGCGCCCAGGCCAGGGGCCAACTCGTCCTCGACACCCTGCGGATGCTGGAGCAGGCCGACCGGGGCGAACGGGTCGTCTTCCACGACGCGTTCACCGACCGGGACGTCAGCCTCGACCAGGCGCTCACCGGCGACCTGCGGCCGGCCGACCTGGTCCGCCGGCTCGACCTGGACGACGTCGGGCTGATGGGCCACTCGCGCGGCGGCGAGGGCGTGGTCGCGGCCGCCACCCTCAACGACGCCCGGCCGGTGTCCCGGCAGTACGGGATCGACGCCGTGCTGCCGCTGGCCCCCGTCGCCTACGACCGGATCACGCTGCCCAACGCGGTGACGGCGACGATCCTGCCGTACTGCGACGGCGACGTGGAGAACCTGATGGGCCAGCACATCGTCGACGACTCGCGGCACGCCTTCGAGGACGACGTGCTGCGCTCCGCCGTGCTGGTGATGGGCGCCAACCACAACTACTTCAACACCGTCTGGACCCCGGGGCTCTTCCCGGCGGCCACCGCCGACGACTGGGCCTCCTTCGCGCCCGACAGCGACGACCCGACGTGCGACGCCTCGGCCGACGACACCACCCGGCTGACCCCGGCGCAGCAGCGGGCCGTCGGCGTCGCGTACCTGGCCGGCTTCTTCCGGCTGACGCTGGGCGGCGAGACCGAGTTCCAGCCGCTGTTCGACGGCTCCGACGTGGTCGCGCCGTCGACGGCGTCGTTCGCGTCCCTCACCGTCGCGGCGACCCAACCCGCCCGTTCCCGCACCGACCTCGCCACCTTCGAGGGGGCGAGCGACGCGGTGCGCGCCACCGGCGACGTCACCGCCGAGGTGTGCGCCAGCATGGGCGGCGCGGGCGGCGTCACCCTGCCGCAGCCGCGGCCGTTCTGCGCCACCACCGTCGACCAGGCTGCGCTGCCGCACTGGTCGCCGGCGCTGTGGGCGCCGAACGTGCCGGCCTCGCCGATGCTCCACATGACGTGGGACGCCACGGCGGGCGACGTCCGGGTGGCCGTGCCGCGCGGCCGGCGCGACATCGCCGACGACGAGCGGATCTCGGTGCGGATGGCGGCCGACGCGTCCGTCGCCACCGGCACCGACGTCGTGATCAGCGTCGTCGACGGCGACGGAAGGACCTGGTCAGCGCCCGTCTCGGAGCTCAACCCGGACGCGGTCGGCCGCCTGCCGGGCCGGGAGCACCCCTGGCTGCGCAAGATCATCCTCCAGCAGGTCACCATCCCGACCTCGTCCCTGACCGGCCTGGACCTCACCGACGTGCGCGAGGTGCGGTTCACCCCGGCCGTCGGCGCCGACGGCACGCCGTCCGGCGGCGTCTTCCTCTCCGACCTCTCCGTCGAGAACCCGGCGGTCGGCGGCCGGCGCCCCGCCCGGCAGGCCACCGTCGACATCGCCTCGACCCGCGTCGAGGAGGGCGCGGGCCCCGGCACGGCCCAGGTGGCGGCCGTGCTCTCGGAGCGGGTGCGGCACCCGGTGACGGCGTACGTCAGCGTCTTCGGCGCCGCCGAGGGCCGGGCCGGGGCCACCATGCGGCAGGTCACCTTCGCCCCCGGCCAGGTGTGTGTGCCCGTGGGGGTCCCCACCTACGGGGACACGCTGCCCGGCGCGACCGCGAGCACCTCGTTCAAGGTCTCGGCGACCAACGTCTCGGGCGCCGTGATGGGCGACGCCGGCTTCGGCACGCTGACGGTCCGCGAGGACGACGGCGTCACCGGCGGTACGCCGGCGCCCGAGGTCGGCGAACAGGGCGACGTCTGCGCCGAGTACACGGCGGCCACCGGGCGTCCCGGCGCGCTGCGGGTCACCGGCCAGGTGCGCGCCGGCTCGACCGTCGAGGTCGGCGCGCGGGGCTACCGCGCGGGCGAGAGCGTGGAGTTCACGCTGGGCGCCACGTCCCTCGGCCGGGCCGTCGCGGACCGCCGCGGCGCGGTGTCGTTCGAGGCGCCGGTGCCGGCCGACGCCCCGACGGGCCGCGCCACCCTCACCGCGACCGGCGCCGGCTCGGGACGCACGACGGAGGCCGAGGTGCGGATCAGGCGGTGATTCCCGGCGTGAAGGCCGGCCCGGCCCTCCCGGCCCTCCCGGCCGGCCCGGCTCTCAGGGCTTGAAGGCGACGCCGGCCAGCAGGCTCACCTCGGCGTCCGTCAGGGTCTGCCGCGCCGGCGCGGGCAGCCGCGAGCTGACCTCGTACGGGCGCCAGCGGTGGGCGACTTCGATGCCGGGCTCGACCAGGTCGAGCCCGGCGAAGAAGCGCGCCACCTCGGCCCGGCCGCGCACCTGTGCCGGCGTGCCGCTGGCCCGGTAGATCTCCACGGCCTTCTCCGTCGCCACCGGGTCGTAGTCGGGCGTGGCGTGGCTCACCGTCAGCGCCGAGCCGGCCGGCATGGCGTCGAGCAGCGTCCTGACCACGCCGAACGGGTCCCGGTCGTCCGGCATGAAGTGCAGCACCGCGCAGGCGCTGAGCGCCACCGGCCGGGTCAGGTCCAGGGTCTCCGCCAGCTCGGGGGCGGACAGGATCGACTCCGGGTCGGTGGCGTCCGCCCGCAGATAGGCGGTGCGGCCCTCCGGCGAACTGTCCAGCAGGGCTTGGGCGTGGGCCAGCACCAGCGGGTCGTTGTCGACGTACACCACCCGCGACTCGGGCGCGACGCTCTGCGCGACCTCGTGCAGGTTGGGCGAGGTCGGGATGCCGGTGCCGATGTCGAGGAACTGCCGGATGCCGGCCTCCGCGAGCATCCGGATCGCCCGGTGCATGAACGACCGGTTCTCCCTGGCGAGCGTGATGATCCCGGGATAGACCGTCAACGCCTGGATGGCGGCTCGGCGATCGGGCTCGTAGTTGTCCTTGCCGCCCAGGAAGAAGTCGTACATCCGCGCGGAGTGCGGCTGACCGAGGCGAAGGTCCTCGACCCCGACCTCCGGCATGGCGCCGCTACCCGGTTGATTGCCGTCCATGACTCCCCTGTGACTCCCTTGCGTCCCGGCGCTCCCAACCGTCCCATGGTAACGGCGCGCGGCCGGTGCTGCCGCGCCCAACTGCCTTGCCATCCAGGCGAGTTCGAAGATCACGAGTCGGCGATCGCGAGTCGGCGATCGCGAGTCGGCGATCGCGAGTCGGAGATCGCGAGTCGAGGATCACGCGGTCGTCCGGTCGGCCGCGGGGGCGGGCGCTTCGCCCGGGCGGCCCTCCGTCAGTTCGAGCCGGGGCAGGGCGCGGTCGAGCCAGCGGGGCAGCCACCAGTTGTGGCGGCCCGACAGCCGCATCAGCGCGGGCACGAGGACGACGCGGACGAGGGTGGCGTCGAGGAGCACGGCGACGGAGAGCGCGAACCCCAGCTGCTTGATCTCCGAGACCTCCGTCAGCATGAACGCCGCGAAGACCACGACCATGATCGCGGCCGCGGCCGTGATCACCTTCGCCGTGTGCGCGACGCCCGCGACGACGGCACGGGTGTTGTCCCGGCCGCGCCCCCACTCCTCCTTGATCCGGGAGATCAGGAACACCTCGTAGTCCATGGAGAGCCCGAAGAGCACCACGAAGGTGAGCAGCGGCAGGTAGACCTGGACGAAGCCGGTCCCCTCGGCGCCGAACAGCGAGGCGCCGTGCCCCTCCTGGAACACCAGCGTCAGCAGCCCGAACGCCGCCCCCACCGAGAGCAGGTTCATCGCGATCGCGCCGAGCGGCAGCAGCAGGCTGCGGAAGGCGAGGAGCAGCAGGAGGAAGGAGAGGCCCGACACGATCAGCAGGACGAGCGGGGTGGCGCGCGCCACCTCGTCCGCGACGTCCACGATCTGCCCGCTCAACCCGCCCACCCGCGCGGAGAGTCCTGGCACCTCGCCGAGGGACTCGGGGGCCGCGGTGTCCCTGATCCAGCGGACGAGGTCGAGGGAAGGCTGGCTGTCGGCGGGGGAGCGGGACATGACCAGCAGGGCGGTCGCGGAGGCGTCCCGGCTCAGCAGCCGGGCCAGCGCGCCGTCGGTGTCGGCCGCCCGCGCGGCCCGCAGGGTGGCCGCGTCCGCCCGCCCGCCGTCCTCGGTGAGCACGTCGCCGAGCGAGACGACCTCCGACACCTCGGGGTGGTCGAGCAGCCGGTCGGTGAACCGCCCGAGGGCCGCGAGTTCCGCGTCGCCGAGTTCGCCCTCGGAGGTGCGGACGACGATGCCCAGCGGCGTCGCGGCGCCGGGGGCGAACTTCTCGTCCACCAGTTGGTAGCCCCGGCCGGCCGGGGTGTCGGAGACCGCGGCGGCGCCCACGTCGAAGCCCAGCCGCAGCTGGCCGACCGGGACGACGGCGAGCAGCAGCACCGCGCTCGTCACGCCGCCGACGAGGACCGGCCGGCGCATGACCACGCCCGTCCAGCGCGCCCACCGGGAGCGGGCGACGTCCGCCGGGCCCGCGGAGCGCCGCCGGCCGGGTATCGCGAGCCGGTCGACGCGGGTGCCCAACAGGCCCAGCACCGCCGGCAGCAGGGTGAGGCCGATCAGGAGCATCGCGGCGACGGCCACCATCACGCCGAGGGCCATCGTGCGGAACACCGGCGCCCGCACCACCATGAGCCCGGCGACGGAGATGATCACCGTGCATCCGGAGAAGAGCACCGCCTTGCCGGCGGTGGCCATGGTGGCGCCGACCGAGCCCTCGACGTCCCCGCCGCGGGCCGCGAGCTCCTCGCGCTGCCGGCTGACGGCGAACAGGCAGTAGTCGATGCCGAGCGCGAGGCCGAGCATGGTCACGGTCGCCTGGACGAAGGCGTCGAAGCCGACCAGGCCGCTGAGGGCGCCCAGCACGCCGAACGCGGTGAGGACCGCCGCCATGCCGAGGAGCAGCGGCAGTCCGGCCGCCACCAGCGTGCCGAAGGCGAGGACCAGCACGATCAGGGCGATGGGCAGGCCGACGGACTCCGCCCGCGCGATGTCCTCGTCCTGCCGCTCCACGACCGCCGCGTTGAGCGCGCTCGACCCCGTGAGGTCGGCGCGCACCGGTCCCTGGGCGGTCGCCGCGTCGAGGACCTCCTGGAGCGAGGGCGCGGCCTCCTGCCGGGCCCGCTCGTCGCCCGCGAGTCCCACGGGTGCCAGCACCGTGCGGCCGTCGCGCGCGAAGAGGACGTCGTCACCCGACGCGTACGGGTTCTCGACCTCGACCACGCCCGCCTGTTCGGACAGCGTGCCGAGGACGTCGGCGACCGCCTGACGGTACGCCGCGGAGTCCGACCGCAGCTCCGCGGAGTCGAAGACCACCAGCGCGTCCTCCGTGACGGGCGTGTCGAACTCCTCGGCGAGCAGGGCCGCCACGTGGGCCGACTCGGAGCCCGTCACCTCCAACGACGAGCCCGTCAGCCCCTCGGTGAACCTCGGCACGAGGAGCGCGGCTCCGACCAGGACCACCACCCAGACCCCCACGACCCGCCACCCGTGCCGCGCGCACCACGCGCCCCACCGGTGGAGCACCGGCCGATCGACTTCCCGGGTCCCGCTCGGTTCCATGTCCGCCTCCCTCTCGACAACTCGACCGACTGGTCGGTCTAGCGCAATCTAACAGTGGACCGACCGGACGGTCTACGCTGGGGCCGGCGGGAAGTCGGCCGACACGGGCCACGGATCCAGGAGTGCATCGTGGGTGCCACGGAGAAGCAGCGGGCCGGCGGTCCTGCGGAGGAGCGCAACGCGGAGCGGCAGCGGGCCCGGCGCGCGCAGATCCTGGACGCCGCCACCTCCGTCTTCGCCGAACTCGGCTACCACGGGGCCCGGATGGACGACATCGTCCGGGCGTCCGAGCTGAGCAAGGGCGCCATCTACTGGTACTTCAAGAGCAAGGAGGAGATCGCCGTCGAGCTGGTTCGGCAGCGTCTCCAGGAGGGCGAGGAGTCGCTCACCGACGTGCGGGGCGCCGACGTGGATCCGGTCGCGGTGCTCGGCGCCATGACCGACGACTTCGCGCGCCGCCTCACGGAGGAGCCGGAGCGGGCCCCGCTGGAACTCGAACTCTTCTCACTCGGGCAACGCATCCCCGAGATCAAGCGGCACTTCGCCGCGTACCACGAGACCTACGTCCTGCTCCTCGGCGACCTGCTCCGCGCCGCCGCCGCGGGGAACGCCACGGAGGAGCAGATCAGGGCCGCCGCACTGGCACTGGCCGCGATGGTCGACGGATGGGTGCTGCACAAGGCCCTCGACGCGACACCCGCGCAGGGCGAGGCGGATCTCGGCCGGGCGGTGCGGGCCCTGGTGGACGGGCTGCGGGCTCCGACGGGTTGAGCCGCTGACGGTGTGGCCCGTCAGGGCACGCGGCGGCGGCCGCGGATGAGGGTGTCGGCGGTGAGCGCCAGCAGCAGGACGAGGCCGGTGACGACGTAGCGGGTGGCGGTGTCCAGGTTCAGCAGGGTGAGGCCGCTGGAGATCGACGTGATGACGAGGACGCCGACCAGCGCCGACCAGGCGCTGCCCCGCCCGCCGAAGAGGCTCGTGCCGCCGATCACGGCCGCGGCGATGGCGGTCAGGAAGGTCTCCGTGCCGCCCGTGCCCTGGTTCGCGGCGGCCAGCCGCCCCGCCGCGAGGACGCCGCCAAGCGCGGCCAGCGTCGAGCAGGCGACGAAGCAGGAGATCGTCGTGCGCCGCACCGCGACCCCGGCCAGCAGCGCCGCCCTGGGGTCGCCGCCCACCGCGCGCACCGCCCGGCCCCAACGGGTGCGGCGCAGCAGCACGTCGACCACGACGACCAGCGCCACGAGCAGCACCACCGGGTAGCCGACGCCGCGCTCGGTGCCGAGGTAGGCGACGACCGCGCAGAGCAGCGTGGTCAGCGCGGCGACGCGGAGCACGAGCCGGCCCATGGAGATCCGCGGCAGCCCGGCCCGCACCCGCCGGGCGCGCTCCACGAGCTGCACCACGGTGACCACGGTGACCGCGGCGGCCACCAGGCCCCAGGCCGCGAGCGGGGAGAGGAAGCTCTCCTGGGCGAACCGCACCAGCGACGACTCGAAGGGCAGGTTGATCGACCCCTGCGGGCCGAGCACCCTCAGCTGCACGCCGGCGAGGACGAGCAGCCCGGCGAGCGTCAGCACGAAGCTCGGCAGGCCGAGCCGGGTGGCGAGCAGCCCGTAGCCGAGGCCGACGACGACGCCCACCGTGAGCGCCAGCAGGATGCCCAGCACGATCGGCCAGTCCGCCAGGACGGTGGTGACCCCCACGACGGCCGCCGCGAGCCCGCTGACCGAGCCGACCGACAGATCGATCTGCCCGACCAGCAGCACCAGGACGACGCCGAGGGCGATCACGCCGGTGGGCACGGACTGCAGGGTCAGGTTGACGAGGTTCTCGGCCGAGAGGAACGCCGGCTCGATGAGCCCGAACACGCCCCAGAGCAGCACCAGGGCGCCGATCACCGGCACCAGGCCGAGCTCGCGGTCGGGGATGTGGCGGAGCAGGCGCGGCCAGGGGTCCTCGCGCGCGAGGACGGCGACGAGCGCGCGCTGCGACGGCGGTGCGGTGGCTGGGGTCATCGGGGCTTCCTGCCGCTGGGGCGGCTCACCCCGGTCATCGCGGCGAGGAGATCCTCGTACCCGACGCTGGCGGCGTCAAGTTCGCCGTCGATCCTGCCGAGGCGCAGCACGGCGAACCGGTCGGCGACGGCCTGGAGGTCGGCGGCCTGGTGGCTGATGAGGACGACGGCGTGCCCGCGTTCCCGCAGCCGCTCGACGAGGTTCAGCACCTCGGCGGTCTGCCGGACGCCGAGCGCGGCGGTCGGCTCGTCGAGGACGACGACCCGGGGCGAGCCCAGCAGCGCGCGGGCCACGGCGACGACCTGCCGCTGCCCGCCGGACAGGGCCCGCACCGGCAGCCGGACCGACGGGACGTTGGTGGCGAGCTGGCCGAGCAGGTCCCAGGCCCGCCGCTCCATCTCGATCTCGTCCAGGAAGCCGCCGCGGGTGGGCTCGTGGCCGAGGAACAGGTTCTCGACGACGTCCAGGTTGTCGCAGAGGGCCAGCTCCTGGAAGACCGCGGCGATCCCGAGGCCGCGGGCCACGGCGGGGGAGTCGAGCACCACGGGCGCGCCGTCGAGCAGCACCCGGCCGGCGTCGGGCCGGTAGACGCCGGCGATCACGCCGGCCAGCGTCGACTTGCCGGCGGCGTTGTCGCCGACGACGGCCAGCACCTCGTGCTGGTGGATGTCGAGGTCCACGTCGATCAGGGCGCGCACCCCGCCGAAGTTCTTCGAGACGCCCCGCAGCGACAGCACCGGCCCGTCGCTCACGACGTCTCCCCGTCCGCTTCCCCGGACAGCCCGGCGGCGGCGCACGCCGCCGCGTAGTACTGGGTGCAGATCTCCTCCACCGTGTGCACCCCGCCGTCGACCAGCACGCGCTCCACGTCGTCGACGCCGACCGCCCGGGGCGCGAGGAGGAGGCTCGGCACCCCGTCGATCGTCGCGGTGGTGCGGGGCGACTCGCCGCGCAGGACGCGCACGGCCAGCTCGGCGGCCGTCCTGGCCTGCTCGGTGGTCGCCTTGAAGACCGTCATGTACTGGTCGCCGGAGATGATGCGCTGGGCCGCGGCCAGCTCGCCGTCCTGCCCGGTGACGGGCGGCACCGGGTCGAAGCCGGCGGCCTTCATCGCGGCGACGGCGCCGCCCGCGATGCCGTCGTTGGCGGCGTAGACGCCGTCGATCCGGTCGCCGAACCTGGTCACCTGGCTCTCCACCCAGTCGGTGGCCTCGTCCGGGCTCCAGTCGGGGGTGTCGTACTCGGCGAGCACCTCGATGTCCTCTCCTTCGAGGGCACGGTCGACGCCGGCGGCGAGCGCGGCGGAGTTCGGGTCCGTGCCCGAGCCGCGCACGAGGAGCACCCCGGGGGGACGGCCGTCCGCGCGCGGACCGCTCGCCCTCGCGGCCTCCTCGACGGCGGTCACCAGCGAGGTCCCCTGGAGGTATCCGATGAGCTCGCTGTCGAACGAGACGTAGTAGTCGACGCCGCCACCGGCGATGAACCGATCGTAGGCGATGACGGGGACACCGTGCCGGTCGGCCTCCCGGACGATGCTGACGGCGGCCATCGTGTCGACGGCGTCAAGCACGAGGACGTCGGCCCCCCTGGCCAGCATCGACTCCGCCTGCTGCTGCTGGATCGCCGCGTCCTGGTCGGCGTTGGCGTAGTACACCTCGCAGCCGGGGCAGCGCTGCTCCACGACGCCGACGAACGTGGGCCGGTCGGTGGTCTCGTAGCGCGCCGTCTTCACCTCGGGCAGCAGCAGCCCGATCGCGCCCTCCGACGGGGCGCCCGAGGCGCCCGGCGCGCACCCGGCCGCCGCGAGCAGCAGCGCCGCGACGCACCCCGCGAGGGCCCGCCGGCCGACCGCTGCTCGCCGGATCACGGGATCACCCCCAGCGCGCCGCTGACCCGGGCCGTGTCGAGGGCGACGGCCAGCGCGCCGCGGACCTCGGCCGCCGCGCCGAGCCCGGAGGCCACGACCCGGGCCGGGCCCGCGGTGCTCGGCATGGTGCGCTGCTCCACGACGGTGCGCATCGGGCCCAGCAGGATCTCGCCGGCGTCCGCGAGTTGGCCGCCGACCACCACGATCTCCGGGTCGACGAGGTTGCAGAGGTTGGCGGCGGCCACGCCCAGGTGCTGCCCGGCGTCGGAGAGTACGCGGCGGCAGCCGGGGTCGCCGTCCTCGGCGCGGAGGATCACGTCCCGCAGCGTGAGGTGTCCGTGGCTGGCGGTGAGCATTCCGAGCAGGGCCGGGGCGCCGACGAACGTCTCCAGGCAACCGCGGTTGCCGCAGCGGCAGATCGGGCCGTTCTCGTCGATCGTCACGTGCCCGATCTCGCCCGCGCCGCCGGAACGGCCGTGCACCAGCTGCCCACCCATGACCAGGCCGCCGCCGACCCCGTGGGAGACCCGCAGGTAGGCGACGTTCTCGTGGCCGACGGCGGCACCGAGCCTGGTCTCGGCGAGCGCCCCGAGGTTGGCGTCGTTGTCGACGGCCACCGGCACGGCCAGTTCCCGCCCGATCACCTCGGACACGGATATCCCGTCCCAGCCGCGCAGCATCCCGACCGTCGTGATGCTGCCGGTGGCGCGGTCGACCGGCGCGGGGAGGCAGACGCCCACCGCGAGCAGCTCCTCGGGCCCGGCGTCGAGGGACTCCAACATCTCCACGACGAGCAGCGCCGCGCGGCGCAGCCCGGCGTCGGCGCGGTGGTCGGGCGCCAGCGGCATCCGCTGGTCGGCGAGCAGCTGCATCGCGGCGTCGGCGAGCGCGACCCGCATGGACCGGCTGCCGAAGTGGACCCCGGCCACCAGGCCGAGGCCCCGGGCGAGGGTGACCTGGAGCGCGCGCCGCCCGCTGCGGGTGGACGGGGAGGTGTGCAGCACACCGCTCGCCGCGAGCTCCTTGACGATGTTGGAGACGGTGGCCGGTGACAGCCCTGTGACACCGGCCAGTTCTATCTGCGTGAGCGAGCCGTGCCGCTGAACGGCGCTCACGATCCGGGCTCGGTTGGCCTCACGTAGTGAAGTCTGCGAGCCGGGAGTCACCCGGTCAGTGCGCACGACGGGCAGCCTACCGTCCGTACCCCGCCCGGGGCAGGGGGCACAGCCCCTTGCGTACACGAACCAATCGCAAATAACGACTGAACGCATCTTTGGATTTACTTCTTGACTTCAAGGAGGGCTGGGCCTTTGATGACCGCAGACACCCTGGTACGGCAATGAAGGCGTAGGGATTACTGATGCGTGTCACTCACAAGACCGGCTCGATGGTGGCCGGTGTCGCCGTCGCCGCCCTGACGCTCGGGGCGTGCAGCGGTTCCAGCAACGACAGCGGCGGCGACTCGAGCGGCGGCGGCGCCGGCGAGCAGGTCGAGGTCTTCACCTGGTGGGCCGCCGGCTCCGAGAAGGCCGGCCTCGACGCCCTGGTGAACGTGTTCGAGGAACAGCACCCCGACATCGAGTTCGTCAACGGGGCCGTCGCCGGCGGCGCCGGCTCGGCCGCCAAGGACCTCCTCCAGTCCCGACTCCAGGCCAACGACCCGCCGGACACCTTCCAGGCGCACGCCGGCATGGAACTGCTCGACTACATCAACGCCGCGCAGCTGCAGGACGTCTCGCCGCTGTACGACGAGTTCAACCTGCGCGAGGCCTTCCCGGCCGACCTGATGGACCTGCTCACCCACGACGGGCAGATCTACTCGATACCCTCCAACGTCCACCGGGCGAACGTGCTGTGGGCCAACTCCGGCGTGCTGGAGGAGAACGGTATCGACCCCAACGCGACCTACGCCTCGCTCGACGACTGGTTCGCCGACCTGGACGCCCTCCAGGAGGCCGGCGTCACCCCGCTGTCGGTGGCCACCGCCTGGACCCAGGTGCACCTGCTGGAGACGATCCTCCTCGCCGACCTGGGCGCCGACGCCTACAACGGCCTGTGGGACGGCTCGACCGACTGGGAGGGTGCCGACGTCAGCGCCGCCCTCGAGGACTTCGAGCAGGCCATGAGCTACACCAACACCGACCGCGACGGCCTGGACTGGCCCGAGGCCACCCAGATGGTCATCGACGGCAACGCGGCCTTCAACGTGATGGGCGACTGGGCCGTCGCCGCCTTCGAGGAGCAGGGCCAGGAACTGGGCACCGACTTCACCGCGAACCCGGTCCCCGGCACCGACGGCGTCTTCGACTTCCTCGCCGACTCCTTCACCCTGCCCGTCGGCGCCCCCGACGAGGAGGGCGCCAGGGCCTGGCTGGAGACGGTCTCCTCCGCCGAGGGCCAGACCGCGTTCAACGTGGCGAAGGGCTCCATCCCGGCCCGCGTCGACGCCGACCCGGCCGACTTCTCCGCGTACCAGCAGACGGCCATGGAGTCCTACGGCCAGGACACCATCGTCCCCTCCCTGGCGCACGGTGCCGCCGTCCCGGTGGCCGAGCTGAACGCCATCACGGACGCCACCAGCAGGTTCACCTCCGGCGCCGCCGACCTCTCGACGTTCCAGTCGGAGCTCGCCGCCGCGGTGGCCGCCAGCTGATCTCCAGCGCCGACCCGGGATCACGTCACGGTGCGCCGCCGGCCCTTCCCCGCCGACGGCGCGCCGTGACGCCCCAAGGGAGAGACACGAGACACCGATGACACACACCCTGAAACGCGTCGGGCCGCCGCTGCTGCTGCTCGCCCCCTCGCTGATCCTCGTGGGCGTCTTCGTCTACGGGCTCATCGCCGTGAACTTCGGGACGTCGACGACCGACATCCACACCGCCGCCCAGACCACGGGCCAGGAGCCGTCGAACACCGTCTGGTTCGACAACTACCTCGACCTCCTCGGCAACGACGCGTTCCAGCACTCGCTGCGGAACCTGCTGCTCTACACCGCGGTCTTCCTGTGCGGCACCCTGGTCATGGGCTTCCTGTGGGCCTGGCTGCTGGAACGGCCGATCAGGGGCGAGGGGATCTTCCGCTCCATCTACCTGTTCCCGATGGCGGTGTCCTTCGTCGCCTCCGGCGTGGTCTGGCGCTGGCTCCTCAACTCCGGCCAGGACGAATCGGCCACGGGCCTCAACCGGCTCTTCCAGATGACCGGCCTCGACTTCCTCCAGAACAACTGGTGGAACAACGTCGACTACGGCATCACCGCCATCGCGATCCCCGCCATCTGGCAACTCTCCGGCTACGTCATGGCGTTGTTCCTCGCCGGCTTCCGCGGCATCCCCGACGAGCTGCGCGAGGCGGCCCGGATGGACGGCGCCACCACCTGGCAGCTCTACCGGCACGTGCTGTTCCCGCAGCTCTCCCCGGTCGCCCTGTCGGCGCTGATCATCATCGGCCACATGTCGCTGAAGTCCTTCGACCTGATCATGTCCATCTCGAAGCCGGCGAACTACCAGACGAAGGTCCCCGCGGTGGACATGTACGTCTTCAAGTCCAGCTTCGACTACGCCAACGCGGCCGCCATCGGCTCGATCCTGCTGGTCCTCGTGGCCGTCGTGGTCGTGCCCTACCTCGTCCGCACCAACCGCAGGGAGCGGTAATGGCCACGCTCTCGACCACCACCTCGCCGACCACGGCGCGCCCCGCGACGCCCTCGCCGCGCCCCAAGCGCCCCGGCGGCTTCACCCTGGCCCGCACCCTGCGGTACGCCGCGCTCCTCTTCTTCCTCCTCATCGTCCTGATCCCGGTCTACGTGCTGCTGGTGACCAGCTTCAAGGGCCCCGGCGACGCGTCGCCGGCCCGCGCCTGGAGCCTGCCGTCGACCTGGACCCTCGACAACTGGCGCACGGCCGCCGACACGTTGACCCCGGCGATCTGGCGCACCCTCCAGATGGTGATCCCGTCGGCGATCATCGCGGCGCTGCTCGGCTCGATCAACGGCTTCGTGCTCTCCCGCTGGTCCTTCCGCGGCGCCAACATCGTGTTCACGCTCATCCTGTTCGGGATGTTCATCCCGTACCAGGCGGTGATCATCCCGCTCAACGAACTGGTCCTCGACCTGGACCTGCCGAGCGGCGTGCCGACGCTGATCCTGCTCCACGTGGTGTTCGGCATCCCGATCACGACGCTGATCTTCCGCAACTACTACCAGACCGTCCCGCACGAACTGGTCGAGGCCGCCCGCATCGACGGCGCCGGCATGCTGCGGACCTACTGGTCCGTCATCCTGCCGATCTCGATCCCCAGCTTCGTGGTCGTGCTGATCTGGCAGTTCACCTCGGCCTGGAACGACTTCCTGTTCGCGGTGTTCTTCTCCTCCAGCCAGAACGGCCCGGTGACGCTGGCGCTGAACAACCTGGCCAACGGCGCCCTCCTCCAGGACTACGGCGTCTCCATGGCCGGCGCGCTCTTCGCCTCCCTCCCGACGCTGCTCGTCTACATCGTCCTCGGCCGCTACTTCGTCGGCGGCCTGATGTCGGGGTCTGTCAAGAGCTGACCCACCGCCTCGGCCGCCGCCGTTGCTCGACGGCGGCGGCCGCGCGCTTCGCGGCTACAGCAGGTGGTCGGCCTTGCCGGCCTTGATGTCGGTGATGAGGGTGCGGAGTGCGTCGGCGGTGTCGGTGAGGTAGCGCTCCTCCTGGCCGTTGACGGCTATGTACGCGTTGCCGTCGGCGTCGGTGCCGAGTCGGAAGCAGGAGTTGCCCTCGCCGCAGAAGGGCGCTTCCCAGGTGATGTCGGACATCGGATCCATCCTCACAGTCGGTCCGCGATCTCGCGGATGAACTCACGGGAGCTGTCCGGAGGCAGGGTCAGCCGCTCCAACCACTCGAACTGCTCCCGGTATTTGGCGAGCTGACCATCGGTGTGCAGGAACGCGGGCCCGTGCATGCTGTCGACTTGAACGGTATCGAGTGGGGGAACGGCCCCCTCGGCGTAGAGCGCGTTCTGGCCGGCTCCGGGGAAGGCGCCCCGCTCGAACGGCAGCACCAGCACGGTCACGTTGTCCCGCTCCGCCATCTCCACCAGGTGGTTCAACTGAGCGCGAGTGATCTCGGTTCCGCCGAAGCGCATGCGGAGCGCCGCCTCGTGAATGATGGCGACGTACGGCGTCGCGCCGTCCCTCGTGATCACCTGCTGTCGCTCCGAGCGGTGCGCCAACCTGAGTGCCACCTCGTGCTCGGGAAGGCGCGGGACGACGACACGGAAGACGGCGGTGGCATGCTCCGAAGTCTGAAGCAGGCCCGGGATGTGCACGGTGTTCGCGACCCGCATCCGCACCGTTGACGACTCCAACTCGGCGATGTCCAGCATTCCCTGCGGAAGGCTTCCGCGATACCGCTCCCACCATCCGGTCCGGACGTCGGCCATGGCCACGAGGGCTTCCACGTACTCGGCGTCCCCGCACAGATAGTGGGTGGCCAGCTTGCGCACGCGTTCCGCGTTGATGGTGCGGGTGCCGGACTCCATGTTGGCGATGCGCGTCCGGTCCATGCCCAGTAGCCCGGCCGCGTAGTCGGTGGTGATGTCAGCGGCCAGACGGAGCTTGCGCAGCTCGGCTCCGAGGCGCTTCTGCCGTTCGGTCGGCGTGCGTCGTGTTGACATGCGGTTCCCTCCGCTGCTCTGTATCTCGCCCACTCGTTGGGGGGTAATTGCCGCTGGGTGGCAGGCAATTGGCGCACTCTAGGCTAGCTTGGAGTCATGCGTAAGTCACACTCGGCAACCGTCGGAGCGCGCCGCGCGGGTATGCCCGCTGCGGCCCACGCATCGACAAACTCTCGTCACCGCATCGGAGTTCGCCATGCCTGACATCCCCCTCGTGCCCGCCCTCTGGCGGTTCCCCGCGCACCCGGCCTCCGTCCGTGAGGCCCGGCACGCCGTCGCCCAGGCGCTGCCGCAGGATCTGCGGCGCTGTCTCGCGGACGACCTCGGCCTGTTGACGTCCGAGCTGGTCACCAACGCCATCCGTCACGGCACCAGCCAGCGGGACGAGCGCGTCGAACTCGTGCTGTGGCCGGCCGACGGCCACTACTGGCTCGCCGTCTCCGACCCCGGCACGGCCACCGGACACCGCGCGGCCAGGGAGGCGGACGGTGAATCGGGCCGGGGCCTGCTGCTCGTCGACCGGCTCGCCGCGGCCTGGGCCGTCCTGCCTCGTGACCTCCGGGGCACGTCCGTCGTCGCGGGGCTTCCCCTGCGAGAATGAACGGGAGTTGGACGAGTGCGGTCGGGGGATGCGCTGTGCAGTCGGTGTTCGCGAACATCGCGATCGGTCTGGTGACCAGCCTGCTCGGCGGTGGGTTCGTCTGGCTGTGGGAGCGGGCCAAACGACGTCGGGCCGTGAACCGGAGGGCGGCCTTCTTCGGGGTGCGACCGGAGGAGACCTGTCTCGTCGTGTTGGGCGGCCAGCACGACGTGCCCGGCAGCCCGCACTACCGGGACGTCCGGGCCGTCGTCGAGCTGGCGCTGCTGGCTGGCGAGTTGGGTTGCCAGGTGTCGGTTGAGTCGGGTGACTTCCGGGGGAGCAACGGCGCCCGCACCGAGTTCTGTGTCGGAGGCCCACTAGCGGACGTCAACGTCCGGTCCACCGGTCACGTCGCCGCGTACCTGCCGGGGGTCACGTTCCACCCCTACGACGTCGGCCGGCGGGACTCGGTGGCCATCGAGGCCGGGGGAGAAAAGTACCTGTTCGACCGTGGCAGCCAGGAGTACGCCATGGTCGCGAAGTTCACCCCCGCCGGTTCCAGCCGTCCCGTCTTCCTGGTGTGCGGCCAGACCTCGATGACCAACCTGGCCGCCATCCACTTCCTACGACGCGAGTACGCGGCGGTCGCCAGGAGGCTGGCGTCGACCGAACGCTTCTGCGTGCTGATCAGGGTCTCCGACATCGCGACCTACGAGCACCACCGGGCGGAGCTCGCGAAGGACGTGTCGACGACCGCCTTCGCGCGAGCGTGAGGATGACGCCGTCCGCGCCGACCGCCGGCGCCGGGCCCGGCGGGCGGTACCGTGCGGGCGTGGTGGATCGACGGCTCGGGGACGGAGAGAAGACACGGTGACGGCAAACCCCCACGAGGACGACGCGCCCGTCATCAGGTGCGACGAGCCCGGTAGCTTCGCCCGGGACGTGCTGGCCACCCGGCACCCGGCCCTTATCCGCCAGGTCCGTGACGCCCACCCGCACACCCCCGACCAACACCGCGCGCTGGACGCGCTGTTGGCAGAGACCAGGGACAGTGTCCTCCGCCCCCTGCCGGCCGACGCCCACGACCACGCCGCCTGGGCGGGGTGGGGGATGGCCGACCATGTCGGCCGCTCCTGGTTCGACGCGCCGTTCCTGTGGGCCGAGAGCTACTTCTACCGCCGACTCCTCGGCGCCGTGGACCACTTCGCCCCCGGCCCCTGGCAGGGCCTCGACCCGTTCGCCCCGGTCAAGCGGGCCGAACTGCATGGCACGGCCGTCGACGAGGAGCTTCGGGCCATGGACGCCCTGCCCGACCTGTCGCGGGAGGAAGAGGCGGCCACGTTGGTCCAGGCCGCCGTGTGGGGGAACCGCGCCGACCTCGGGTTCCTCGCCACCGGCGCGGATCCCGCCCAGGCCACCGGGGACCTCGTCGCCGACGACTCCGACGCGCTCTGGGCCGCCCTCGACACCGAGACCCCAGGCACCGTGGCCGTGATCGCCGACAACGCGGGCCGCGAACTGATCCCGGACCTCGTCCTCATCGACCACCTGCTGCGCCACGGCCATGCCCGCACGGTGGTCCTCCACCTCAAGCCCCAGCCGTACTACGTCTCCGACGCCACCCCAGCCGACCTGGTCGACGCGCTGCGCCGCCTCAGCGGCGCCCCGGGCCACGCCGGCGAGATCGGCGGGCGGCTCTGGCAGGCCGTGGCGACCGGGAGCCTCCGCCCGTCGGTGCACCCTTTCTTCTGCGCCCCGCTGCCCTACGCCGCCATGCCGGACGACCTCCGCCGGGAACTGGCCACGGCCACCCTCACGATCCTGAAGGGCGACCTGAACTACCGCCGCCTGGTGGGCGACCGCCTGTACCGGCCCACCGCCTCCTTCGACCGGCTGACGGGCTACTTCCCCACTCCGGTGGCCGCGCTCCGCACGCTGAAGTCCGACGTCGTCGCGGGCCTCACCGCCGCCCGCGCCGCCGCACTCGACGCCACGGGGGACCGCTGGCGCACCAGCGGCACCCACGCCCTGATCCAGGTGCGGCGCTGACGGGGACCACGGTGAGGCTTCCGCCGCGACGTCATCGCACGTCGGCGGTGGCGAGCTTCACGAAGTGCTCCAGGGCCTCTCGCGCCTGGCCGCCCAGCGTGCTGAGCTCCGTCTGGTCGGACGCCTTGTGCGTGGCGCTCGTCAGTTCGTACGCCTGTCGGGCGGCATCGATGAGCGGTTGGCCGCTCGCGATGAGCTGCACGCGGAACAGCACGTGGAGGGCGACCCCGCGAAGGCGGTAGGCCTCGATGCGGGCCTCGTGGTGGGAGGACCCTTCCGGGTCCTCGTACCTGCGGTGCCAGCGGTCCTGCTGGCCTCGCCGGAGCTCGGTCACCGCGCCAGCGAAGTCGCTGTAGACGGCCATGCGTTCGGAGCGGAGCTGCTGCTGGGTCGCGAACGCCTGGTCGCGCGCGGCCGCCTGACGCTGGGACCGTTGGGTCAGGGCGACGCCGAGCAGCGTTCCGAGGACCGCGATGAGGGCTGAGAGAACACCGGCCACGGCAGCAGGACATCACAGGTTCGGCCGGGAGCCCAGCCAACCGCCGTCAGGAGCCATGACCGGGGGCGGCGCGGCGCGGCCGTCGACCGATGTACGACCCGTTCCCAGGGGGTGGAAAGCCCGCTGCCGATCCCTGGGCGCTTTCGCTCCGGCCGTAGGAGGCCCGGAACACCGGTGCAGGCCGCTTGGGTTCGGGCTGCCATTCACCGCGCTGGTGCGCGACACCATCGAGGAGACGTGGCGCGAGGCCGAGAAGAAGTTCCAATGGATGGCTGGTTTCGAATCCGCCGGGCACGCGGCCTATTCAGGCACCGGTGCGTGACGATGCGGTACATCAAGCTCGGGAAGGGGGTTTGGCCGCGGAGTTCCGGCAGCCACGCAACGCGCTGAACGTAGGACTCCTGGAGCGCGTACTCGGCCTCCGCCTGCTCGCCGAGTGGCTGGCAGGCCGGCCACAGTGGCGCCGGACCGTGACGGCGCTTCCACCCCGATGCTGCCGCCGACCCGAGCGGCTAACGGCGGCCTCGGCCGGTTCGCCGAGGCCGCCGCGGCATAGCGACGCGGGCGAGGTGCGCGACCGGCTCGCCGCGAACCTCGCCGGCCCGCGTGAACGCGCGGCCGTCGAGCTCAGGCGGCCGTGGCGATCACCGGACGCTCGTCCGGCCGGTGCACGGACAGCAGGGTGGCGCCCCGCTCGTCCTCCGGGGAGCGGACGGCGACGAAGACCTGCCGTCCGTCCTGGGCGACCGCGGCGGCGGTGAACCGGGCCTCGGGTCGTGCCGACGCCACGCGCTCCCCGTCGCCGGTCGCGACGTCGACGACCAGCAGCTCGCCGCCGACCTCGCCGTCCTGGTCGTCGGCGAGCACGGCCCACAGGCTGCCCCGCGCGTCGAACTGGAGGTCCCGCACCGCCGGTTGGGCAGCCGGAGGCCGGTCGACCGGTGCCTCCGCCCGCAGCCCCTGCCCGGACAGCCACGCGCCCGACCAGCGGAAGCCGGTCGCGGCCGGGTCGCCGCCGTCCTCGCGCAGCCGGAGCACGTTGCCCGGCGGGGTGGCGACCACCGCGCCGGTGGCTCGGGAACGGGCCGGGCCGACCGCCGCGCACCCGGCCGGCGCGCTCCGGGCGTCGAGGACGCACAGCAGCTCGCCCCGGCGGGCGTCGGCCGCGATCCGCCCCGGGGTCGGCAGCGGGGTGGCGCCCACGGCGTCCGCCGCGAGCCGGGTGCGCAGCAGCACGTCCGCCTGGTCCCGCCAGCCGTTGGACGAGGTGAGCGGACCCCGGCCGTGGGTCAGGGGCAGCCACCGACCCCGGCCGTCGTCGCCCAGCCGAGCCACGTGCAGCACCCCGTCGTCCAGCGGTTCCCCGGCCGCGCCGCGGCTGACGAACTTGTAGAGGTACTCGCCGTGTTCGCCGTCCCCGGTGTAGACGACCGCCCGGCCGCGCGACTCCGCCACGGCGAGCCCCGAGTGCCGCATGCGGCCCAGCGCGGTGCGCTTCACCGGGGCGCCGCGCCGCCCGCCGTCCGCGACCGCGTGTTCCAGCACCCAGCCGAAGCGATGGGGGAGCCGGTCGTCGAGGCCGACGTCGAACCGCGCGTCGAGCGCGCTCCAGTCGGCGGACCCGGCGGACCCGGCGGACCCGGCGGACCGGGCGGACCCGACGGCCTGGACGCCGTACCGCCACTGGGCCTCGTTGCCGCGCCAACCGGCCTGCCGGCTACCGAAGTTGGCCGCACCACCCTCCTCGGCGCAGAGCAGGGTGCCCCAGGAGGTGGCGGCCAACGCGCCGTTGTCGAGCGTCCCGGCGGGGGCGGCGACCGCCCCGACCCGCGGGTCCTCGTCGCGCAGCGGTCCGGAGAACACGGCGGGCGTCGCCCGCGCCACGCCGGCGCCGGCCGCGTCCACCACCGGCGAACCGCCGCCCGGCGGCGGCACCGTGACGAAGCTGACGGCCGGGCCCGACAGGTGAGCGGCGAGTTCCTCGGCCGACGCCACCGCGGCCGAACCATGGCTGGCGGCCAGCAGCGCCCCGCCGCCCGACGCGGCGAGGCAGGCCAGGCCACCAGTGCCGGTGGCCGTGGTGCCGAGCGCCTGTGCCGTGTAGCCCCGGGCGACCGACAGCAGGCCGTCGGGGACGCCGGTGCCCGGCCGGCCGGCCTCGCGAACGAGGGCCGCCGCCGGTGAGGCGCAGAGCATTCCGGCGACGACCGAGCCACCCGCGGCCACGGCTGTGCGTCGCGATATGAGCGTCACGAGACCTCCCCTTGTCAAAGGCCATCAGCAGGCCGGGAATTCATTATGTGCGCGTTCCGGCGGCGTCCCTCTTCCTGCTCTCTCGCCGCTCTCTCCTTCGGCTCTTCCGGCGGGTGAGAGTGGAATGAGAGTGGCGGAACAGCGAAAGGCCGGAGAATTTCGACGCAGGAATTCCGAGAACGAGACCAGGGGGTTGGCGTGGCAGCCTACGAACCGGAGGACCCGCCGTTCGAGTTGGTGAAGCGGGCGGACTGGGGAGCCGTCGTCGAGTACCCACATCCGCCGGGGAGTTGGAATCCCAAGAACGGCGGGATCATTCTCCACTGCCTCTCCCAGGACCGCGTCTCGCCCGAGTCCCACAGCAACTGCTTCGCCCGGGTCAGGGAACTCCAGGTGGCCCACATGGTGGCGCCAGGACCCGAGGGGGTGCCCGCCGAACCCGACATCGCGCACAGCTATCTGGTCTGCCAGCACGGCACCGTCTTCGAGGGGCGCGGCGTCCTGCGTCGGCCCTTCGCCAACGACACGATCAGCGGCGGCAACATGCGGTACTACGCGGTGTGCGCGCTGATCGGCGTCCAGGACACCCCGTCGGATGGGGTGCTCGCGTCCCTCGACGCGCTCGACCAGTACCTCGGCGACCTGGCAGGCAACTACGCGGCGGGGCTGGAGATCCTGCCCTACGACGCCGAGTCCGGCAGCCCCGGCGACGGGATCCGGGCGGCCCTGCGGAGCGGCGGCGTGGGCGGCCGCCCACGGCCCACCCAGCCGGTCCCCAAGCCCAAGCCGATCACCGTCGTCTCGCGTGCCGGCTGGGGCGCCGCGGAGCCGAGGGACCCGATCGGCACCGTCTCCACGAGCAGCAGGACCGGTTTTCTCGTCCACTACAGCGCGGGTTCCGCCTCGCAGACTCCCAGGCAACTTCAGAACGGCATGATGAACAGGGGGCTCTCCGACGTCGGTTACAACTTCCTCGTGGACGTCGAGGGCGTCGTCTACGAGGGCCGCGGCTGGCATGGTCTCGGTGCCCACGCCTCGGGCTTCAACACCGCCTACGTCGGTATCTGCGTGATCGGCTTCAACGACGACATGAACAACGGTTCCGGAGGGCTCAAGCGGCCGATCGCGGACGCGTTGCTCTCCATGTACCACAAGGCCAACGACATCATGGGCAAGGAGTTGACGGCCTCTTATCACGGCAGGGTCGAGTCCACCGAATGCCCGGGAGCCATCCTGCGGGCCTGGGTGAACGGCGGAATGCCCGGCACCGTGCGGGAGGTGGCCGACGGCTTCGGCGGTGGCCACGGCAGCATCGGCGGCGGAGGCGGAAACGGCACCTACCCGAACGTGATCTACCGGTCGGTCTCCAGCCAGCAGCGCGCCGTGAACGGGCTCGGCTACACGCCGCCGCTCGTCGTCGACGGCTCCTTCGGCCCGCTGACGGAGGCCGGCGTGAAGTGGCTGCAACGCCTGGTCGGCACCGACGCCGACGGGATCTGGGGCCCCAACACCGAGGCCGCCTACCTCGCCTACGTCGGTGGCTCCTCGCGCGGGGACACCTCGATCCGGTCGGTGGCCGGTCAGCAGCGCGCGGTCAACGGCCTCGGCTACACGCCGAAGTTGGACGTCGACGGCGTCTTCGGTCCGCTGACGGAGGCCGGCGTGAAGTGGCTCCAGCGCCGCGTCGGCACCGGGGACGACGGGATGTGGGGTCCCAACACCGAGGCCGCCTACCTCGCGCACATCGGCCAGTCGAACGACGTCGGCGCCGTCCGGTCGGTGGCCGGTCAGCAGCGCGCGGTCAACGGGCTCGGCTACACGCCGCAGCTCGTCGTCGACGGTGACTTCGGTTCGCTCACCGAGGCCGGGGTGCGCTGGCTCCAGCGGCTGGTCGGCGTCGCCGACGACGGGTTGTGGGGGCCGAACACCGAGACCGCCTACCTCCGCCACGTGGGCAACTCCGGTTCCGGCGGCCGCGGCACGACCGACGTCCGGCCCGTCAGCTACCAGCAGCGCGCCGTCAACACGCTCGGCCACCGGCCCCCGTTGGACGTCGACGGCGAGTTCGGCCCGCTCACCGACGCCGGGGTGCGCTGGCTCCAGCGGCTGGTCGGCGTCCCCGACGACGGGCTGTGGGGCCCCACCACCGAGCGCGCCCACCAGAGCTACCTGGACCACGGGGCCCGGCTCACGGTGGACGGCGAGTTCGGGCCCACCACCGTCCGGGCGACGCAGCGGGCGATCGGCGCCACGCCGGACGGTGACTGGGGAACGGCCTCCAAGCGCGCGCTCCAGCGGCACCTCAACGACGTCGACGACGCCGGACTCGTCGTGGACGGCGACTTCGGCCAGGCATCGGTGAAGGCCCTGCAGACCTATCTCAACCGGATCGTCGGCGCCGGGCTCACCGTGGACGGCGACTGGGGCGGCGCCACCACCTCAGCCCTCCAACGCGCGCTCAATCTGGCGAAGTTCTAGCGGGTTGCCCGGGGCCGAGAGGGCGAGGTCCTGACGCAGGATGGCCTGCTCGACCGCCACGGTGTCCCGGCCGGGATCCATGCCCAGCTGGTCACGGAGACGCTCTCGGGCCTGCCGCAGCACCCCGAGGGCGTCCCCCTGCCGCCCCGACCGGTACAGCGCGAGCGCCAGCGTGCGGTACAGGGACTCCCGCAGCGGGTGCAGCTCGACCAGCTCCCGCAGCTCCGCGTTGGCCGCATGGTGCCTGCCCCGCAGCACGTCGAGCCGCACACACTGCTCGTGGGCCAGCTCGCGCTCCTCCTCCAGGCGCCGCGCCGCCGCGGCGAGCGGGCCGTCCCCGAGACCGAGGAGCGCGGGCCCGCTCCAGCGGGCGAGCGCCGCGCGGAGGGCGGCCGCCGCCGGGTCGAGCCGGCCCGCGACGAGTTCGACGCGGGCCGTCCGCACGTCCTGGCGGAAGCGTGCCACGTCCGTGGTGAAGGCGCCCGCGGCGAGCAGGTACCCCGTACTCCGGCGGACGAGGATGCCGGCGGGCAGGTCGGTGGCCGACAGGTCCGCGGCGGCGAACGAGCCCCGAAGCCGCCACACCACCGTGTGCAGCTGAGCCGCGGCCGTGTGCGGCGGCCGTTCCCCCCAGACGCAGTCGACCAGCCGCTCCACGCCGACCGGCGCGCCCTCGGCCAGGGCCAGGGCCGCGAGAACCCGGGCGGCTCGCTGCCCGGGCGGCGGCACCCGCCGCCCCCGTACGACGATCTCCACCGGTCCCAGTAGACGGATCTCCAACACCGTTCACCCTCCCGTCAGCCAACCCGCCCCGGGACCGAGGACGTCGACAGACGTCGACACCCCGGAGCGGCCCTCCTCCTGACGGCCGCGCGTCGCGCTGGTGCGGTCGAGCGACGGACGACCCGCTCCAAGCAAGCCCGACGACCCTTTCACCGCGCTTTCATCCGGGCCGGTGTCCGTCGCCCGGGTCAGCAGACGCCGTCGGTCGGCTTGGGGTTGGCCAGGCCGAACAGGGGCCGGAGTCGGAGGCCGGCCCAGGTGCCGAGGAGGGCGGTGGCGCCCCAGATCCAGCCGTGGAGACTGCCCGAGGCGATGCCGGCGAGGTAGGCGCCGATGTTGCAGCCGCCGGCCAGGCGGGCGCCGACACCCATGAGGACGCCGCCGAGCACGGCGGCCACCGCGGTGCGCCACGGGACGTTGCGGTGCAGGGCCCAGGTGCCGCCCAGGGACGCGGCGACCGCGGCGCCGACCATGATGCCGATGTCGGTGAGGCTGTTCTTGTCGGCGAGGATCGGTCCGGCCAGCATGTCGGCGTTGTTCGGCTGCTGCCAGAAGGTCCAGCTCTCCGGCTGGACACCGACGACGCCCAGCAGCTTGCTGCCCCACAGCGCGAACGCGCTGGTCACGCCCCACGCGCCGCCGGAGACCAGCAGCACCCCGGCGCCCAGCAGGGCCAGCACCACGGCGCCGGCGGCCAGCGGCCACGAGCCGCGCAGCGCCCGCGCCGTCAGGCCGCCCCGCGCGGAGGGCACGGCGCCGGTCGGCGGCGGGGTGCGGCGGCGCTGGACGACCCGGGAGATCGCCACGATCACCGCGAGCGCGGCGATCGTCACCGCCCAGGAGCCGAACCAGCCGACGTGGTCGGAGAGCAGGTAGGGGTCGAGGGACGGCAGGTCGCTCCAGAGGTCGAACTGCCAGGCGGCGAGCGTCGAACCAGCGATGAAGCCGCCCAGGGTGAGCACGATCGACGACTGCCCCGAGCCGACCGCGAACAGCGTGCCGGACGCGCAGGCCCCGCCGAGCTGCATGCCGATCGCGAAGACGAACGCGCCGACCAGCAGGCTCACACCGAGCGGCCCGGCGGACGGCGAGGGCTGGGAGCCGAACAGGCCGGTGCCGGTGCCGATGATCAGGGCGAAGAGGGTGGCGGTCGTGCCGAGCAGCAGCGCGTGGGCGCGCAGCCCGCTGCCGTTGCCGACCGCGACGAGCTGCCGCCAGGCGGAGGTGAAGCCGAACCGGGAGTGGAAGAGGGCGAAGCCGAGGCCGAGCCCGAGCAGCAGCAGGACGCCCGGCTTGGCGCCGTGCGCGGCGAACACGTAGGCGCTGAGGCCGGCGCCGAGCAGCCCGGAGACGGCGAGCGGTATCCGCCGCACCGGTGGTGCCGGCGGCGCTTCGGGCGGCGGCGCGCTGGTGGGGGCGGGGGAGAGG
>NZ_SMKI01000003.1 GCF_004348415.1 Streptomyces hainanensis
CCCCTGCCCCTGCCCCTGGTCGTAGCCGGTGCCCGCGCCGCCCCCGTAGCCGTAGCCGTAGCCGTCGTAGGCGTTCGGGTTCGGGGGCGGCGCGTTCGGGTCGGCGACGGGCGCCTGCTGGCCCGTGGGGTAGCCGTAGCCGCCGGCGTAGCCCTGCGCGGCGCCCTGGTCCTGGGGCGTGGCGCCGTAGCCGTAGTCGTACTCCCCCTGCGCGGGCGGCTGTTGCGGCTCCGTGCCGTAGACGGGACGACCGTACTCGTCGTAGCCGTAGATCTGTCCGGGCTGGCCGAACTGCCCGTACGGGTCCTGTCGGTCGCTCACCAGTGCCGCCCTTCAGCCGTTCAGCGCGCCGATTGCCTCGGTCCCTCGGCGTCGTCCTGGGGGTGCCCACCCGTCGGAGCCGGGGGAAGGTCCCGGTAGAGGGCGCGTTTGTTGATGTAGCGCACCACCCCGTCCGGCACCAGATACCAGACCGGATCGCCGCGGGCGACCCGTTCGCGGCAGTCGGTGGACGAGATGGCGAGCGCGGGGACCTCGACCAGCGAGACCCCGCCGCTCGGCAGTCCGGGGTCGGCGAGCGGATGCCCCGGCCTGGTGACACCGATGAAGTGGGCGAGCGCGAACAACTCCTCGGCGTCCCGCCACCCCAGGATCTGTGCCAGCGCGTCGGCGCCGGTGATGAAGAACAGGTCCGCGTCGGCGTGCTCGGCACGCAGCTCGCGCAGCGTGTCGATGGTGTACGTCTTGCCGCCGCGGTCGATGTCGATGCGGCTGACGGAGAACTGCGGGTTGGACGCCGTGGCGATGACCGTCATCAGATAGCGGTCCTCGGCCGGGGAGACGGACCTGTGGTCCTTCTGCCAGGGCTTGCCGGTGGGCACGAAGACGACCTCGTCGAGGTGGAACAGCGCGGCCACCTCGCTCGCGGCCACGAGGTGCCCGTGATGGACGGGGTCGAACGTGCCGCCCATCACGCCGATGCGCCGCTTGGCACGGGCTATCCGCTCTCGCATGGACCGACCTTAGCGGTCGCGGTTGAGGCGGGTCGTGATCCAGAGCAGGAGCAGCAGGCCCGCCAGGGCGCCGCCACCGATGGCATAGGCGTTCAGGGAGTCGTGCTGGCCGCCCTCGTTGGCGAGGCTGACCAGGGCTTCGGCGGCGGGTGAGGCGGAGAGCGTCATCATGGCTGGCCTATCCGGGAACGTGGCTGACGGCTGAAACGTAGGGTCATCGTAAGCGGACGAGCCGGCCGCGGCCTCTTGCCCCCACCGCTCCGAGTGCGGTGCGCTGGGCCCCGGCGCGGGCGGCGCAGCACACGGAGGGGGCCCCATGACGGACAACGCCGGCGGAACGGACAGCACGGACGGCATAGCGAGCGACGGCACGACGGACGACGGCACCGAGACGGGGGCGCGCGGCGGCGGGCGGCGGAGCTTCCCCGGGATCTCGTCCCGGGCCTACGAACACCCGGCCGACCGCTCGGCGCTGGTGGCGCTGCGCAAGCTCACCGGTTTCGACACGGTCTTCAGGACACTGAGCGGGATGCTCCCCGAGCGCAGCCTGCGGCTGCTGTTCCTCTCCGACTCGGTGCGGGTGAACGAGCGGCAGTTCGCGCACCTGCACGAGATGCTGCTCGACGCCTGCCACATCCTGGACCTGGAGCGGATCCCGCCGTTCTACGTCACCCAGGACCCGAACCCGAACGCGATGTGCATCGGCCTCGACCAGCCGATCATCGTGGTCACCACCGGCCTCGTGGAGCTGCTCGACGAGGACGAGATGCGGGCGGTCGTCGGCCACGAGGTCGGGCACGCGCTGTCCGGGCACGCGGTCTACCGCACCATCCTGCTGTTCCTCACCAACCTCGCCGTCCGGGTCGCGTGGATCCCGCTGGGCAGCATCGCGATCATGGCGATCGTCACCGCGCTCCGCGAGTGGTTCCGCAAGTCCGAGCTGTCGGCCGACCGGGCCGGGCTGCTGGTCGGTCAGGACGAGGCGGCGTCGCTGCGCGGGCTGATGAAGCTGGCCGGCGGCAACCACCTGCACGAGATGAACGTGGACGAGTTCCTGAAGCAGGCCGACGAGTACGAGGCGGGCGGCGACCTGCGGGACTCGGTGCTGAAGATCCTCAACGTGCTGCCGCGCAGCCACCCGTTCGCGGCGGTGCGGGCGGCCGAGCTGCGCCGCTGGGCGGGCGGCCGCGACCACCAGCGGATCATGGACGGCCACTACCCGCGCCGCGACGGGGACGGCGAGGCGCGGGTCACCGACGCCTTCCGCGAGTCGGCCGGGCACTACACGGAGCGCGTGCGGTCCAGCAAGGACCCGCTGATGAGGCTGGTCAACGACGTGGCCGGGGGCGCCGGCGAACTCGGCGGCCGGCTGCGGGACTTCGCCACCGGGCAGAGCAGGTCCCGGTCCACGGGCAAGGGCGACGCCACCGGCGGCGACACCGGCCGTGACACCGGTGGCGGTGAGGGGCCTAACGGTTCAGCAGCGGGGCGTGCGCCCGAGGATCGCTGAACGGGGCGTACTCGCCGCACAGCACCGCGCGGCCGCCGTCCAACGCGAACGGGTCGACGGCGGCGGCCGCCGGCGGGTCCGCCCGCTCGCCCGGCAGCAGCGGGCGCAGCGCGTCCGACGGGTCGGCGGCGCAGTCCATCGGGCCGAGCAGCTGCTCGACCTCGCGCACCAGCACGTTGCGGTCGCGCAGCTCCTCCTTGCCGAACTGGAGCCGCAGCTGCCGATGCGCGGTGAACACGACGACCGGCGCCGGGGCGCCCTCACCGCCGGTGCCGGCGGCGCGCAGCGCGTACGCCAGGACGTGGCGGGCGGTGACCTGGAGGGTGTCGTCGTTGGTCTCGACGAAGGTGAAGCCGCCGTCCACCCGCACCTGCAGGTCGGCCAGTTCGACGGCGTCGGTGTCGAAGCGGATCAGCCAGTCGGTGGGCACCGACTGCAGGCCGTGAGCCTGCGTCGCGTTGTCGAACTGCCGCTGCTGCTCGGCGCCGAGCAGGTCCCTGACCGGCGTCACCGTGTCCCCCAGCAGCACTTCGGGGGTGAGCCCGCTGGCCACCACGTACTCCTTGGCCAGGGTGAGCGCGGTGAGCACCTGCTCGCGCGAGAAGTTGTCGGTGGCCCGCGGGTCGGGCAGGTGGACGCCGCCGGCGCCGAGCCCGTAGTCGGCGGCCGGGGTGTCGGCATAGGCCGCGTCGGCGTCGGCCCCGCCCGGCACCTCGCCGTCCGGCACCAGCACGGTGGTGTCGGCGGACGGCGGGTCGGAGTTGAGCCGGACCGGGGTGTCGTAGGGGTTGTTGTTCCCGAGGTAGATGGCGGCCGCGAAGGCCAGCAGGATGATCAGCGCCAGGGCGATCCCCTGCCTGGGCACCGTACGGCCGCGGCCCGGCTCGGGGTCGCGCCGCCGCACGGCCGTCGTGTGGTCCTCGAGGCGCTCCTGCGCCGAGAACTCCTGGAGTCGGGCAGCTCTGACGAACGACTCGTCGAAGACGGTCGACTGGTATTCCTCGTCCCCGGCTCCCGGGGCGCCCCCGGGTAGTCCTTCTGGAGGGTCTGTGCGCCCGGCCACCCGTCCAGCGTAAGTCGCCGAGCGGACGGTCAACAGCCCCAGTCAGCGGGGATTTTGCCGACCCCGCCGGAGTGTGCCGGCGCGCGCGGGCCCACCCGGGCGCGTGGCGCCCGGTGTGCCGCCCACCGGCCTGGCCCGACGGCGGCCGGCGCTACCGGGTTCCGTCCCCGTCGGAGAACTCGGCCTCCACGGTGGTGCCCTCGTCGCCCGGGCCTTCCGGATCCGTGGGCTCGGTGGGGGCGGGCGGCGTCGGCAGCCGGGAACTCCCGGAGCCGGCGCGCTGGATGGCTATCAGGGCGAAGGCGATCACGCTGATCCCCATCACCATGGCGAGCACGCAGGCGACCGGCCGCTGCCAGCGCACCGGGCGCCAGCCGGCGGCGGACTCCGCGTGGGCGGGCCCCGGGCCCACCGCACCGCCCGAGCCGGGTATCACCACGCCGCCGTAGCCGCCGTCGTAGGGCGGGTAGGGGCCGCCGAACGCCAACTCGTCCTGCTCGGCCTGGTCGTCGTACTCGCCGTCCGGCAGGTCGGCGAGGTAACGCGTGTAGTCGGAGCTGTCGAACCGGCCCTCGTCGTCGCCGTCGTCCTCGTCGTCCGGCCCCTCGCCGAGGAAGCCGGCCTGGCCACCGCCGGGCTCGAACCCGGCGAGGCCGTCCGAGGAGCCGGGATCCAGGTCGGGATCCCGGTAGAACCCGATCTCGCCGCCCGCCTCGGCCTCCAACTCGGCCTCGGACTCGGCGCGCTCCAGAGCCGCGTACAGGATCCGCTCGGCCGCGGTGGGCTCGTGAACCTCGGCCGCCTCGATGAACGCCTCGTCCAGCACCACGGAGGCGAACGCCTCGTCGGCGGCCCCCACGTCCTCGCTGTTGGGCCCCTCGCCATTCGGCGACGGAAGGCCCCCCACGTCGTCCGGCACAACTCCAGCGTAGGCCGAATACGCGGCCAGGGGGAGGGCCATCCGGATTTCACTCCACGGTGTGACCCTCGCCGGTGATCACATAGCGGGTGGTGGTCAACTCGGGCAGCCCCATCGGACCCCGGGCGTGCAACTTCTGGGTCGAGATGCCGATCTCCGCGCCGAAGCCGAACCGGGCGCCGTCCGTGAAGCGGGTGGAGGCGTTGACCATCACGGCCGCCGAGTCCATCAGCGAGACGAACCGCCGGGCCGCGGCGGTGTCCCGGGTGACGATGGCCTCGGTGTGCCCCGAGGTCCAGCGGCGGATGTGCGCGACGGCCGCGTCCAGGTCGGGCACGACGGCGGCCGCGATGTCGTAACTCAGGTACTCCGTCTCCCAGTCGACGTCGGTGGCCGGCTCCACCCGGACGCCGGCGCCGGCCCCCGCCTTCTGCCACGCCTCGTCGCCATGCACGGTGACCCCGGCGGCGGTGAGCGCGGCCAGCGCCAGCGGCAGGAAGCGGTCCGCGACGCCGGCGTGCACCAGCACCGTCTCCGCCGCGTTGCACACGCCGGGGCGCTGCGCCTTGGAGTTGACCAGCAGTTCGACGGCCATGTCCAGGTCGGCCAGTTCGTCGACGTAGACGTGGCAGTTGCCGGTGCCGGTCTCGATCACCGGCACCGTGGACTCGGTCACCACGGTCCGGATGAGCGAGGCGCCGCCGCGCGGGATCAGCACGTCCACCAGGCCGCGCGCCCGCATCAGCTCGTGCACCGACTCCCGGCTCTCGCCCGGCACCAACTGGACGGCGTCGGCCGGCAGTCCGGCGCCCGCCACGGCGTCCCGCAACACCCCGACCAGGGCCTCGTTGGAGGCGTAGGCGGAGGACGAGCCGCGCAACAGCGCCGCGTTGCCCGACTTGAGGCAGAGCGCGGCGGCGTCCACCGTGACGTTGGGGCGGCCCTCGTAGATGATGCCGACGACGCCGAGCGGGACGCGGACCTGCCGCAGCTCCAGCCCGTTCGGCAGGGTCGAACCGCGCACCACCTCGCCCACCGGGTCGGGGAGCGCCACCACGTCGCGCACGTCGGAGGCGATGGCGGCGACCCGCTCCCGGGTGAGGGTGAGCCGGTCGATCACGGTTTCCGAGGTGCCGGCCGCGCGCGCCCTGGCCACGTCGGCCGCGTTGGCCTCGACCACCTCGGCGGCCCGCGCCTCCAGCGCGTCCGCGATGGCCAGCAGCGCCCGGTCCCTGACCGTCCGCGGCAGCGGGGCGAGGGCGGCCGCGGCCTCCCTGGCCCGGCGGGCGGCGGCGAGGACGGGAGAGTCGCTTGCGGGTGCGCTGCTGGTCATGCTGTGCAGGGTAGTCGCCCGGGTGCCGGCGGCCGAACGCGTTCCACGGAGCGGTCCCCGGCCGGCCCGGAGGCGGGCCGGCGGGCGGGCTAGAACGGGTGGACGCCGACCGGCACCGCGGGCGGCGGGCCGTAGCCCTCGGCGATCCGCTGGTGGTACGTCTCCCGGCTGATGACCTCCAGGCCGACGATCTCCCACGGCGGCAGCTGCGCGGTGCGGCGGTGCTCGCCCCAGAGCCGCAGCGCGACGGCCGCCGCGTCGTGCAGGTCCCGCGCCTCCTCCCAGTACCTGATCTCGGCGTGGTCCGGGGCGTAGCGGCTGGTGAGCAGGAAGGGGTGGTCGTTCGCCAGCCGTTCGAGGCCGCGGCGGACGTCCTGCAGCGGCGCGGCGGCGCCGGCCACGCTGAGCGTGATGTGCCACAGCCGGGCGGCGGGCCGCTGGCCGTCCTCCCCCGCCGCCCGGGTGCCTCCCTGGACGCTGGCCAGTCGCCTCACCGGCGGCCTCCTGACGTGCTGCTCGTGGTGCCTCGTGTGCCTGTGTGTCTGTGTGCCCGGCTGCCCGGGTGTCCGGGTGCCTCGTGGTGCTGAGGCGCGCCGCGTGGCGCGGTGCTCGACGCCCCCCGGTGCGCGCCACGCGCGACACGCCCGACACCGCGCGCGGACCACGCGGATCGAGTGGACCAGTTCGCGGGACGCGATGGGGGCCGTTTCCCGGAACCTTCGGTGGAAAGACTGGTCTTTCACAGATCCGGCACCGCTCCGGTGTCCGTCCCGTGTAACACGGGGCCGCCACGGAGTGCCGACGGGTCTTATGCCCGCAACAGCACCAGGTCATCGCGGTGGACGACCTCGCGTTCGTAGGCGGGGCCGAGTTCGCGGGCCAGGTCGTGGGTGGAGCGACCGATCAGCCGGGGGATCTCGCGGGCGTCGAAGTTGACGAGGCCGCGGGCCACCGGGAGCCCCGACTCGTCGAGCAGTTCGATCGGCTCGCCGGCGGTGAACTCCCCCGACACGCCCGTGATGCCGGCCGGCAGCAGCGAGCTGCCGCGCTCGGTGATGGCGCGCACGGCGCCCGCGTCCAGGGTGACCGAGCCGCGCGGGGTCGAGGCGTGGGCGAGCCACAGCAGCCGGCCGGCGGAGCGCCGCCCGGTGGGGCGGAAGTAGGTGCCGACGCCCGCGCCGGAGAGCGCGTCGGCGACCCGGCTCGCGGAGGCGAGGACCACCGGGATGCCGGCGCCGGTGGCGATGGCGGCGGCCTCCACCTTGGTGACCATGCCGCCGGTGCCGACGCCGGCCCGGCCGGCCCGGCCGATCTCGACGCCGGCCAGGTCCTCGGGCCCCGTGACCTCCGCTATCCGGCTGGTGCCCGGCTTGGCCGGGTCGCCGTCGTAGAGGCCGTCGACGTCGGAGAGCAGCACCAGCAGGTCGGCCCTGACCAGGTGCGCGACGAGGGCGGCGAGCCGGTCGTTGTCGCCGAACCGGATCTCGTCGGTGGCGACCGTGTCGTTCTCGTTGACGACCGGGACCACGCCGAGGGTGAACAGCTGGTCGAGGGTGCGGTACGCGTTGCGGTAGTGGGCGCGGCGGCTGGTGTCGTCCGAGGTGAGCAGCACCTGGCCGACGCGCCGGCCGTACCGGGCGAAGGAGGCGGTGTAGCGGGCGAGCAGCAGGCCCTGGCCGACGCTGGCGGCGGCCTGCTGGCGGGGCAGGTCCGAGGGGCGCCGCGCCAGGCCGAGCGGGGCGAGACCGGCGGCGATCGCACCGGAGGAAACCAGTACGATCTGCCTTCCGTCCTGTTTCACCAGCACATCGACCAGTGCGTCCACCCGGTCGGCGTCCAGTCCTCCGGCCGCGGTGGTCAGCGAGGATGAACCGATCTTGACGACGATCCTGCGGGCGTCGGAGACGTCCTGCCGTGGTGCCGCTGCCACCGTGGTACCCCTGCGTTCGTTCGTTCCCGGTCGAATCGACCCCTGGGCCATAATCTACGCGAGCGGCGGCCACGCGCCCCACGCGCGCCCGAAGACCGCCCCGGCGCTCATACAACCGTAACCAGGCGGTTCACCGCCTCGCGTTTTCCGGCCGGTCGCGCCCTCGCACGCCGCCGGCCGCTTCCCCGGTACGCGTCCTCGCGCGTTCCCCCGCCCGCGCCCTCGCGCGCGTGCGCACTCGCATCCGCACCACGTTTCACGGGAGCCCCACCTTGCCCGTCGGACCGCCGCCTCGCCGCGGCCTGAACGTCCTCGCCGCCTCCGGCGTCCTGCTCGTCCTGTTCACCGCGCAGTTCCTCGGCGCGCTGCTGCCCAACGCGCCGCTGCTGTGCGCCGCCGGCGCGGGCGGCCTCGGGTTCGAGCTGGCGCTGCGCCGCTGGCGGCCGGGGACCCTGTCCCCGCTCAACCGGCTGCGCTTCGACGAGACCGTCAGACAGCTGCTGCGCGACCTGCTGTCCGTGGTCGGCGTCGGGCATCTCGCGGACCTGGGCGGGGCCGCCGGGCTGCTGCTGGTCGGCGGGCTGCTCGCCTGCTACGCGGCCCACTTCCTGTGCCGGGCGGTCGGCGTGCTGGTGCGGCGGCAGCGCACGCTGCCGGTCCTCACCAGGAACGTCGACGCCGACGAGCTGCGGCTCTCGCCGGCCCCGCCGCGGCTGCTGACCAGCCCGATCCGCCGGGTCCCGCTGCTCTCGGCGCCGGCCACGGTCGGGCTGCTGGTCACGGCGGCGACCGGCGGGCCGGCGTGGGGGCTGCTGGGGGTGGGCGTCTCGTTGGCGCTGTTCTGCGGGGCGGCCGGCCGGCTGGCCACCTGGCTGCTGCCGGCGAAGCGGCCGCCCGCCCAGGAGGCGGTCCTCGAGTGGTTCAGGCGCTGGCTGGCCGAGTACCGGCCGGAGGTCGGCCTGTACTTCTCGGGTGGCTCGGGCACCGCCTACCAGGCCAACATGTGGCTCTCCACGATGGCGGCCCTCGACCGGCGGGCGCTGGTGGTGCTGCGGGAGCGGCCGATGCTCCAGCAGATCGCGGCCACCGACCTGCCGGTGGTGTGCCTGCCGCGGGTGGCCAACCTGATGCTGCTCGAACACTCCTCGCTCAAGGTGCTGATCCATCCGGCGAACGCGCCAAGGACGTCGCAGGTGCTGCGTATCCCCACCATCAAGCACGCGTTCGTCAACCACGGCGAGAGCGACAAGCTGTCCAGCTGCAACCCGTACGCCAAGGTGTACGACGAGGTCTGGGTGGCGGGCCCGGCGGCGCGACGCCGGTACGCGCTGGCGGACGTCGGGGTCGACGACCGGGACGTGGTGGAGGTGGGCCGCCCGCAGCTGGCCCCGATCAGGCCGGCCGCGGGGCCGCCGCCGGCCAGGGGGCCGGTCACCGTGCTGTACGCGCCGACCTGGGAGGGCTGGACGGACGACCCGGGCAACACGTCGGTCATCCTGGCCGGCGAGCAGGTGGTCAGGGCGCTGCTGGCCGACCCGAGGGTGCGGCTGCTGTACAAGCCGCACCCGATGACGGGCACCGTCAACCGCGAGGCGGCCGCCGCGGACGCCCGCATCCGCGCGCTGATCGCGGCGTCGGCGCCGCCGCCGGCGGCGGCGGCGGCGGAGTCGGGCGGCGCCGCCGAGGACGGCGCGCCGGCCGCCGCGGCCGTGGCGGACGCCATGGCCGGGCCGATCGAGCCCGCGGAGCCGGCGTCGGTCTCCGACACCGCGGAGGCCGACGCCGCCGAGGACGGCCCGCCGGCCGACTCGACGTCGCGGCCGGTCGCCGCGGGCGACGGAGGCATGGTGCGGGTGGGCGCCGACGACCTGGAGCGGATGGGGGCGCAGGGCGCCCCGGCCGCCGGCCGGGCGGCGGGCGTGGCGGCGGCCGCCGAGACGTGGGCGGCGGCGTTCTGGGCCTCCCAGCCGGCCAGGGGGCACCTGGTGCTCACCGGCCCCCGGCCCGACATCTACAGCTGCTTCAACCAGGCCGACGTGCTGATCGCTGACGTGTCGAGCGTCGTCGCCGACCACCTGGCAAGCGCCAAGCCCTACGCCGTGGTCAACACCAGCGGGCTGCCGGCGGCGGACTTCCGCGCCGCCAACCCCACGGTGCGGGCCGCGACCATCCTCGCCCCGGACGCGGCCGGCCTCGGCGAGCTGCTCGACAGCGTGGTCGACCCGACGCTCGACCGGCTGGCGACGGCCCGCGCCGAGCTCACCGAGTACCTGCTCGGCCCGGCCGACCCGCCGTCGATCGTCCGGTTCCGGCGGGCCGTGGACGAGCTGTGCGCGGCGGCCGACGCCCGGCGGGCGCGGCAGGGGGAAACCGCTAGCCCGCCAGCCGAGCGGTCAGCCAGTCCCCGATCCGCCCGATGACGGGGGGCTCGGGCGCCGCCAGTCCGTGGGCCCCGGGCACCTCGACCAGCTCGGTGCCGGCCGGGAACTCGCCGGGACGGCCGAAGGGGTCGGTGCCGCCCTGCACCACCAGCACCGGCACCCCGGCCCCGGTCAGCTCGTCGACCCGCGACTTCTCCGGCTTCCCCGGCGGATGGAGCGGGAACGACAACGCCAGCACGGCGCGCGCGCCCAGCGCCCGCGCCGTGCGGCAGGCCACCCGCGCCCCCGCGCTGCGTCCGCCCGCGAACACCGGAAGCCCCGGCTTCTCCAACGCCGGCCACAGCGCCTCCCAGGCCGTGTCCAACGTGCGCGGCGCCGGCGCCACCCGCTTCCCGGCCACCCGCCACGGCTGCTCGACCAGCGCCACGGTGATCCCCCTGGCCGGCAGCGCGCCCGCCAGCGCCTGGAGGTCGGCGCTCTCGACGCCGCCGCCCGCGCCGTGGCCGAGGGCGAGCACGGCCCGCGCCCCGGCGGCCGCGTGCCAGCTGATCCTGGCGTCTCCCGAGGGGGTGTGCACGGTTCTGGTCATGCGCCCAGTCTGTGGCAGCGGAACGCCGCTCCCCCGCGCCACGCCTTAACGCCGGCTGACGCTAAGGTGCCGTACTGATGAACGAGACGCGACAGCTCACGGGCACCCAGGAGACTCCCGCCGTACCGCGCCAGGCAGCGGACAGACCCAAGCAGCGGGACGCGTTCTTCGACAACGCCAAGTACCTGGCCATCGTCCTGGTGGCGATCGGCCACGCCTGGGAGCCGCTGCGCGGCGACTCACGCGTGGTCATGGCGCTCTACCTGACGGTCTACACGTTCCACATGCCGGCGTTCATCGTCATCTCCGGCTACCTCTCCCGGAGTTTCGACGGCCGCGCCGACCGCGTGCAGCGGCTGGTCACCGGCGTGCTCGTGCCCTACGTGGTCTTCCAGGTCGCCTACACGCTGTACCTGCGCCGCCTGGCCGACGACGACAGCACCTACGTCGGCTTCTTCGAGCCGCGCTGGCTGATGTGGTTCCTGCTGGCGCTGTTCATCTGGCGGCTGACCGTGCCGGTGTGGAAGGCGATCCGCTGGCCGCTGCCGGTGGCGCTGGCGCTCGCCGCCGTCGCCACCGCGTCGCCCACCCTCGGCGGCGACCTGCAGATCCAGCGGGTGCTGCAGTTCCTGCCGTTCTTCGTGCTCGGCCTGGTCCTGAGGCCCGAACACCTCCAGCTGGTGCGCCGCCGCGCCGTGCGGCTGCTGGCGCTGCCGGTCTTCGCCGGCGCGCTGCTGGTGGCGTACCTGGTGGCCGAGCGGATGCCGTACCAGTGGCTCTACCACCGCGAGACGGCGCAGGAGCTGGGCGAGGCCTGGTGGGTCGGCGTCGCGATGTCCCTCGCCCTCTTCGGCTGCGCGGTGCTGCTGATCGGCGGCTTCTTCGCCCTGGTGCCCGGACGGCGCACCTGGTTCACGGTGCTGGGCGCGGGCACGATCTCCGGCTACCTGCTGCACGGCTTCCTGGTGAAGGCGGTCATCGAGTGGGGCTGGTACGACGGCGAGCCGATGAGCGGGATCCTCTTCTCGGTGCCGGTCACCACCGCGGTGGCCGCCGTGGTCATCACCCTGCTGTGCACGCCGCCGGTGCGCCGGCTCTTCCGCCCGGTGATGGAACCGAAGCTCGACTGGGCCTTCCGCCGCCGCCCCACCGGCTGAGCCGGCGGGCCGGCGGGCCGGCGGCGGAGGCCCCGGGTCAAGCCGCTACTTCATCCACTCCAGCATCTTGTCCACCACCCGGGCGGTGGACCGCCCGTCGGCGGGCTCGCAGAACTTGTCCACGAAGGCCGCGTACCGGTCCGCGTGCTCCTTGTGCACGACGTCCACGGTGCGGATGGCGTCGATCAGCTCGCCGTTCGTCCTGACCAGCGGTCCCGGCGAGGTGCCGGTGAAGTCGAAGTAGAACCCGCGCAGGTCGTCCCGGTAGTGCTCCAGGTCGTAGGTGAAGAACAGGATCGGCCGGCCGGTGTGCGCGAAGTCGAACATCGACGACGAGTAGTCGGTGATCAGCACGTCGGAGACCAGGTACAGGTCCGAGATCTCCGCGTAGCTGGCGACGTCACGCACGAAGCCGTCCCGGGCGCCCGTGATGTTGTTGAGCATCTTGGGGTGCTTGCGGAACAGCAGCACATGGTCGTCGCCGAGCCGCCGCTCCAACTCCTCCAGGTCCAGCTGGAGGTCGAGCTTGAACTTCTTGCCGGTGCCGAACCGCTGGTCGTCACGCCAGGTGGGCGTGTAGAGCAGCACCTTCTTGCCCTCCGGCAGCCGCAGCGCCTTCCGCACCCGGGCCGCGACCTCCTCGCGGTCCTCGCGGTAGAAGACGTCGTTGCGCGGATACCCGTACTCGAGGATCTCGTTGGGGAAGCCGAAGGCGCTCCGCATGATCGGCGTGGTGAACGCGTTGGGCGACACCAGGTAGTCGAACTGCGAGAACCGGTCGGGCAGGGTGGCGATGTAGGCCGGGTTGGCCTTGGATGTGCCCAGCAGGTCGGCGCCCATCTTCTTCAGCGGCGTGCCGTGCCAGGTCTGGACGAACATCTGGTCGGTGCGGCGCTTGATCCACGACGAGATCATCACGTTGGTGACCATGAACCGGCTGCGGGCCAGCGCCTCGTGCCACTCGGCGCTCTTCCACTCCACGGTGCGCATCCCCGGCGGAACGACGGCCTGCTGGTCGTTGGTGCCCCAGATGTGCTCGACGTCGGCCCCGCGGCGCACCAGCTCCTCGTAGATGGCGCGCGGTGAGTCGGAGAACTGCCGGCCGTGGTAGCAGTTGTAGAAGACCGCGTTGCGCAGCGGCTGCTCGCGCTCCCTGACGTACAGCTCGCGGAGCCTGCGCTGCCGGTACTTGCCCCGGTCCTCCTCGCGCAGCGGGGAGCCGGCGGCCAGGAAGACCCGGTCGAAGAAGCGCCGCTCCAGGGAGTAGAGGCGGTTCGCGCCCTGGTGGTTCAGGGGCAGCTGGTCGACGAGGTCGCCGCGCAGCTTCACGGGGACGTCGTCGCTGTTCTCGGCCACGCCCTCGGGCCGGAAGGACAGGTACCAGCGCCCCTCCCGCAGCTGCTGCTCGCCGTCGTAGGACGCCATCCGGTCCGGGGTGATCCGCACCGTGAACCGGCCGTCGTGGCGCAGCTCGAAGGGCAGGTACTTCTCCTCGGAGTACTTGCCGTGCCGCAGCACGAGCTCCAGGCCCTCACCGTTGCCGGTGTAGGCGCCCTCCAGCACCAGCTCGCCCTCGTCCGTCCAGCGGAGCTGGTCGACGACGGCCTGTCGGCCGCGGTCGTGCAGCTTGAGCAGCCCGGGGCCGTCGGTGGTGACGGCGATCTCCCGGCCGCCGGGGACCGGGTACTGGCCGGGCAGGAAGCCGTCGCGCACGGTGGCGCGGCGGGTGTCGCCGTCCGGGAACTCCAGGGTGGCGATGAAGTCCTTGGTCGCCTCGGACTCGGACTCGGCGACCGACAGGTCGGCGAGCGGGACGTCCACCAGCACGTCGCCGGTGGCCGACTCGGTCACCTCGTACGCCCGGTCGAGGCCGCCGCCCTTCTGCGCGAGGCGCAGCCGGGCGGGCCGCCGGCCGGCGGTGGTGCCGGGGACGTGCACGGTGAGCCGCAGCGCGTCGTCCACCTTGGTGTGACCGAGGATCTCGGCCTGCGGGGTGTCGACGGTCAGCTGCATCCGCTCCTCGGCGAAGCCCGCGACCAGCCGCACGCCGTCCGCCAGTTGCCGGGCCTGGGAGTGGCCGGCGCTGCCGATGTCGGTCTTGTTGGGCGAGCCGATCCGGACGACGCCGGGCGAGGGCAGGGCGAGCGTCAGCTGCCAGACCCCCGGCTGCCACTCCCCGCCCGACTTCAGCTTCCTGGGGTCGATGACGACCTCGAAGCCGGACTCGTCGTAGCTGCGCAGCGCCTGCCCCGACTCGCGGGTGGCGCGCAGCTCCGTGCGGGACCTCACGCGCAGCGGGACCCGCCGCTTGGCGCCCTGCTGGCGCAGCCAGCCCATCCTGGGCAGCCGCACCCTGCTGTCGGCCGGCACGTTCTGCACGAAGGCGTAGCCGGTGACGACCAGCCGGCCGTCCCGCCACACCACCTCGGTGGCCTTCGCCTTCACCGG
Source organism: Streptomyces hainanensis (assembly GCF_004348415.1). Lineage (GTDB taxonomy): Bacteria > Actinomycetota > Actinomycetes > Streptomycetales > Streptomycetaceae > Streptomyces > Streptomyces hainanensis. Next base: position 14,344 of record NZ_SMKI01000003.1, read on the forward strand.
CAGCTCGCCGCGGCGCAGCCTGACCACGTCGGACGGCAGCGAGGACGAGTCGAGGCCGGGGATCTGCACCCGGGGGCGCAGCCTGCCGCCCACCGGGAACGAGGAGGCCCGGTACTCGCGCTCGAAGGCGAGGACCTTCAGCAGCTCCTTGAGCCGCCGCTCACGCGCCAGGTGCCACTTGACCCGCATCATCGGGGGCAGCTTGCGCAGCTTCCTGGCGTCGGCGGTCGCCAGGAACTCCCCCGCGGCCGTGAAGAACTCCTCGCGCTTCTCGGCGCTGGCCTCGGGCAGCCAGTGCATGGCCTTCCGGAGCTCGGCCGGGATGAACTCTTCTGGTTTGGGTTGAGGCTTCTTGGGAGCCACGGGGGCAGCCTTCCTGGTGTCGGTACGGTACGGGTCGGAAAGCCGGGGTCAGACGGCTCCGGTGTTGACCCCGTCGGGCCTGGGCGAGGCGGTGGCCTCGCGTGCTTCGGGCGACGTCGCCTCCTGGGCCAGGTTGCGCGCCTCGGCCTTGGTGGCCAGGTCCCTGACGGCCGCCGCGAAGCGTTCCTGGGAGGGCGGCTCGTCGGGCCCCAGCAGGTAGTCCCTGAGCTCGGTGCGGGCGGCGGCCAGCGGGTCGGCGGGGGCGTGGGCGGCGTCGAGGAGCCGGTCGATCCCGGTGGCCTCGTTGGTCAGGACGACGGCGGCCCGCACGGCGGTGTTCTGCCGCTTGAACTCGTCCTCGCCGAGGCCGGCCGAGTCGGTGACGGCGTACGGCTTGCCGCTGGCGATCCAGTCGGACACCACGCTGGAGATGTCCGACACCAGGGCGTCGGACTCGTTGAAGCAGTCGAAGAGCCGCGGCTCGGGGCCGGTGACGACCCGGTGCTGCCACCAGCCGAGCGCGCGCCAGTAGAGCTCGTTCCGCTCCGCCAGGCGCCGCTCCTCGCCGGCCGCCTGGTCGAGCGGGGTCTGGGCGTCGCGGGAGACGGAGGCGTCGTCCCAGCCGGCGGCCGGCGTGAGCGCCGCGCCGGCCGTGGCGAGCCCGTCGAGCGCGGCCTGGGCGCGCGCCCGCTCCTCGGCGGTGCGCTCGGCCTCGGCGGCGAAGCGCGGGTCTGCGGCGCGCCGGGCGGCGGCCTCCTCGATCAGGGCGACGATCCGGCGGTGCACGACGCCGGCCTCCCGGTCGCGGGTGCCGGTGAACGGGTGCGGCTTGTACAGCACCCGCACCGGGCGCTCGGACTCCAGCAGCCGCCGGACGATGTTCTCGCCGGCCAGCAGCAGGGAGGTGTTGCCCGGGTCGTCGGTCCAGCCCTCCCAGGTGGGGGCGTAGAGCACGGTCGGGACGTGGTCGGCGGACGGCTGCCCGGTGCCGGCGGTGATGCCGGCCAGCTGGGGGCGGCCCACCTCGACGATGTCCTCGTCGCGCACCCCGACGTCGGCCAGCGCGTACCGGTCGCGGCCGGCCCGGCCGGCGGTCCACACCTCGTCGTACGCCTTGGCGAAGGGGTTGATGCTGGCGATCTTGTCGCTGTCGCCGTGGCCGACGAAGACGTGCTTCATGGTGGGCACGCGCAGCAGGTGCAGGTTCTTGCCGACGTTGGCCGGGTAGAGGCCGACCCGCAGCGTGGAGAGGTCCATCTGCATCAGGTGGACGGCGCTCGGCACGCACAGCACGGGCAGGGTGGTGGTGGCGAGCCTGGCCATGATGGCGCGCTCGCGCAGGATGACGACGGGCCGCTCGTCGTCGAGCCGCTCCAGGGTCTCCAGCCACATGTTGACCTGGTAGGCGGAGTCCTTGGAGCCGGAGAAGTACAGCGCGACGGTCGGCCGGTGGGTGCGCAGCCACCCGTCGAACCACTCCAGGGTCCGCTCCGGGTCCGGGGGCAGCTTCCGGGCGCGGAAGAACGGCAGCAGCACCAGCAGGTAGCCGAGGACCAGCGCGATGGTGCCGGCGATGCCGGCGTAGCCGAGGGCGGCCTCGTCGGTGGCGGCGACGCCGAGCAGGCCGAGGAACATCGGCACCTCGGTGTGCAGCACCTTCTCCACGGCCCGGTAGGTGAGCCAGCGCGGCGGGCCGTCGGGCACCGGCAGCGTCGACAGGTCGATGTTGCGGGTGGTGATCGGCAGCCGCCGCTTCCGGCGCAGCACCATCACCAGGCCGGTGTGCGGGGCCTGCAGGCCGTAGAAGACGAGGAGGCCGGCGACGTAGAACACCGCCTCGTCGGCCAGCTCGGAGCGGATCAGCAGCAGGAGCAGCAGCAGCTGGCGGATCAGGAAGCGGATGGTGAGGCCGAGCCTCGCCTTGCCGAAGCGCACCAGCACGTAGGAACCGCGGCGGTGCAGGAAGTGGTCCCCGAGGTAGGAGCAGACCGCGGCGAAGGCGAAGCCGACGGCGGACGGCAGGAGCGCGGTGGCCAGCATCAGCGGGTAGCCGACCACCATCACCAGCGCCGCGACCAGCTCGGCGCCGGACGCCACCCCGACGAGGCGGCGGAGGAGTGCTCGGATCATGCCACCTCCCCCGGGACCCGGCCCTGCGCGGCGTCGGCGTTCTCGGCGTTCTCGGCGTTCAGGGCGGCGGCCAGGGCGCGCTCGAAGGAGCCGGCGCTGCTGGCGTCGGCGGTGGGGTCCTGCTGGCGGACGTCGATGACGTGCCCGGTCATGGTGGAGAGCAGGACGTCGAGCGAGGTGGTGGCGACGGCCTCCGAGGAGAGCAGGCTGCCGGCGGGCTCCTGGCCGAACGCCTTGGTGCGCATCGGGGTCGCGGTCCGCTCGGGGTTGACGCAGTTGACGCGGATACCGTCGCCCGCCCACTCGTCGGCCAGCGCCTGGGTGAGGTTCACCATGGCGGCCTTGGTGGACGAGTACAGGCTGTACTCGGCGCGGCCGCGGGTGTAGCTGCTGGACGTGTAGAGCAGCAGCTGGCCACGGGTCTCGGCGAGGTACTTGTGGGCGGCGCGGGCGATGCGGACCGGGGCGAGGTAGTTGACGGTCAGCGCCTCCTCGATGGCGGCGTCGTCCGTCTCGGCGAGCTTGCCGATGCGCAGCACCCCGGCGGTGTTCACCACGTAGTCGATGCGCCCGGTCTCGGCGTACGCCTTCTCCAGCGCCTCGGCGACGTCGCTCTGCTTCTCCACGTGGGTGCCGGTGGTGGAGCGGCCCAGCGGGTAGACGGTGGCGCCGTGGCGGGCGGCGAGGTCGGCGATGTCCCTGCCGATGCCGTAGGAGCCGCCGAAGACCACCACGGTCTTCCCGGAAAGACGCTCGCGGTAGGCGGCCTCGTCGGACTGCTGGGGGGCCGCGGTGGAGGCGAGCTGGAACATCTTGTCGGCGATGAAGACGTCGACGGGCTGGGTGACCTTCATGTTGAACTCGTCACCCGGGACGACGTGGATCGGCACGTCGGGCAGGTAGCGCAGGACCACGGAGCAGTCGTCGGTGGCCTGGAAGTTCGGGTCGCCGGCGGCTATCTCGTAGGCGCGGCGGATGGTGGAGAGCCGGAACGCCTGCGGGGTCTGGCCGCGCCGGAGCCGGGAGCGGTCGGGGACGTCGGTGATGAACTCGCCGTCCTCGCCGTGGGTGCGGGTCACGATGATGGTGTCGGCCGAGGGTATGGCCACGTCGACGGCCTGGTAGCGGTCGAGGGAGGCCACGCAGTCGGATATCACACGTTGCGAGAGCAGCGGCCGCACGGCGTCGTGGAAGAGGACGTTGCGGTCCTCGCCCTCGGCGAGCCCCTCGCCGACCACGGCGATGGCCCGCCGGGTGGTCTCGTTGCGCGTGCTGCCGCCCTCGACGACCCGGCTGACCTTCGTCAGGCCGCTCCTGGCGATGATCCGCTCCACGTCCGCCGCGTAGCCGGGGGCCATCATCACGATGACGTCATCGATGTCCGGGGACTCCTCGAAGACCGCCAGCGTGTGCTCGATGACGGCCTTCCCCGCGATCTTGATCAGCTGCTTCGGTATGGAGAGACCCACCCGCTGGCCGGTGCCGCCAGCGAGAACGACCGCTGTGGTGTGGGGGGACGGTCCATTGGGATGGATGGACAAGGCAGCTCCTGCCGGTATCAAAAGGTGTCGGCTACGCGAGGAGAAGGTTAACCCCCGCCGAAGCTTGACCCATAAACCGGATGAACCGTTGTCGACTGTTATTCATTTGTGACCGTGGCGCGTTACCCTACGTCGCCATCGGGGAAGGCGCGACAAGCTCACTCAAAGGGGTCGAACTTCTCGAACTCCTGCTGGGCCGAGTCCTGTCCGCCGTCCCGCCGGCGCGCGTCGCGCTCCCTGCGCCGCTGCACCGCGGGGCGTGGTTCCTCCATCCGGTGATCCTCGCCACGTCGGCCCAGCATCTCGGCGCCGCCCACCATCGCGGGCTCGAAGTCGAAGACGACGGCGTCGTCGTCGCCGCCGATCGCCACCCCGTCGCCCTCCCTGGCGCCCTGCTTGATCAGCTCGTTCTCGACGCCGAGCCGGTTGAGCCGGTCGGCGAGGTAGCCCACGGCCTCGGCGTTCGCGAAGTCGGTCTGCCGCACCCAGCGCTCCGGCTTCTCGCCCCGAACCCTGAAGAAACCCTCACCTTCGGCGGTTACCGTGAAGCCCGCGTCGTTCACGGCCTTCGGGCGGATCACGATGCGGGTCGACTCCTCCTTGGGCCGCGCCTCCCTGGCCTCGGTGACCAGCCCGCCGAGCGCGAAGGACAGCTCCCGCAGCCCCTGGCGGGAGACGGCGGACACCTCGAACACCCGCAGGCCGCGGGCCTCCAGATCCGGCCGGACGATCTCGGCCAGGTCCTGTCCCTCCGGGATGTCGGTCTTGTTGAGCACCACGAGCCGCGGCCGGTCGCCGAGGCCGCCGTACATCGCCAGCTCCTCCTCGATCACGTCGAGGTCGGTGAGCGGGTCCCGGCCCGGCTCCAGGGTGGCGCAGTCCAGCACGTGCACCAGCACCGAGCAGCGCTCCACGTGCCGCAGGAACTCCAGGCCGAGGCCCTTGCCCTCGCTGGCGCCCGGGATCAGCCCCGGCACGTCGGCGACGGTGTAGACGGTGGACCCGGCGGTGACCACGCCCAGGTTGGGCACCAGGGTGGTGAACGGGTAGTCGGCGATCTTGGGCTTGGCGGCCGAGAGCACGGAGATCAGCGAGGACTTGCCGGCGCTCGGGAAGCCGACCAGCGCGACGTCCGCGACCGTCTTCAGCTCCAGGACGATGTTCCGCTCCTCGCCCGGCTCGCCGAGCAGCGCGAACCCCGGCGCCTTCCGGCGCGGCGAGGCGAGCGCCTCGTTGCCGAGGCCGCCGCGGCCGCCCTGCCCGGCGACGTACCGGGTGCCCACGCCCACCAGGTCGGCCAGCGGCTGCCCGTCCGCGTCGAGCACCACCGTGCCGTCCGGCACCGGCAGCACCAGGTCCTCGCCGGTCGCGCCGGTGCGGTGGCTGCCACCGCCCGGCTTGCCGTTGGTCGCCTTCCGGTGCGGCCGGTGGTGGTACTCGAGCAGCGTTGTCACGTCCTGGTCGACCACCAGCACGACGTCGCCGCCGCGCCCGCCGTCGCCGCCGTCGGGGCCGCCGAGCGGCTTGTACTTCTCCCGGTGCACGGAGGCGCAGCCGTGGCCCCCGTTACCCGCGACGACATGGATCTCGACGCGGTCCACGAAGGTGGTCATGACGTGTGCCTCCCGGCGGGTTCTGTGCTGCGTGTGAGGTGCGGGCCGTGTTCGACGGCCGCGCTGTCGGACAGCCTCGGTATCGGACCGCCTCGGTATCGGATAAACGCCGAGGGCGGACCCGTGCTTCCCGGCATCTGCCGGGAAGTCGGTCCGCCCTCGGGTGAAAGCCGTTGGTTACTCGGCCGCGGCCGCGACCACGTTGATGACGCGGCGGTCGCGGTGGGTGCCGAACTCGACGGTGCCGGGCCGGAGCGCGAACAGCGTGTCGTCCTTGCCGCGGCCCACGCCCGCACCGGGGTGGAAGTGGGTGCCGCGCTGGCGGAGCAGGATCTCGCCGGCCTTCACGGTCTGACCGCCGAAGCGCTTCACACCGAGGTACTGGGCGTTCGAGTCGCGGCCGTTCCGGGTGGACGACGCGCCCTTCTTGTGTGCCATCTGCCTGGTCCCTTACTTCGCGTTCGCGGCCGGAGCGGGGATCTCGGTGACCTTCAGCTGGGTGAGCAGCTGACGGTGACCCATCCGCCGGCGGTAACCGGTCTTGTTCTTGAACTTCTGGATCCGGATCTTGTCGCCCTTGTGGTGGTCGATGACCTCCGCCTGGACCTTGACGCCGGCCAGCACCCACGGGTCGCTGGTGACGGTCTCGCCGTCGACCACGAGCAGCGCGGAGAGCTCGACGGTGTCGCCGCTGCTCTTGTCGGCCAGTCGGTCGACCTCGATGACATCGCCGACAGCGACCTTCTGCTGACGGCCGCCGGTGCGCACGATCGCGTACACGCGGAACTCCCTCTTTCGATCCGGAACCCCTGACGCCAGCAGCGGGCGAACCCGGCCTCTCCCCCGGCGCGTGCGGTGAACACCGCGCGCCTCGTGAGGAGGTAGTTGCTCAGGAGCAGTCGGCGTGCCTGGTGACACGCCGACGACCAACAATACGGAGGCGCAGACAAGGGGGTCAAATTCGCCCCCCTCCCTCGCGCCCGGCCGGGCCGTGACACGGGTCCGCCCGGTCCCTCCGCCAGCGGTGGGCGGAGGGACCGGGCGGACCCCGTCGTCACTCCCCGGTCTGGGCGGAGACCGACGGCGGCTGCGACTGCTCGGCGGCCGAGGCGCTCTTGGACGCCTTCTTGGCCGTCGTCTTCTTGGCCGCCGCCTTCTTCGTCGTGGTCTTCTTGGCCGCGGTCTTCTTGGTCGTGGCCTTCTTGGCGGCCTTCTTCGCCGTCTTGGCCGGCGCCTTCTTGGCCGCCGCCTTCTTGCCGGCGCCCGGGGCGACCACGGTCACCACGGCCTCCGTCGCGCCCTCGGGCGAGCCGGCGGGCGCCGACACCCGCCGCCGCGCCGGCGGCGCCACCGCGGCCAGCTGCGGCTCGGGAGCCGCCTCGGGCTCGGCCGGCCGCTCGACGGCCGGGACGACGACCTCGGCGGCCTCCGCCGCCTCGACCGCCTTCGGCGGACCGGCCGGCGCGCCGACCCTGCGGGTCGCCCTGCGCCGCGCACGCGGCGCCGCCTCGGCCTCCGGCTCGGGCGCCGTGACCGGCTCGGGAGCCAGCTCGGGCTCGGCCGCCTCGGCGGCCTCAACGGCCTTCGGCGACCCCGCCGGCGCGCCGACCCTGCGGGTCGCCCTGCGCCGCGCACGCGGCGCCGCCTCCGGCTCGGCGGCCGGCTCGGGCACGGCCTCCGGCTTGGCCGCTTCGGTCTCCGCGACCTCGACCGGCTCCGGGACCTCGACCGCCTTCGGCGGCCCGGCCGGCGCGCCGGCCCTGCGGGCCACCCGCCGCCGCCCGCGCGGCGCCGCCTCCGGCTCGGCAACGGCCTGGGGCTCGCGCTCGGCCTCCTCCGGGACAACGGCCCCGGCGGGGGCCGCCGGCTCCGCGACGGCCTCCGTCGCGCCCTCGGCGGCCGGGACGACCACCTCGGCCGCCTCCGCCGCCTTCGGCGGACCGGCCGGGGCACCGACCCTGCGGGTCGCCCGACGGCGCCCGCGCGGCTCGGCCGGCTCGGCCGCCTCCGGCTCAGGCGCCGTGACCGGCTCCGCGACCCGCTCCTCTTCCGAGCCGACGGCCCCGGCAGGGGCCACCGGCGCGCCGACCTGGCGCGTCACCCGACGCCGCCGGCGCGGCGCGGGCGCGGCCTCCTCGGCCTCGGCGACCCGCTCCACGGGGGCCACCGGCTCGACGGGCTCGGACTCGACCGACTCCGGCGGCACGACCGGCTCGACGGGCCGCTCGTCCATCGGCTCGGTCGGCTCGACCGGGCCCACCGGCTCCGGCCGCTCGGCGGGGACGGCGGCCTCGGCGCCACGGCCGCGCTTGCGGCCCTTCTTGCCACCGCCACCACCGCCACCACCGGCCGCCGGCGCGTGCTCGACGTGCACGATCACGCCACGGCCGTTGCAGTGCGCGCAGGGCTCGGAGAACGACTCCAGCAGCCCCTGGCCGACCCGCTTGCGGGTCATCTGCACCAGGCCGAGCGAGGTGACCTCCGCCACCTGGTGCTTGGTCCGGTCCCGGCCCAGGCACTCGAGCAGCCTGCGCAGCACCAGCTCGCGGTTGGACTCCAGCACCATGTCGATGAAGTCGATGACGATGATGCCGCCCAGGTCGCGCAGCCGCAGCTGGCGCACGATCTCCTCGGCCGCCTCCAGGTTGTTCCTGGTGACGGTCTCCTCGAGGTTGCCGCCCTGCCCGGTGAACCGGCCGGTGTTGACGTCGACGACCACCATGGCCTCGGTCCTGTCGATCACCAGCGAACCGCCGCTGGGCAGCCACACCTTGCGGTCCAGCGCCTTCATCAGCTGCTCGTCGACCCGGTAGGTGGCGAACACGTCCACCTCGGACGTCCACCGCTGCAACCGGTCCGCGAGGTCGGGCGCGACGTGCGAGACATAGCCGTGGATCGTCTCCCAGGCCTCGTCACCGCTGACGATGACCTTCGAGAAGTCCTCATTGAAGATGTCCCTGACGACCCGGACGGTCATGTCGGGCTCGCCGTAGAGCAGCGTCGGCGCGGTGCCCTTCCTGGCCTTCTTCTGGATCTCGGACCACTGCGCCTGGAGCCGCTCGACGTCCCTGGTCAGCTCCTCCTCGCTGGCGCCCTCGGCGGCCGTGCGCACGATCACGCCGGCGTCGTCGGGGACGATCTTCTTGAGGATCTGCTTCAGCCTGGTGCGCTCGGTGTCGGGCAGCTTGCGGCTGATGCCGGTCATCGACCCCTCGGGGACGTAGACCAGGTAGCGGCCGGGCAGCGAGATCTGGCTGGTGAGGCGGGCTCCCTTGTGCCCGATCGGGTCCTTGGTGACCTGCACCAGGACCGGCTGCCCCGACTTCAGCGCGGACTCGATTCGACGCGGGCCGCTGCCCAGGCCGAGCGCCTCGAAGTTGACCTCACCGGCGTAGAGCACGGCGTTACGGCCCTTGCCGATGTCGACGAACGCCGCCTCCATCGAGGGCAGCACGTTCTGCACCTTGCCGAGGTAGACGTTGCCGACGTAGCTGGACGACTGCTCCTTGTTGACGAAGTGCTCGACCAGCACGTTGTCCTCGAGGACGCCGATCTGGGTGCGCTCGCCCTGCTGCCGCACGACCATCACCCGCTCGACGGCCTCCCGGCGCGCCAGGAACTCGGCCTCGGTGATGATGGGCGCCCGCCGCCGGCCCTGCTCGCGGCCCTCGCGCCGGCGCTGCTTCTTGGCCTCCAGGCGCGTCGAGCCCTTGATGGACTGCACGCCGTCGGACGCCTCGTGCTCGTCCCGCTTGCGCCGCGGCTCGCGGACCTTGACGACGGTGCGCTCCGGGTCGTCGCCGCCGTTCGACTCGTCCCCGCCGTCGCCGCTGCGCCGGCGGCGCCTGCGGCGCCGGCGCGAACCGCCACCGCCCTGCTCGTCGGCCTCGCCGTCCTGGTCGGTGTCGGCCTCGGCGGCCTCGTCCTCGTCCTCCGGCTCCGCCTCGGCGCGCTCGGGCGCGGCGGTGGCCGCCGCCGGCTCCTCGGGCTCGGGCTCGGCCTCGGCGGCCTGCTCGGCGGCGCGCTCCGCGGTCTCGCCACGGCGCCTGCGCCGCCCGCCACGGCGACGACGGCGCGCCGGGCGGTCGCTGTGCGCCTCGTCCTCGTCCTCGTCCTCCTCGACGTCGTCCTGCACCTCGTCGAGGGTCGGCTCCTCCTCCTCGTCCTCCGCCAGCAGCTCGGCCTCGGCCTCGGCGGCCTCCTCGGCGGCCCGCTGCGGGGTCTGGAACATGGGCGCCTGGAAGACCGGGGCCTGGAACACCGGCCGCGCGGGCCGGGACGTCGAGGCGGCGGGCGGCTCCTCGACGCGCGTCACATCCGATGTCTCGGACCCGCGCGCCGTGCGCGACGGGGCCGGCTCCGGCGCGGCGGCCTCCGCACGCGCCGCCCGGCGCCGGGTGCGCGGCGCGGGCTCCTCGGCGACCTCCGCCACCGGCTCGGCCGCGGCCGCGGCACGCGTGGCACGCCGCCGCTTACGCGGCTCCTCCGGGGCCTCGGCGACCTCGGCCGCCGGCTGCTCCTGCCGCGCGACGGCCTCCGGGGCCGCCGCGTCGTGCGCCGCCCGGCGCCGGGTGCGCGGCGCGGGCTCCTCGGCGACCTCCGCCACCGGCTCGGCCGCCGCCGCGGCACGCGTGGCACGCCGCCGCTTACGCGGCTCCTCCGCGACCTCGGTCGCGGCCGCCTGCTCGGTGGTCTCCGGCGTCGTGTCCGGGGCGGACGCCTCACGCGTCGCCCGCCGGCGCTTGCGCGGCGCGGCCTCCTCGGCCGCCGGCTCGGGCTGCTCGGCCGCCACCGGCTCGGCCGCGGCCGCGGCACGCGTGGCGCGCCGCCGCTTGCGCGGCTCCTCCGGGGCCTCGGCGACCTCGGCCGCCGGCTGCTCCTGCCGCGCGACGGGCTCGGGGGCCGCCGCGGCGCGGGTCACGCGGCGCCGCTTGCGCGGCTGCTCGGCCGCCTCGGACACCTGCTGGTCCGTGTCGGCCTCGGCCTCCGCGGATCCGCTGGCCTTCGAGCCGTTCGCTCCGGCAGGTGCGGAAGCGCGACGGCGACGCGTGGGAAGGACGTCACTGGGTGTAGTGGAATTCTGGCCCGCCTCGGCGGGCTCGCTGGACTCGTGCATGCGGGCTTTTCTCCCGTCCACGCTCCCGGGCGCGCCTCACCGGTGACAGCGGGCAGCGCCGCTCGGGAGCTGTCGTGTAGCTCGCCGGTTCCGGACTTCGTAGCCCGGCTACGGCGAAAGTCTTCTGGTCGGTGCGTCGCCCGGAACTACCGGACCCGAGTGGCTCCCTGGCACCTGGTGGTTAGGCGGCGCGGCAACGGCATCGCTATCCGGTGATCCCCGGCGCCGCCGCGGCCTGCTGTCCGGCGGCCGTGGGTGAGGCGGCCAAGACAGCGTCGCGGTCAGGCGCGAACGGGTCGTTCACCGTGCCGGTCTCCTCATCGAGCGGCCCCTGCGCCAGCCTGGTCACCGCTACGGGGACCGGCGGCGCCAGGTCGGCCGTAGCGCGGAGACCGGACAGGACGTCGTCGGGTCGCACGGCAGGTGTGTAATGCCGTACTACCAGGCGCAGTATCGCACAAAGGCTGGGGCCAGGCCTATCGGACCCACGAATTGGGCACTCGCGGGCTTCCTGGGCCTCCAGTGTCCTCAGGGACACCACGGCGGCACGCGCGTCGAAGGCGCGCAGGCCCTTCTTGGTCTGCCGGCTGACCTCGACGTGTTCCCGGGCGAGGAACGCCGCGACGGCCCTCGCCGCGTCGGCCGGGTCGACGCCGTCCAGCCGCAGCTCCCAGTGGGAGGCGTGCAGCAGCTCGGCGAAGTCGGGGGTGCGGGCCTCGACGGCGTCGACGATGTCGAGGCCGGGGGGCAGCGAGGCGTCGAGGTCGGCTCTGAGCTCCTCGGGGTCGCGTCGCTCGGCGAGCGCGATCTCCAGGTACTCCGCCTCGCTGGCGGTGCCGGTCGGCGCGGCGTTGGCGTACGAGACCTTGGGGTGCGGGGTGAAGCCCGCGGAGTAGGCCATGGGGACCTCGGACCTGCGCAGTGCGCGCTCGAAGGCCCGCTGGAAGTCGCGGTGGCTGGTGAAACGCAGCCGGCCCCGCTTGGTGTACCGCAGTCGTACGCGCTGCACCGCGGGTGCGGGCGCCGGGCCTACGGGCTGTCGCTTGCCCAGTTGTCCTCAGTCCTTCGGTCTCGCCGGACGGTCCCGCCCGGGGCGGCGACCCGGACCACCCTGTCCGGGTCGCGGTCGTTGCCTGCCTCCAGGTTACGACGGACGGACGGGGCGCGGCGCAGGACCTACGCCTCGCGGGCGCCGATCCAGTAGCGGAGCTTCCCGCCCCTGCGGTCCTCGAAGACGCCGCCGTTCGCCTCGATGACCCGGCGCGAGCCGACGTTGTCGTGGTCGCAGGTGACCAGCACGGACTCGTGGCCGATCCGGCGGGCGACGGGCAGGGCGGCGCGCAGCATGGCGGTGGCGTGGCCGCGCCGGCGGGCGGTGGGGCGGACGTCGTAGCCGACGAGGCCGCCCCAGTCGAGGAGCCGTCTGGTGAGTCGGTGCCGGATGGAGACCCGGCCGAGGAACGTGTCGCCCTCGACGTACCAGAGGGTGGTCGACGGCACGAAGCCGGCGGGGCGCGGGGTGTCGTCCTCGGCGTCGGCGGCGAGGGCGGCGGCGTAGGCGGCGAAGCCGGCCGGCTCGTGCCAGTGCCGGCCGTAGGTGCGGATGTCGCGGCCGAGCATCGACTCGTCGTCCGGCGTGCCCCGGCCCTCGGCGCGGAACTCGGCGACGGCTTCGAGGTAGGAGTGGCGGACGTCGGTGGTGGGTCTGACCAGCTCGGGCATCGTCCCATCGTGCCAGCCGGGGTTCGGCCGACGATTCCGGTCCGAGGGATTGACGGGTCACGGACAGTTCATGAGTCTGAACAGTCGGACCGATTCGGCTACCAGACTGGAGAGTTCGCATGAGAGTCCGCACCGTGCTGGCGGCCGCGCTGGCCGCGTCGTTACTGCCGATGGCCTCGGCCACCGCCGAATCCGGCGGCCGACCGGTCGGGGGGAGCATCGACTTCGGCGACCGGCGGCAGGCCATCGACGGCTTCGGGTTCTCGCAGGCGTTCCAGCGGGCGGACGTGATGCACGGCTCGCGCGGGCTCACCCCCGAGCACCAGCGGGAGGTCCTCGACCTGCTGCTCGACCGGGAGACCGGCGCCGGGTTCAGCATCCTGCGGCTCGGCATCGGCTCCTCGGCCGACGACGTGTACGACCACATGCGGTCCATCCAGCCCGCCGACCCCGGCGGCCCGGACGCCGAGCCGGCCTACGAGTGGGACGGCGACGACGGCGGCCAGGTGTGGCTGGCGCGCGAGGCGCGGCGGTACGGCGTCGAGCGGTTCTACGCCAACGCGTGGAGCGCGCCCGGCTACATGAAGACCAACGGCGACGACGCGAACGGCGGCACGCTGTGCGGGCTGCCCGGGGCCGCCGCGTGCGCGAGCGGCGACTGGCGGCAGGCGTACGCCGACTACCTGGTGCAGTACGCGCGGTTCTACGCCCGGGAGGGCATCGAGCTCACCGACCTGAACTTCACCAACGAGCCGGACCTCACCACGTCCTACGCGTCGATGGTGTTCACGCCCGAGCAGGCGGCCGACATGGCGGCGGTGCTCGGCCGGACGGTGGCGGAGTCGGAGTTCGCCGACCTCAACGTGGCCTGCTGCGACGCGGCCGGCTGGGCGGAGCAGCGGGCCTACACGGAGGCGATCGAGGCCCACCCCGAGGCGTCCGAGCTGGTCGACGTGCACACCGGGCACCCGTACCGGAACCCGGCGACGAGCCCGCTGCCCACGGACAAGCCGGTGTGGATGTCGGAGTGGAACCCGAACGGCGACGCGTGGACGGAGGGCTGGGACGACGGCACCGGGTACGACGGGATGAGCCTGGCCGAGGACGTCCACGAGGCGCTGGCGGACGCCGAGGTCAACGCGTACGTCTACTGGTTCGGCGCGTCGCTCGGCACGACCCGGGCGCCGATCCAGTTGGACGGCGCGGACTACCGGGTCTCGCGGCGGCTGTGGGCGCTGGCCGCCTACAGCAGGTTCATCCGGCCCGAGGCGGTGCGGGTGGAGGCGGCGTCCGAGCACGCGTCGGTGGAGGTGACGGCGTTCCGCAACGCGGACGGCAGCCGGGTGGTGGAGCTGCTGAACCACGACGCGGGCCCGGTGCGGCAGTCCTTCGACGTGTCGGGGGTGCGGGGCACCGCCAGGGGCGACGTGTATCTCACGGACGAGACGCACGCGTTGGAGCGGACCGGACGGGCGAGCGTGCGGCACGGCGGGCTCACGGTGGAGTTGCCGCCGCGCTCGCTGACCACCGTCGTGCTCGACTAGGCCCGGTCCGGGCCCTGCGGCTACCGGGCGACGAACTCGCTGAGGATGGCCTGCACCTCGTAGATGTCGACGCCCTTGGTGAAGGTCTTCTCGATCGGCGTGGGGTTGCCCGAGAGCCAGATCTTCAGCTCCGCGTCCAGGTCGAAGTGACCGGCGGTCTCCACGGCGAAGTGGCTGATGCTCTTGTACGGGATGGAGTGGTACTCGACCTTCCGGCCGGTGATCCCCTGCTTGTCGACGAGGATCATCCGCCGGTCGGTGAACAGGATGGTGTCCCGTATCAGCAGGAAGGCGGCCTGCACCCGCTCCTGCGGGCCGAGCAGTCGCGCGTACTCCTGGTGTGCCTGTGCCGGATCGATCGCGTGTGCGTTGCCGAACAGCGCCATGGCGTCCCCGCCCCCTCGAAGTTCAGTCGTTCTCCCACTCGGCAGCGTAACCCGCGTACGTGCCGTCGTTCAGCGCGAGATGCAGCCACTGGTCGACGTAGGCGCGGAACTCCTCGTCGCCGCGCGGCAGCAGGTACGCCTTCTCGGCGAAGGTGAACGGCTCGTCGGGGTTGATGGCGCACAGCTCGGGGTGGAGCGTCTCCTGGTAGCGGGTCTCGCTGGTGTCGGTGATCATCACGTCGGCGCGGCCGGCCACGATCTCCTCGAAGATGGTGGTGTTCTCGGGGTGCCGGACGACGGTGGCGCGCTCGATGTGCTCGTCGACGAACCGCTCGTTGGTGCCGCCGGGGTTGACGATGACGCGGACGCCCGGCTGGTCGATGTCCTCCAGGGTCCGGTAGCGGTCCTGGTCCGCGCAGCGGGCGATGGGGGCCTTGCCGTCGACGAGGTACGGCACGCTGAAGTACGCCTCCCGCGCGCGGGCGAGGGTGACGGAGACGCCGCCCATGGAGATGTCGCAGGCGCCCGAGGTGAGGTCGGGCAGCAGCTCGGCCCAGGTGGTGGGCACGAACTCGGCCTCGACGTCGAGGGACGCGGCGAGGTCGGCCGCCATGTCGACGTCGATGCCGCTGTACTCGCCGCTGTCCGGGTCGAGATGGGTGAACGGGCGGTAGTCGCCCGTGGTGCAGACCCGTAGTTCGCCGCGGTCGCGCACCTCGTCGAGCAGGGTGCGGTCGGCGTGCGGCCGACCGCCGCCGCCGGTGGCGACGACGGTGGATCCGGCGCCCGCGCCGGTGGCGAGGGCGAGCAGCAACGCGGACACGGCGGTACGACGGCGGAGCGGGCGCATGGGGGTCCCTTCCCGGTGGGGGCGGCTGGGCGCCGCCAAGTATGGCCACCGGAGGGCCGGTTGGGCGAGGGTCAGGCGCCCTTGGCCGGATCCGCGAACTCGGGCTGGTCGAGGACGCGCAGCCAGCTGCCGTCCGCCTGGCGGCGCACGACCTGGGCCCTGGCCCCGGCACCGTCGCTGGGCGGGGTGGCGGTGAGCGCCAGGTCGCCGCTGATCAGGGTGGGCAGCGGCGGTTCCGGTGCGAAGTGCGGGCGGTTGGCGAGCACCTTCTCCCAGAGCGCGCGGATGGCCTCGCGGCCGACGGTCCGCTGCCCCGGCGGGTAGGCGAGCACGGCGTCCTCCTCGTAGAGCGCGGCGACGCCGGCGGCGTCGCCGGCGTTGGAGCGTTCGACGAAGAGCCGGGTGATGTCCTCGGGGCGGGTGGCCTTCTCGTAGGCGTCGTGATCGGTCATGGGGTGGTTCCTCCTTCGGGGTCCGACACACCCAGCCTGGTCGCCCGCGTGCCAGAAGTCCAACAGATGGATCTGCTGACTACTAGAATCAGCGCTTATGGAACTGAGGCAGCTCGAGTACTTCGTGGCGGTCGCCGAGGAGCGGAACTTCACCCGGGCGGCGGAGCGGGTGAACATCAGCCAGTCCGGCGTGAGCGCCCAGGTCCGGCAGCTGGAGCGGGAGCTGGGCGCCGAGCTCTTCGACCGCTCGGGACGCGCCGTCACCCTCACCGTGGCGGGGAAGGCGGCGCTGGAGCCGGCCAGGGCGGCGCTGGCGGCGGCCGCCTCGGTGGGCGAGGCGGTGGGCGAGGTGACGGGCCTGATCCGGGGCCGGCTCACGCTCGGCATGGTCGTCGGTTGCACGATCACCCCGCTGTTCGACGCGCTGGCCACCTTCCACCGGGCCCACCCCGGCGTCTCGGTCTCCCTCGTCGAGGACGCCTCGGACCGGCTGGTCGACGGGGTCCGCGCCGGCACGACGGACCTGGCGCTGGTCGGCACGGCCACCGCCGCGCCGACCGACCTCGGCTCGCTGACCCTGCTCAGCGAACGCCTGGTCGCCGCCGTGCCACCCCGCCATCCGCTCGCCGCCCAGCGGCGGCTCAGGCTCCGGGACCTCGTCGCGCACCCGCTCATCTGCATGCCGCCCGGCACCGGGCTGCGCAGCGCCTTCGACCGCGCCTGCGCCGCGCGCAGCCTGCTCCCCACCATCGCGCTCCAGGCCACCGCCCCCGACGCGATCGCCGACCTGGCCGCCCGCGGCCTCGGCGTCGCCGTGCTGAGCGAGTCGATGGCCCCGGCCTACGCCGACCGCCTCACGTCCCGGCCCGTCACCGACGCCGAGACGCCGGCCCTCCTGGCCCTGGTCTGGCGGGACCCGGCGGGCCCGGCGACCCGGGCCTTCCTCACGGCCTGCCGCCGCAGCTTCGGCACGGCGGCGTGGCCGCACCAGGATCCGCCGCGTTGACACGTGGCGCGCCGGACGGCGCCGGACGGCGTCGGACGGCGTCGGCCCACGTCGGACGGCCTGGAACCGCCGGCCGGTGGTGTGGTCCCCTGAGGGGAGTCCGGGTTCCACGGCTCGGAGGGGAGCCGGGGCGGTCCGCCGAAGTGGGGGAACATGGCCGAGCTGGGCGGGGGAGAACACGAGCTGCTGCGCGAGTTGACGCGTCAGATGTCCCGGGACGGCGCCCCCGACCTCGGGCTGGTCGTCGGGTGGTTGGGGCGGCGGATCGGCGCGGAGGTCGGGCTGCTCGCCGAGGGCGGGACCGTGGTGGCGGGCACGCCGGGGTTCCCGGCGCGGATACCGGACTGGTTGGCGCGGGTGTTCCCCCGGCTGGCCGGCGGCTACGTGGCCGCGGCCGCCGAGCGGGCCGACGGTCGGTGGGTGCGGTGCCAGGCACTCGGGCCGCGGGTTCCGCATCCGGTGCTGGTGGTGACGAGCTCGTCGGAACTGCCCGGTGAGGCACGCTCGTTGGTCTCGGCCGCCGGCGGCGTGTTGGCCGCGCTGCACGGGTCGCGCGCGGCGGCCGCGCTGTCCAGGAACCACCAGGGCTGGGCACGTCAGCTGCGGTTCGCGGTTCTGAGCGCCCTGCTCGAAGGGCACCCGTTCCTGGCCCGCCGCATGATGGCGGGCGCCGTGCCACCGCTGTTGGACGCCGCCGCCGTCCGCGTCTACCTGCTGCGGTGCGGGCCGACCGACCGGGACCGGATCTCCGAGGTGTTCCAGGACGAGCTCGGCTTCCACGGCCCCGATCTGCTGGTGCGCTGCCCCGTCTACAACCACCACCTGATCTGCGTGCTGGCCGAGGACGCCGACGACACCGTCAGCCACCGCGGGACGCTGCGCCGGCTGGTGCGGGAGAACCCGCGGTACTCGCTCGGCGTCAGCGGCCCGCATCCACTGGCCGCGGCGGCGGACGCGTACGCGCAGGCGTCCAACGCCCTCGCGGTCGCCCGCAACGCGCCCAACCGGATCGCCGACTACCGGGGCCAGGCGGCGCTCGTGTCCCTGCTTCCCGAGCGGGAGGCCCTCGCCTGGGCCCGTTCCTTCCTGCGCCCGCTGAGCGGCGCGCCCCGGCTGACGGTCAAGGTGGCACGCTTCGCGACGGACGTGCCGCAGGCGGGGGTGGCCAGGCTGCTCGGCATCAGCCGCAACACGGTCCGGGCGCATGTCCGCCGCGTGGAGGAGGCGCTCGGGGCGGACCTGAACGACGTCAGCACGCGAGCGGCCCTCGCCCTGGCACTGGCCGTCGTCGGCCCCGGGTCCAACGGCGGCGGGGAGCCGGTCGCGCCCACGCTGGAGGCGCTGCTCCGCACCCAGCCCGCCGTCGTGTGGGCCGAGGCGTTCCTCAGCCCGTTGCACGAGGACGGGCACCGCGACCTCGACTCCACCCTGCGCGCCTGGATCGACGCCAACGCGGACGCCCAGCGGGCCGCGGCGCGCCTCGGCATCAGCCGGAACACGGTCCGGGCGCGGGTGCGGGCGGCGGAACGGCTCCTCCACCGGGATCTGCTGAACACCGGCTCCGGCGTCCACGACCTCGTCCACGCGCTGCGCATCACCCGCGACACCCCCGTGCTCACCGTGGCCTGACGGGGCGCGGCAGCGGCGCGGCGGAGCGCGATGCGTTCCGCCGCGTTCCGCCGCGTTCCGTCGCCGTCTCGACGAACCCGGTCAGCCCTCCCGCAGGCCGGCCAGTTCCAGCACCAGGTCGCGGACGTCGGCGGCGGCGACGTGGTCGCGGCGGACCGTCGACGCGTCGCACAGCAGCACGGGTCCGTCGGCCGGGTCCGCCGGCAGCCGGCCGTGCGTGCCGCCCACCCAACGACCGTCCAACGGCACCACGTTGGTGGTGTAGCGGAGGCCGACCTTCTTCCGGGCCAGGCCGAGCCCGGCGCGCAGCCTGGCGCGCGGGTCGGCGGGGTCGAAGAACAGCTCGGCCGGGTCGTAGCCGGGCTTGCGGTGGATGTCGACGCCGCGCGCGTAGTCGGGGGCCCGCTCGTCGTCCAGCCAGTAGTAGTAGCTGAACCACGACTCGGGCTCGGCGACCAGCACCAGCTCGCCCGACCGCTCGTGGTCGAGGCCGTACGCCGCCTGCCCCTCCCGGTCGAGCACCTGGTCCACGCCCGGCAGGTCGGCGCAGAGCTTGGCGACG
The DNA here is from genome assembly GCF_004348415.1 of Streptomyces hainanensis. Lineage (GTDB taxonomy): Bacteria > Actinomycetota > Actinomycetes > Streptomycetales > Streptomycetaceae > Streptomyces > Streptomyces hainanensis. The sequence continues at coordinate 33,258 of NZ_SMKI01000003.1, forward strand.
GCCGGCACGTCGGCGGGGTCCGCGACGTAGACGTGCGCCACCTGGTGGTCGGCCACCGCGAAGGCGCGGGAGACCCACGGGTCCAGGTACTCCATGCCCTCCTGGGTGTAGACCTCCAGCAGCCCGGCCCGACGCAGCGCCCGGTTGACGTGCACCGGGCGGCTGGCCGGCGTGATGCCGTACTCGCTGACCACCAGCACCCGGGTGTCGGTCTCCTTCGCGTCGTGCAGCAGCGGCGCCAGAATCCGGTCCACGTCGGCGGCGGCGCGGGCGGCCTGCGGGCTGTCGGGGCCGTACCGCTGGAGGTCGTAGTCCAGGTGCGGCACGTAGGAGAGCGTCAGGTCGGCGCGCGGCATCAGCCGGCGGGTGGCGGCCACGATCCACTCGCTCGACCGCAGCGAGGCGGTCGGGCCCCAGTAGTGGAACAGCGGGAACGGGCCGAGTTCCTCGGTGAGTTCGTCGTGCAGCTCGACCGGCCGCGTGTAGCAGTCGGGGGACTTGCGGCCGTCCGCGTGGTAGACCGGGCGCGGCGTGACCGTCCAGTCGGTGGTGGCGCCCATCGCGTACCACCAGCAGACGTTGGCCACCTTGTAGCCGGGCCTGGCGCGGCGCGCCGTCTCCCACACCTTCTCGCCCTCCACCAGACGGTTGTGCTGCCGCCACAGGTGGACCTCGCCGACGTCGCGGAAGTACCAGCCGTTGCCGACGATGCCGTGCCCGGACGGCGGGAGCCCGGTGAGCATGGTGGACTGCACGGAGCAGGTGACGGCGGGCAGCACGGTCGCCAACTCGGCCTGCCAGCCGCGCTCCGCGACGGCCCTGAGGTGGGGCGTGTGCTCCAGCAGCCGGGGCGTGAGGCCCACGACGTCGAGCAGCAGGACGCGTTGTGGGTCGGCGGTCATGGCCGCTCCTCCTTCTCGGTGGTGAGGCCCGCGCGGTGCAACGCGCCGGTGGCCCAGCGCAGTTCGGCCGCCAGGCCGGCGGCGAGCTCGGCGTCGTCGGTCGGCCGGTGTCGCTCGGGCAGCACCGACCAGGTGTAGGTCTCGACCTCCAGGTGGTCGGTGCGCGCCTCGTCCCCGCCGAACAACTCGCCCAGCGTGCGCTCCAGATGGTCCGTGGTGGTGTCGAGCGGCGGCTCCGGGCGCTGGTGCAGCGGGGCGTGGAAGTGCACCCGCCAGGGTCCCGCGGCGGGCAGCGGCTCGGGGCCGGTCAGCGCCTCCGGCAGGTCGTCGCGGGCCACCACGCCGCCCTCGGCCGGCAGTTCGCGGACCTGGTGCAGGAAGCGGTCCTCGGTGTAGCGGGACAGCGCGGCGCGGGTCTCCGGGTCGGCCGGGGTGGCCGCGTGCAGGGCCGCCGAGACCTGGGCCTTGACGACGGGCAGGCCGGCCTCGGCGAGCGCGGCCAGGGCGCGGCTCGGGTCCTCGAAGGCGACGGCGAGGTGGCAGGTGTCGAGGCAGACGCCGATCCGCCGGGTGTCGACGCCGGCCAGCAGCTCGACGGCCTCGTCGACGGTCTCCACGACGCAGCCGGGCTCGGGTTCGAGCGCGACCCGGACGGTGCGGCCGGTCTCCGCCTCCAGCTTGGCCAACCCCTCGGCCAGCCGGTCGAGTTGGGCTCGGGTGGCGGCGTGCATGCCGGCGTCCCACGGCTCGCGCCAGGCGAGCGGCACCGTGGAGACGCTGCCCCGGGCGGCGTCGTCGGGCAGCAGCGCGGCCAGCACGCGGGCGCAGTCCAGCGTGTAGCGCAGCCGCTCATCCTCGGTCCAGTCGGGCCGGTAGACGGCCTTCTTGACCACCGGCGCGTGGAAGCCGCGGTAGGGGAACGCGTTGAGGGTGACGACCTCGATGCCGTGTTCGTCCAGGGCGCCGCGCAGTCGGTCGAGTTCGGCCGGCTCGGCGGCCAGCCGGGCGGCCAGCGGCGCGGGCAGCCACAGGCCGAGGCCGAGCCGGTCGGTGCCGAGGCGGGCGCGGACGCCGGCGCCGAAGACGCGGAGTTGGCGGTGCAGCCCCTCGGCGTCCTCGGCGGGGTGGACGTTGGTGCAGTAGGCGAGGTGCACGCGGGTGCCGTCGCGGTGTCGGAACGTCATGTCGTCGGCTCCTTCGTTCCTTCGATCCTTCCGGTACTCAGACGGGGCGCTGTCCGCGCAGGACGGAGTTGCCCTCCCAGGTGGCGGTGGGGTCGGCCGCCTGGGCGTCGTCGAGCAGCAGCCGGCCGCTCTGGGCGTAGAACTCCACGGGGTTGCGCCACAGCACCCGGTCGACGTCGTCCTCGCCGAACCCGGCGTCGAGCATCGCGCGACCGGTCTTCAGGGTCTTCAGCGGATCGCTGCGCCCCCAGTCGGCCGCGGAGTTGACGATCATCCGGTCCAGGCCGTACTCGGAGAGCACCTTCACCATCCGGTGCTCGTCCATCTTGGTGTCGGGGTAGATCGAGAAGCCCATCCAGCAGCCGGCCTCGGCGACCTGGCCCACGGTCACCTCGTTGAGGTGGTCGATCAGCACCATGCCGGGCGGCAGCCCGGAACCGGCGACGAGTTCGAGGCTGCGGCGGGTGCCCTCGACCTTGTCGCGGTGCGGGGTGTGCACCAGCACGGGCAGGCCGTGTTCGGCGGCGAGGCCGAGGTGGCGGACGAAGACGGTCTCCTCGGCCTCCGTCATCGCGTCGAACCCGGTCTCGCCGACGGCGACCACGCCGTCCTTGGCCAGGTAGCGGGGCAGCAGGTCCAACACCCCGGCCAGGCGCGGGTCGTTGGCCTCCTTGGGGTTGAGCGCCACGGTGCAGTGGTGGGTGATGCCGAACTGCGCGGCGCGGAACCGCTCCCAACCGACGAGGCCGTCGAAGTAGTCGCGGAACGAGCCGACGGAGGTACGGGGTTGGCCGAGCCAGAACGCCGGCTCGGTCACCGCGCGCACGCCGGCGTCGTACATCGCCTGGTAGTCGTCGGTGGTGCGGGACGTCATGTGGATGTGGGGGTCGAAGATGCGCATCAGCGCTCCCCTTCACGCGCTTGTGGATGTTCGGGGTCTTCGGAGGGCTCGGGGCCCGGGTCGGGGCGGGGTGCGGCGAGGATCCGACGGGCGTCCTCGGGGACGGTGCGGCCGGCGGCCTCCCGTTCGGCGGTGAAGTCCGCCGTCATGCGGACGAGTTCGCTGTCGACGCGGTCGGCCCAGTCGGTGACGGCCGCCAACGGCACGCCGACGAACAGGCACTTGAGCACGCCGTGCCGCCAGGCGTCGGCGCCGAGGTGTCGGGCGGCGAACCGGCCCATGGCGGCGGCGATCAGCCGCGGGTCGTTGCTGCGGAGCGCGTCCTCGACGAGCCGGCGCCCGACCCGCGGGTCGACGGCGTCGAGTCGGTCGAGGGCGCGGAGCACGGCACGCCGCTCGTCCCCGTCGCCCTCCTCGTACAACTCCGTGAGGAGCGCGGCGAGTTGGTTCGTGTCCAGCCGGCCGGAGCCGGCCGCGGCGGCGAGCAGGGTGACGCGGGCGTCGTCCTCGACGCGGAGGGTCAGCAGTCCGTCCCGGTCGGCCGGGTCGGTCGGGCCCCGGCCGACCAGCCGCGCGACGGCGGGGAACAGCGTCGGCAGCTGGTTCGGGTGCTCGGTGACCCGGGTGACGAGCTCGGCGAGCCGCGCCGCGGCGGCGGGAGTCGTCATCGGGCCGCCTCCGCCTTGCGCAGCGCCTCGAGCGCGCGGGCCGCGACGGTGGGCGCGGCGTGCGCGTGCCGGGGCAGTTCGACGGCGACGAGCCCGCGGTACCCGACCTCGCGCAGCGCGTCGAGGGCGGCGGGCAGGTCGATCTCGCCGTCCCCGAACTCCAGGTGTTCGTGCGTCCCGCGCCGCATGTCGTCCGCCTGCACGTTGGCGAGCAGCGGGCCGACGTCGCGGACGCAGTCGGCGGTCGACGCGTCCTCGTTGCACACGGTGTGCCCGAGGTCGATGGTCACGCACAGCGCGGGCGGGTCGCCGAGCCGACGGCGCAGCTCGGCGACGCCGGCGAGGGTGTCGACGAACATGCCGGGCTCGGGCTCGAACGCGCAGCGCACGTGGTGCCGTTCGGCGGCCTCCAGCACCCGGGCGGTGCCGGCGGTGAGCCGCCGCCAGCCCTCCTCCTCCGAGGTGCCGGCGGGCAGCGTGCCGGACCAGAACGAGACGGCCTCGGCGCCGAGGTCGGCGGCGACCCGCACGGCGCGTTCGAGGTAGTCGACGCGGAGGTCGCGGCCGTCGGCGGAGACGAGCGTCGGCTCGTGCTTGTGCCAGGGATCCAGGACGTAGCGGGCCCCGGTCTCGACGACGACGCCGAGCCCGAGATCGTCGAGTCTGCGCGCCAACGCGGCTGTGCGGGCGGCGAGTTCGGGCGCGAACGGGTCCAGGTGCGGATGGTCGAGGGTCAGCGCGACACCGTCGTAGCCGAGGCCGGCGATGACGGCCAGGGCCTCGTCGAGGCGGTGGTTGGCGAAGCCGTTGGTGCCGTAGCCGAAGCGGAGTTCCGTGGTCATGTGGGCGAGACCCTTCGGGAGGCGAGACGGGCGAGCGGGCCGAGCGCCGACAACGCGGCCGCGGCGGCCGGCGCCCCGGCGCCGGCGAGCAGCGCGGCCTGCAACCTGATGCCGCCACGCACCCCCGTCCCGGTCGCGGCCCGCACCACGCCGGCGTCCCCCGCCGCCCGCGCGGCGGCCAACTGCGCCCGCCCGACGCCTCCGACGTACCAGGCGACGGCCACGGCCGTCGCGCCGACCGCGACGACGGGCGGCGTCGCGACACGGGCGGCGGCCGCGCCGCCGGGTGGGCCGGTGGTGGTGCCGGCAGCGAGCCGCGCGGCGACTTCCGCGCCGCGGGCGGGCGCCGCTAGGCGCTCAACGCCCGCGCGCAGCGCCGGCAGGGCCCCACGAAGGCCCGTGGCGGCCCCGGCGCGGGCCGCAGGCGGGCTGGCAGCCCGCGCGGCGCGCGGCGCCCGCACAGCGCCGCGTGCGGCCTCCGCCGCCGCGACGGCGACCGCCGCCGCCGAACCGGCGGCGCCGGCACGCGGCGCGGGCCGAGAGAGGTCCGCGGAGCCGGCGGCGCCGGCACGCGGCGCGGCCACGGTCGCGCGAACGCCCGCGGCGGCTCCGCCGCCCCGCGAACCGGTGGATGTGCCGGCGGCAGGCCGCCTGCCGCCCCGGGGGCCGGCAGGCGCGGGGGCCGCAAGGCGCTCGACGCCCGCGCGCAGCGCGGCCAACGCGGCCCGCGCGCCCCTGGCGGCCCCGCCGCCGGCCGCACGCGTGCCCGGGGCGCGCGAGGGCGGCGGTGGGCCGCCCGCGGCCGCTGCCGCCGCGACGGCGGCGCCCGGCTGACGGGCCGTCCTGGCCGCGCCGAGCGCGGCCAGGACGGTGGCCGCGGTCGTGCCGGCGAGGGCCGCGGCGACCGTGAAGCGGCCGGCGCCGTGGACCTCGCCACGGCTGAGGGTCGTGACGCCCGCCGTGTGGGTGGCGACGGCGAGCGCCGGCAGCGCGGCGGCGGAGGCGTTGCCGCCGGCGCCGAGCAGGACGTCGAGGCCACGGGCGGCGGCCATGAACGCGGGGCCCGCCGCGTTGCGTTGGGCCCACAGGTCGTAGGCCCAGACCGTCGCGGCCAGCGGCACCGCGACCCGCAGGGCGCGCCGGCCGCCGGCCACCGCGGCGAGGCCGAGGCCGGCGGCGGTCAGCCCGGCCGCGAGGCCCAGGGCCTCGAAGGCGTCGACGCGCCCGGACGGGATCGGCCGTTCGGGCCGCTCCCGCGCGTCCAGGTCCGCGTCGGCGAAGTCGTTGAGGGCCATGCCCGCCAGGTAGAGGCAGGCGGAGGCGGCCGGCGCCGCCCACGTGCGGCGGCCGTAGGGCCAGCCGGCCGACACCGCGCCGGCCAGGCTGTCGCCCGGAACGGTCAACGCGGCCGGCAGCCGGACGAGTTCGGCGGCGTCACGGAGCTTCACGCCCGCTCCCCGAGCGTCGCGCACCAGGCGGTGAGGGCGCGCCACTGGGTGCCCAGGTCGTGGGCGACGTCGTCGCCCGCCGGGTCCTTGAAGAAGAAGCCCAGGGCGGCGAGCGGGCCGGTCTCGCCGGCGGCCTGGGCGCGCGCGGTCAGCCGCACCAGGTCGAGCACCAGCGGCGCGGCGAGCGCCGAGTCGCAGCCGCTCCAGGTGAACTGGAGCTGCATCCGGGTGCCGAGGAAGCCCTCGAAGGAGACGTGGTCCCAGGCGGTCTTCCAGTCGCCGAGGTCGGCGACGTAGTCGATGTGCATCGGACCGTCGACGGGGTGGCCGAGGATCGCCTCCAGGCCCTGGCCCTTGGTGCGCAGCTTGCTCTCGGCGGCCGCCGGGTCGGCGAGGGTGCGGCCGTCGCCGCCGCCCAGGAGGTTGACGGAGGTCCAGGACCGCACCGTCAGGGCGCGGCTGGCGAACATCGGGGCGAGCGCGGACTTGAGCAGCGTCTCGCCGGTCTTGCCGTCCGAGCCGGCCCACGGCAGGCCCTCGCGGGCGGCGAGTTGGACGAGCGCGGCGGGGCGCGGCCCCGGGCTGGGGGTGAAGGCGACGACGGGGCAGCCGGCCCGGTAGGCGGCGTAGGCGTAGAGCGAGGACGCCGACAGCGGCGACTCCCCCGCGTCCAGGGCCCGTTCGAGCTGGTCGAGGTCGCGCAGCGCCGCCGTGTCGGGGGCCGGCGGCTCGGTGCTCGACACGTCCACGACGACGACCCGGTCGAGGCCGTGCCGGTCCCGGAAGGCGACGATGTCGTCCCGGATGCGGCGGGCGGCCGCCCGCTGGGTCTCCCCGCCGGGTCCGGCGCCGGGGCGTATTCGGCCGTCGGCCTCGGCGAGTTCGGCGCTGAGCGCGCGGGCGAGGTGGGCCGGGAAGACGCCGCCCGCGGCCAGTTCCTCGGCCCGCTTGGCCAGCGAGCCGTGCCCCAACTCGTGGCCGCCGGTGATGAGTTCGCCGAGCGCCGGCGGTCGGGCGACGGCGACCTCCGGCAGTTCCGCGACGCAGCCGTCGGGTGAGCCGAGCCCGGCGCGCAGCGCGAGGGTGCCCACGGTGGCGGTGGTGGCCACCGAGCCCCGGGCGCCGACGAACCAGGCCCCGACGCGCGGCGTGAGCGAGGAGGAGGGAGGCGACGAGGAAGACGGCTGAGGGTGCGGGGACATGTCTGCTGACCTCCTGAAGGGTGTTTCCATGGGGTTGCCCCGGCCGGGCCCCGGTGTCACACCGGGGCCCGGCCGGGGCTCACCCGCGCCCGGTCAGAACACCGGGTTGAGGGCGACCTCGGCGGTGCCGGTGAGCGGGGGAAGCCCGTTCACGCCGGGGTCGGTGTAGCTGGCGGTGAACACGCCCAGGAGGTTGTCGTGCTCCGGGTCGTGCGAGTCGTCGAGCGCGGTCGTGATCGTGCCCGTGCAGCCACGGGCGGTGGTGAGGGCGTGGGCGTGGTCGTCATGCCCCAGGCTGTAGGTCACGGAGACCCGGGAGCAGTCGATCGGCTGGTCGTCGGCGACGGTCACCTCGAAGGGGATCGTGTCGCCGAAGGAGAACTCCTGGCCGGTGGTCGGGGTGACGAAGGAGACCTCGGGCACCTGGTTGCCGATGACGATCCGCACGTCGGCCGAGGCGGCCCGGCCGGTCCGGTCGGTGACCCGCACGGAGGCCCGGTAGACGCCGTCCTCGGTGTAGGTGAAGCTCGGGTTGGCCTCCCGGGAGTCGATCCGGCCGTCCACGTCGAAGTCCCAGGCGTAGCGCAGCCGGTCGCCGTCCGGGTCGGTGGTGCCCTCGCTGGAGAAGTTGACGGTCAGCGGCGCCTGGCCGCCCGTGACGTCCGCCGAGATCTGCGGCACCGGGGTGCGGTTGCCGTCGCCGACGTAGTCGATGCGGGCGAGCTGGGCCTCCGGGTTCTGGGCGAAGTACCCCTTGCCGTACTCGAGGACGTAGAGCGCGCCGTCCGGGCCGAACTCCATGTCGATCAGCGAGGAGAAGTCGACGTCGGCCAGCACCTCCTCGATGCCGGAGAGGTTGTTCCCGCGGTCGAGGTCGATCCCCCAGACGCGGTCGCGGGTGAACTCGTAGAACAGCGCCTGTCCGTCGTACTCCTGGGGCCAGGCACGGGAGTTGGGCCGGTTGGCGACCCGACGCTCGTACTCGTAGGCGGGGCCGGCCATCGGGCCGATGCCGCCGGTGCCGAGCACCGGGAACTCCGCCGACTCGCCGTAGCCGAACCACACCTGCGGCTGCGCCACGGGGGGCAGTTCACGGAGTCCGGTGTTGCGCGGCGAGTCGTTCACCGGCGCCGCGCAGTCGAAGGTCTCGCCCGACGTGTTGGTGGCGAAGTCGTAGTCGACGTAGGGAAGTTCGGGGGTGACGCAGTAGGGCCAGCCGTGGTTGCCGGCGCGGGTCGCCGAGAACCACTTGCCGGTGCCCGCCGGCCCGCGCGCCGGGTCGTCGGCGCGTGCGTCGGGCGAGTAGTCGGCGATGTACAGCGCGTCCGTCTGCGGGTCGATCTCGATCCGGAACGGGTTGCGCAGGCCCATCAGGTAGATCTCGGGCCTGGCGCCCTCGGTGCCGGGCCGGAACAGGTTGCCGCGCGGGACGGAGTAGGAGCCGTCCCGGTTGACCTTGATCCGCAGCACCTTGCCGCGCAGGTCGTTGGTGTTGGCGGAGCTGCGCTGGGCGTCGTAGGCGGGGTTGCTGTTGGCCCGCTCGTCGATCGGGGTGTAGCCGCCGGAGGAGAACGGGTTGGTGTCGTCACCGGTGGCCAGGTACAGGTTGCCGGCGCGGTCGAAGACGATGTCGCCGCCGACGTGGCAGCAGATGCCGCGGTCGGCCGGGACGTCGAGGATCTCCTGCTCGGTCGACAGGTCGAGCGTGTCGCCGCGCAGCTGGAAGCGGGAGAGCCGGGTGACGCCCTCGAACGGCTCGAAGTCCTCGGGGTCGCCGGTCAGGGGCGCGTCGCCCTCGTTGACGTTGGGGGTGGTCGGGTCGTCGAGGGGGGTGTCCATCGGCGGCGCGTAGTACAGGTAGACCCAGCTGTTGGAGCGGCCGTTGAAGCCGGGGTCGACGGCTATGCTCTGCAGGCCCTCCTCGTCGTGCGCGTACACGTCGATCTCGGCCGCGAGCGTGTTGAGGCCGTTGTCGGGGTTGTTGATCCACACCTGCCCGTTGCGGGTGGTGTGCATCGCTCTGCCGTCGGGGAGCACGGCGAGGTCGATGGGTTCGCCGGGCGTTCTGTTGAGGGTGACCTTCTGGAACTCGGAGGTCGAGGGCTCGGTGGGGGGGTGCTCGTGGCCCTCGTGGGCGTAGGCGACAGCGGGTACGCTCAACAGCGCGGTCGCCATCACCGCCACGAGGGTCGGCATGGTTTTCCTTCGCATTGCTACCTCTTCGTGCGCGAATGGCCGACGGTTCGTTGCCCGTGCCGCTCGTGCCAGCGAGACGGCAGGGCCTTGCCTGGTGGCGGCCGGAGCGGCCGCCACCAGGAGCGAGGGGGGTGCGTGGGGGGAGTGCGGCTGGTGTCGAAGGGGTCAGCCCGGGCGCGCGGCCCGGACCGCGCTACGAGGCGAGGTAGTCGTACCCGACCTCGGCCGACTGGAGCGGCGTGACGTCGGGGGTGTCGTTCTCGACGATGTACTCGTCGACCTTGTGGGCGCGGAAGATCTTCGGGAAGTCGATGACGCCCGTGCCGAGGTCCGCCATGTCGCCGTCGGTGCGGCTGCGGTCCTTGACGTGGAACTGGATGACGCGCTGCGGGGCGCGGCGGATGACGTCGAGCGAGAAGCGCTCGACGTCGCGCTCGCCGAGTTCGACGGCGGCCCGGACGGTCCAGTAGAGGTCTATCTCCAGGTGGACGTAGCGCGGGTCGAGTTCGCGGGTGAGGATGTCCCACGGGGTGCGGCCACGGCCCAGGTCGGTGGTGAACTCGTGGGCGTGGTTGTGGTAGCCGTAGTGGAGCCCGTGGCGGCGCGCGGCGCGGGCCTCGACGTTCATCCGCTCGGCCCACTGGTACCAGTCCTCGGCGTTGGTGGACGCGAGGTAGGGCACGTTGAGGTACTTCTGGCCCATGATGCGGGCGTTCTCCAGCTTGGTGGCGAGGGCCGCGTCGTCGGCGCTGATCCCGTCGTGGCTGGAGGTGGTGCGGATGCCGAGGCTGTCGTGGAAGCGGCGCAGTTCGCGGGCGGTGCGGCCGTAGTAGCCGGCCTGCTCGACCTTGCGGTAGCCGATCCTGGCGAGCGAGCGGAGGGTGGCGTCGTAGCCGGCCGCGCCGCCCAGGTCCGCGCGGAGCGTGTAGAGCTGGACGCTGATCTTGCTCCGCGGGACGAGGGAGTTGCCGTGGCCGTGCCCGTTGCCGTGCGCGACGGCGGTCGGGGCGGCGGCGAAGGCGGCGCCGGCGCCGATCGCGCCGAGGGCGGCGCCGCGCAGCAGCGTGCGGCGGCCCAGGCCCCGGGCGGCGAGTGAGTCGGTGAGGGATCTGTCTCCGTCGAATCCGTAACACATGACGGCTCCTGTGTTTCCTGGGGGGTGGTGTCACGTGGGGGTGGGTGC
>NZ_SMKI01000400.1 GCF_004348415.1 Streptomyces hainanensis
CACGCCGCCGCCCGCGCCCGCGCCATGGCGCGGGCAGGGGCCCGTGCTGGCGGCCGTCGCCGCCGGCGGCGCCCTCGGCACGGCGGCCCGCTACGGCGCCGGCCTGCTGTGGCCGACGCCGGCGGACCCGCCGGCGCCCGCTACGCCGACACCGTGCTCGACCTGCGCGGCGTCGGCGACCCGGTACCCCGGCCGGCGCCCGCCCAGGCGGACTTCTTCGAGGACGAGCCCGTCGGCCCGCCGCGCCGCCCGGCGCCCGCCGGGGTGCTCTTCCTGGAGAACGGCGGCGGCAAGTCCGTGCTGCTCAAGCTCATCTTCTCGGTGATGCTCCCCGGTCACCGCAACACGCTGGGCGGGGCCAGCTCGGGCGTGCTGCGCAAGTTCCTGCTGGCCGACGACTGCGGCCACGTCGCGCTGGAGTGGCAGCACACCCTCACCGGCGAGACCGTCGTCGTCGGCAAGGTCAGCGAGTGGCGCGGCCGCCAGGTCTCAGGCGACCCCCGCAAGTTCGCCGAGGCCTGGTACTCGTTCCGGCCCGGCCCCGGGATGAGCCTGGACTCGCTGCCCGTCGCCGAGTCCAGCGCCCTGCGCCCGCGCGCGGACGGCACCTCGGGCGCCGCCGGCCGCCGCCGCACCATGAAGGGCTTCCGCGACGTCCTCACCGAGACCGGCCGGGCCTACCCCAACCTCGACGTCGTCTGGGAGGAGATCCACGAGCGCTGGGTCGAGCACCTCAACCGGCTCGGCCTCGACCCCGAACTCTTCCGCTACCAGCGCGAGATGAACGCCGACGAGGGCGAGGCCGCCGGCCTGTTCGCCGTCAAGAACGACTCCGACTTCACCGACCTGCTGCTGCGCGCCGTCACCGACACCCGCGACACCGACGGCCTCGCCGACCTGGTGCACGGCTTCGCCCACAAACTCGGCCGGCGCGCCGAGCTGGGCGCCGAGCGCGAGTTCACGGCCGGCTCGCTCGACCTGCTCACCCGGATCGGCCAGGCCGCCGGTGAGCGGGACGCGTCCCGCACCGTCCACCTCGCTGCCGAGCACCGGGCCCGCGCGCTCGCCGGGCTGCTCGCCGCCCGAGGCGCGGCCGAGCGCGCCCGCGCCGCCGAGCTCGCCGAGGGCGTCGCCACCGCCGCGCACGCCGTCACCGACGCCGAGCGCGCCCGCGCCACCGCGGCCCGCGTCGCCGCCGAACTGGCCTACCGGCACGCCTCGTTGGCGCTCGCCGCGGCCGAGAAGTCGGCGGCCGCCGGGCGCCGCGAGCTCACCGAGGCCCGCACCCTGCACGCCGCCTGGCAGGCCGCCGAGACGGTCCTCCAACACCGGGCCGCCGCCGACCGCTCGGCCCGGGTCGCCGCCGCCATCCGCGAGGCCGAGCGGGACGCGGCCCCGGCGCTCGCCGCCCGCGGTCGGGCGGCCGCGGCCCTGGTCAGGGCCCTGCACACCGCGGCCGGGTCCAGCGAGCGCGCCGCGGCCGAGGAGGAGGACCGCTCCGCCACGCTGCAGGCCGAGGCCGAGGCCGCCCACCGCGACGCCACCACCGCCGCCACCGAGGCCCAGCGGGCGCGCAGCGAGAGCGAACACCTGCGCCAGCGGCTGGCCGAGGTCGAGCAGGAGACCGAGCAGGCGGTGCGCGCCGGCTGGCTCGACGGGGCCGACCCGGCCAGGGCCGCGCTCGCCGCCACCGACGCCGAGCGGGCCGCGGTCGCCGCCTTCGAGACCGCGCGGGAGGCCGCCCGTCGCACCGCCGAAGCGTCCCGCGCCGCCTCGGCCGACCACACCAGGGCCGAGCTGGCCGCCGCCCGCGCCGCGGACGCCGCCCAGGCCGCCGAGGGCGCCTGGGCCGCCGAGCGGCGCACCGCGGCGACCCTGGCGGCCGAGGCCCGGATCGCCGAACTGCTCGGCCTGCCCGTCGAGTCCGAGGGCCCGGCCCTCACCGCGGAGGATCTCGACCGCGCCGCCGAGCAGCTGGCCGAACTCCTCGACGAGCGGGTCACCGCCGCCGAGCGGCAGCTGTTCGAGCTGCGCACCGCCGCCGCCGACGACTCCCGCATCCTCGCCGCCCTCGGCGACGGCGGCCTGCTCCCGCCGGGCCCCGACGTGCTGGCCACCGTCGAGTTCCTCGGCGAGCACGGCATCCCGGCCCTCCCCGGCTGGCGGTACCTGGCCCAGGCCGTGAACCCGGCCGACCACGCCACGGTCCTCGCCGCCCGCCCCGAGCTGGTGGACGGCGTGGTCATCACCGACCCCGCCAGCCACGCCCGCGCCCGCGAGGCGCTGGCCGGCGCCGCGCTGCTGCCCCGCTCCGCCGTCGCCGTCGGCACCGCCGCCGCGCTGCTCGCCCCCACTCCGCCGCCCGGCGGCCCCGACAGCGGCGTCTTCCTGGTCACGCCCAACCCGGCCATGCACGACGAGCGCGCCGCCGACGACGAGCGCCGCGCCCTGCGCGAGCGCGCCGGTGGGCGCGACACCGAGATCCGCGACCTGGCCGGCCGCGTCACCGCCGACCGCACCCTGGCGGCCCGGCTCGCCTCCTGGCGCGCCGGCTGCCCGGCGGGCCGCCTCGCCGAGCTGGCGGCCGCCGCCCAGCGGGCGGCGGCCGAGGCCGAGGCCGCCGGCCGGCAGCTCGTCGAGGCCGCGGCCGTGCGCGCCGAGACGGAGGAGGTCGCCACCCAGGCCGCCGGCGCCAGGGACGAACGGCAGGAGGCCGCCCAGCACGCCCGCCGCGCCGCCGACGCGTTGGCCGGGCTCGCCTTCCGGCTCCGCGAGCGCCCCCGCTGGAGCACCAGGCTCAGGGAGCTGGGCGTCGAGGCGGCCGAGGCGGCCGAGGCCGCCGCCGCCGAGTTGGAGCGGGCCCGCGCCGCCGACGAGGACCGGCGCACCGTGCAGCGCGTCGCCGACGACGCCCGCCGCACCGCCCGCGCCCTGCGGGCCGAGCGCGCCGAGGTCACCGGCGTCCCGGACGACGGCGAGCCCGAGTCGGCGCCGGCCGAGGGCTCCCCCTCCCTGCCGGCGCTGCGCGAGGCGTACCGCTCGGCCTCCCAGCTGTACGAGAAGGTCGGCGTCGGCGCCGACCTGCGTGCCGAGCAGGCGCGGGCCGAGGGCGACGAGAGCGCGGCGCTCGCCGCGCTCGACCGGCTGAGCAACAAGGTCCGCACCCGCGCCGCCCGGCTCCTCGAAGGCCTCGAGGGCGCCGACGGCCCGTCGCGGCAGGCCGCGGCGGCCCGCGCCGAGTCCCTGGTGCAGCTGCTCGAGTCCCGCGCCTCCACCGCCAGCGAGCAGCTCGGCAGGCTGCGCGGCGAGGCCGAGCGGCTGGCCCCCACCGAAGGCGGGGCACACATCGAGCTGCCGGCCGAGCGGATCCCGGCGGACGCGGCAGGCGCTAAGGACCTGCTGCGCGCCGCCACCGCCGAGCTGGCCGCCCACGAGGACGCCCACGCTTCCGCCGTGGCCGCCCACGAGGACCTGCTGCGCGACCACCGAACCGCCCAGGAGGCCGCCGGCGGCTTCGAGGAGACGGCGGTGTCGCTCCGCGACCAGCTCCGCGACCCGGCGCCCGGCGCCGCCTCGGCCGACGCGGGCGAGGCCGCCGCCGAGCCTCCCGCCGAGCCCTACCAGGGCGGCCTCGCCGAGGCCCGCCAGGCCGCCGCCGACGCCCGCCGGGCCCTGCGCACCCATGCCGCCGCCCTGGCCGCCGCCGAGGCCGCCGTCAGGGAGGCCGGCGACCGGCTGGTCAGGCACGCCAACTCCACCCGCTACGAGCAGGTGCGCACCCCGGCCAGGCAGCAGATCCGCGAGCTGCCGGCCGCGGCCCTGCCCGCCAACGCCGCCGCCTGGGCCGAGGCGTTCGCCCCCCGGCTGCGCGTCCTCACCGACGAACTGGAGCAGTTGGAGCGCAACCGGGACGGCATCGTCGACCGGCTGCGCGGCCTGGTGGAGTCGGCCCTGGCCACCCTCCGCTCGGCCCAGCGGCTCTCCCGGCTCCCCGAGGGGCTCGGCGAGTGGTCGGGCCAGGAGTTCCTGCGCATCCGCTTCGAGGACCCCGACCAGGCCACCCTCGCCGAGCGGCTCGGCGAGGTCATCGACGAGACCACCAGGGCCGCCGTCCGCAAGAACTCGGATCTGCGCCGCGACGGCGTCTCCCTGCTGCTGCGCGGCGTGCAGGCGGCACTCGCGCCGAAGGGGGTGCGCGTCGAGATCCTCAAGCCGGACGCCGTGCTGCGCGCCGAGCGCGTCCCGGTCGGGCAGATGGGCGACGTGTTCTCCGGCGGCCAGTTGCTCACCGCCGCCATCGCCCTCTACTGCACCATGGCCGCGCTCCGCGGCAACGACCGCGGCCGCGACCGGCACCGGCACGCCGGCACCCTCTTCCTCGACAACCCGATCGGCCGGGCCAACGCCACCTACCTGCTGGAGCTGCAACGCGCGGTGGCCGACGCCCTCGGCGTCCAACTCCTCTACACCACCGGCCTGTTCGACACCACGGCTCTGGCCGAGTTCCCGCTGGTGATCCGGCTGCGCAACGACGCCGACCTACGCGCCGGCCTCAAGTACATCAGCGTCGAGGAGCACCTGCGCCCCGGCCTGCCGCAGCAGGACCCGTCGGCCGAGCCGGTGCACGGGGAGATCACCGCCACCCGCGTCTTCCGCAGGCCCCGCGCGGCGGAGGCTCACTGACGCCCCATCGGCCGGCGCCTGGCGGCGCTGCTCGGCATCGACACCACCCCGTCCCGCTGCCGCCAGGCCTGCCGGGTGATCCAGATGTCGAGCACCGCCCAGGTGGCCACCATGGTGCTGCCGATGGAGGACAGCGCCATCGGCATGGCCAGCCACGACCCGGCCAGGGTGCACAGCAACGCGACCACGACCTGAGTGAGCGTCAGTGCGATGATGATGACGGCACGCACGGCGGCGGCACGCACCGGATCCGGCATGCGGGGTCTCGCGTACACTCCGGCTTCGCTCCCTGACCGCCAAAGATGCGCAGATATGTCCTCCCCATCCATGGTAGAACGCCTTGCGGGTCCTCGGAGCAGGGGCCAGGATGGGGCGCTCCGCGTCGGGTCAACTCCTCGCCCCACCCGGCCGATACCCGGGTGGCGGCCGGGGCACCGGTAGTAGGCTCGCGCTGGCGGTGGCGGGAACTCCCGCGTCGTCGCACGGAACCCAAGGGGAGGGCATGGGCTTTCGCGGCAAGTCGATCCGGCGGAAGACGGGCGCGCTGGTGCTGGTGCCCCTGCTGTCGCTCGTGTCGGTCTGGGCCTTCGCGGCCACCGACGCCGTCGGCGAGGCGAGATCCGTCGGCGCCGCGTCCGACGCCGCCTCGGCCCTGGGCGATCCGACCCGGGAGGTGGCCCTGGCCGCGCAGCGCGAGCGTCGCCAGACCCTCGTCTACCTCGGCGACCCGAGGCGGGCCGACTCGCTCAGCGAACTGCGGGAGATCAGGCAGGAGACCGACCAGGCCGCCACCCTGGCCAGGCACGGCGCGGCCGAGGCCCGTGGCGGCCTGCGCACGTCGGCCCGCGAGCGCCTCGACCGGATGGTGTCCGCGCTGGACGGCCTCGACCAGCTGCGTGGCCAGGTGGAGAGCAACACCATCTCGCGCACCGGCGCCCTGGACGCCTACGGCGACGTCGTCGCCCTCGCCTTCCGGGTGCAGTCGTCGCTCCAGCCGGTCGACGACCCCGACCTCGACCGGCACGGCCGCGCCGTCGTCGGCCTCGCCCAGGCCCGCGAGTCCCTCTCGGCGGAGGACGCCCTGATCGCCGGCGCACTGGCCGCCGGGCGCACCAGCGAAGGGGAACTCCGCGCCCTCGCCGACCGGATGGCCCAGCGCGAGCTGGCCTACGACACCCACCTCCCCGACCTGACGCTGGAGGACCGGCAGGCACACGAGGCCTTCTGGGACAGCGGCACCGGCCGGATCCTGGCCTCCGCCGAGGAGAGCCTGCTCCAGGGGAGCACCGCCGCCGTCCAGGCCGACACCTGGCAGGAGACCGGCGCGTCCGCCCTCGACCAGCTCGCGGAGCTCGGCCGGGAGGCCGACCAGCGCTACCAGGACCGGCTCGACCCCAGGACCTCGGACGCGGCGGTCCGCGCCTGGCTGATGGGCGGCCTCGGGCTGGTGGCCGTGGTGGTCTCGGCCGCCGTCGCCCTCCGCGTCGGCCGCGACCTCAGCGGCGACCTGCGCGGCCTGGCCCGCGAGGCGACCGACGCGGCCGAGGTCCGGCTGCCCGGTGTCACCCGCCGGCTCGCGGCCGGCGAGCACGTGGACGTGGAGACCGAGGCGCCGCGCCTGGAGTACGGCCCGGACGAGTTCGGCCGCATCGGCCGCTCCCTCAACACCCTCCAGCGCGAGGCCGTCTCCGCCGCCGTGCAGCGCGCCCACACCCGGCGTGGCATGTCCGAGGTGTTCGTCAACCTGGCCCGCCGCAGCCAGGTCCTGCTGCACCGTCAGCTGAGCCTGCTCGACGGCCTCGAGGGGCGCACCGCCGACTCGGCGAACCTCGCCGACATCGTCCGCCTCAACCACCTGGCCACCCGCATGCGCCGGCACGCCGACGGTCTCGTGCTGCTGTCCGGCGCGGCCCCGGCCCGCCAGTGGCGCAAGCCCGAGCAGCTGATGGACGTGGTGCGGGCCGCCGTCGACGAGGTCGAGGACTTCGAGCGGGTCGAGGTCCGCCGGCTGCCGGCCCTCGCCGTCTCCGGGGGCGCGGTGGCCGACCTCGTCCACCTCGTCGCCGAACTCCTGGAGAACGCCACCCTCTTCTCGCCCCCGCACACCGCCGTGCAGGTCGACGGCGAGCGGGTGCCGCACGGCTTCACCCTGGAGATCCACGACCGCGGCCTCGGCATGACCGCCGACGCCCTGCGGGAGGCCAACCGCCGGCTGGCGGATCCGCCCGAGTTCGAGCCGTCCGACACCGACCGGATCGGCCTCTTCGTCGTCGCCAGGCTCGCCGCGCGCCACGGCATCAGGGTCTCGCTGCGGGACTCGCCCTACGGCGGCACCACCGCCGTCGCCCTGGTCCCCGGCGAGCTGCTGACCGAGACCCGCGAGCTTCCGGGCGAGCGCGACCGGCTGCCGGGGCGGCCCGAACGCCCCGCGCTGCGCGGCGGCCCGGTCGAACTGGAGGCGCCGGTCGGCGCCCCCGACATGGTCCTCGGCCCCGCCGTCCCCGAGCCGAGGGCCCCCGAACCGTCCGAGCACGAGGCCCACCCCGCCGAACACGGCCCCGCCCGCGAGGACGACGGGCGGCACGCCGCGCCCGGGCTGCCCCGGCGGCACCGCACCCCGGTGCTGGTCGCGGAC
>NZ_SMKI01000401.1 GCF_004348415.1 Streptomyces hainanensis
GGGAAGGGGTTGCCGCGGAGCAGGCGCAGCAGCCGGGGGTCGCCGGCGCGGAGGCGCCGGACGAGGGCGCGGAGCCACGGGCTGGGAGTGAAGGGGCGCAGGCCCTCGAACCACATCAGCCAGTCGAGGCGGAGGTGGAAGGGGGCGAACTGGCGCGGGCGGCGGCGCACGTCGCCCGGCTTGCCGTGGAACTCGTACGCCAGCCACCGGCTGGTCTCGGACGGGTCCGGGTCGGCGGTGCCCTCCAGGACGATCTCGTGGCGGACCCGGGTGACGGTGCCGAAGGCGCCGTACGTGTTGACCAGGTGCAGGCTGTCGTAGCTGCGGTTCATCTCCTGGCCGGGGGAGAGCAGGTTGCGGACCGGGCGGAAGCTGAGGACGGCGACCAGGGCCGCGGCCGCGAGGACGATCACCGTGAACCAGATCGGCGGGTCGGGTTGGTGCGCCGGCGGGGCCGGGAGCACCGGGATCCAGCGGGCGGCCAGGGCGCCGTCGACGGCCGCGCAGGCGAGGAGCAGCGTCAACCAGTTGAGCCAGGCGAAGTTTCCGGAGAGGACGAGCCAGAGCTGGGTGACGATCACCACCACGGCCGCCCACGTGGCCGCCGGCTGGGGGAGGAAGAGGCCGAACGGCACCAGCAGTTGGGCGACGTGGTTGGCGGCCGCCTCCACCCGGTGCAGCGGGCGGGGGAGGTGGTGGAAGTGCCAGCTGAACGGTCCTGGCATGGGCTGGGTCTCGTGGTGGTGGTAGAGGCAGGTCAGCCGGCGCCAGCAGGGGTCGCCGCGCCACTTGATCAGGCCGGCGCCCAGCTCGACGCGGAAGACCAGCCAGATCAGCAGGTAGCGGCCGGCGGTGGGCTCAGCCGAAGACATCGGTGATCTCCTGGGCGGCCGGCAGGCGCTCCTCGCGGTAGACGCCCAGCGCGCGGAGCACCGGGTCGTCGCCGAGCGAGAACAGGTCCGCGCCCTCGACGCTGTGGTGCTCCTCGGCCACCCAGGAGGGGACCACGAACATGTCGCCCGCGGTCCAGTCGAAGCGGCGCCCGTCGAGCACGCTGTGACCGGCCCCCCGGAAGACCACGTAGATCCGGTTGCCGGTGCGCCGCACGGGGGTGGACCCGCCGCCCGGCCGCACCCGGTGCATGCCGCAGGAGAGGGTGGGCAGCACGCTGGCGCCGGAGCGCGGGTTGGTGAACTCCACGCCGACCAGTGGCGCGTCGCTTCCCGCGGCCAGCTCGGTGAGCCGCCGGTCGGTCTCCGCCCAGCGGTAGACCAGCAACGCGGAGGGCTCCGCGTCGAGCGGGCCGCGCACCGCGCCGGCCACCATGGTGTCGGCAAGCGCGCCCCCGGCCTCTCCGAACTCCCGCTCGGACCGGTTGTGTTCGCCCACCACCGGCTGCCGCAGCTCGGGGTGCGGCTCGAAGAAGATCGCGTCCAGGGCCTCGATCATCGGCAGGTCGAGGCCGTCGAACCAGTACATGTGGCCGTCCCCGCCGTTGGCGTGGTCGTGCCAGGCGCCACCGGGGGTGAGCACCAGGTCGCCGGGGCGCATGTCGCAGGCGTCACCGTCCACCGTGGTCCACACCCCCTCGCCCTCGACGACGAAGCGGATGGCGCCCGGGGTGTGCCGGTGCGCGGGAGCGGTCTCCCGGGGGCCGAGGCACTGGAGCGCGCCCCAGAGGGTGCCGGCCGCGTAGGGCCGGCCGCCAAGACCCGGGTTGGTCAACGACAGCACCCGGCGCTCCCCGCCGCGCTCCACCGGCACCAGCCGGATGGCGCGTTCGGCCAGCGGGCGCAGGTCCGAGGAACGCCAGAGCCAGGGCACCGCCCGGGGCCGGGGCGTCGGGGTGAGCAGTTGCTCGGTGATGGTCCACAGCGGGCGCAACTCGGCGGCTTCGATGTCCCGGTAGAGGGCGCGCAGCTCCGGGTCGGTCTCCTGTGGCACCCGGGACTCCCGGGTCTCCGAGGTCTCCGGGGTCTCCTCGGCGGTGGACATGGGCGGGCCTCCAGATCGTCGGCTGATGGGTGCGGGTGGGGGTCAGGGCGCGTGGGTGCCGGCGGGTTCCGGCGTGCTCCCGGGCGGGAGGCCGATCCCGAAGCGGCGCACGCTCTCCAGCAGCGAGACGCGGCGCATGTAGCCGCGGGCGCGCTCCGGGTCGGACGCGATGGCCCGCATCTCGTCGTGCGCGGCGCGGCGGCGGGTCTCGTCGGTCTCCCTCAGCCGCTCGGTGTTGCGCTGGGTGTCGGCCTGGACGTACTCCACGGCGACCCGGTGGCGGCGTTCGGCGAAGGCGTCCAACTCGGCGTCCGCGTCGGCGCCGCCCCCCGCGATCCGCCCGATGCGACGGGCCAGGTCGACCGCGTCGTGGATGCCGCTGTTGAGGCCGACTCCGCCCATCGGGCTGTTGATGTGCGCGGCGTCCCCGACCAGCAGCACGTCACCGACCCGGAAGGTCTCGGCGACCCGCTGGTGGACCCGGTAGAGCTGGCGGTCGATGATCGGATAGCCCTCCGCCCGGGGGGCCACCCCCTGGAACTGGCGGCGCAGGGTGTCCTCGTGCAGCGCCTCCGCCTCGCTCTGCTCGGCGGGCACCGGCCAGACGGCGCGCCAGGACTCCGGGGTGCGCAACAGGAAGAGCCACTCGCGCGGATCGGCCACGTAGTTGACCTCGGCGATCCCCGGCAGCACCTGGGCGAGGTCGACGGAGGTGCTGGCGATCAGGAAGCGCTCCGGATAGGTGAAGCCGGTGAACGCGACGCCCAGCGCGCCGCGCACCGTGCTGCCGGCTCCGTCGGCGCCGATCACGTACGAGCCGGTCAGCTCCTCGGACCCGGTCGCGGTCCCGAGCGAGACCGTCACCCCGCCGCCGGGCCGCTGCCGCACGCCGGTGACCCGGCTGCCGAAGCGCAGCTCGACCCCCGGGGTGGCGCGCAGCCGCTGGTGCAGCATCCGGACCAGGTGCTGCTGGTTGAGCTGAAGCCGGTAGGGGAACGGCGTCTCGTCCGCCAACAGCCGGAAGTCGAACTCGGCTATCAGCCCCTCCGCGCGGTCCCGGAAGTGGTAGATCGGCACGCGCAGGCCCTCGGCGTGCATCTGCTCGGCGACGCCGAGTTCGTCGAGGAGTTCCAGGGTCGCCGCGTGAAAGGTCGAGGCCCGCCAGTCGGTCTTCGGCTCGTCCTCGGCCTCGATGAGGACGACCGGCACGTCGAGACGGGCCAGCCAGGCGGCGGCCACCATCCCCACCGGGCCGCCGCCGACCACCAGGACCGGCCCGTCGTTGAGTCCACGCTGTTGTGCTGCCATGGGCTCAACCTCTCACGAGTTCCATGCATGAGAAATAGAGCTCGCACATTTTCCTCCATGCGGAAAAATGCGCAGCCGAGCGCCGCCTACGCGCCTCGCCGGGGCGGACTCTCCTCGCCGCGCGGTCTCCGCCCCGTAGCAGCGATCGTTTCGGAGCCTCCCGACTCGCGCCCGCCGAAGAGAATGCGCCGGTTCACCCCACTTACACCCCTACTCGGCGACTGAATTCCGCTCATCTCCTCGAAACCATTACCCGACGGAGTGGTTGACACCGAACGCGACGCTCCTATGCTCCATGTCTGACGACCCGACAGGCGTTCGCAACCTCGAACGCCGGCCATCGCACGGCAGCACGCGCACCATCCACCTTCCGTACCGGTGGCCCCCACCACACGTGCGTCACGATGCCCAACGCCTGAGGACGACAGGCGCTCCCGTGTGGCGGGGCCTTCGGCAGAGCCGCCATGGAACCGTCCGCGCTTCCCCCTGCCCCTGTCGTAGCGCTTCGCGCGCGGCACCGACCTCGGACGCTTCCCTGGCATCGAGGAGAGATCCATGTCAGGCATGTTCAACAGCCGAGGGAGCCGCAGGATGTCGAGGCGCGCGTCCTTGTCCGTGCCCCTCGTGGTCGCGGCACTTCTCGCCCTGGTCATGGGCGGCCAGGCAGCGGCCGGCACGCCAGGGGCGGCCGCCGAACGGCCCGGGGCCGAGCGCGCGGCCGCGGCGTCGGCCGCGTGCGGCCAGGCACCCACGCTGGGCGACGGCACCCACACGATCCAGAGCGGCGGCAGGAACCGCGACTTCATCCTGGACGTCCCCGACGGCTACGACCGCAACCGCCCCTACCGGCTGGTCCTCGGCTTCCACTGGTGGGGCGGCACCGCCACCGACGTCGCCACCGGCCAGACCGTGGAGCGGGACGTCTGGGCCTACTACGGCCTCAAGCGGCTCGCGAACAACAGCACCATCTTCGTCGCCCCGCAGGGCATCGGCAACGGCTGGGCCAACGCCGGCGGCGAGGACGTCACCTTCGTCGACGACCTGCTGCGGCGGCTCGAGGCCGACCTCTGCGTCGACACCAGCAGGCGTTTCGCCCTCGGCTTCAGCTACGGAGGAGCGATGAGCTACTCCCTGGCCTGCTCCCGGCCGAACGTCTTCCGCGGCGTCGCGGTCTACGGCGCCCCCGGCCAGATCAGCGGTTGCGGCGGCGGCACCGGACCGGTCGCCTACTTCGCGGCACACGGCGTCAGCGACAACATCGCGGGCGGACGCTCGATGCGCGACCGGTTCGTCAGGAACAACGGCTGCGCCGCGCAGAACCCGCCCGAGCCGGCCCAGGGCAGCCTGCGGCACGTCACCACGACGTACTCCGGGTGCGCGGGCGGACGACCGGTCACGTGGGCCGCGTTCGACGGAGGCCACATCGCCGCCCCGCAGGACGGCGCGCCCGGCGACAGCGGCTCCCGCACCTGGCTCCCCGGCGAGACCTGGCGGTTCATCACCCAGTTCTAGCCCGCTGCCACCCCACCTCCGTCGAGAAAGGGCCAGACAATGCGAACGTTGATCCGCGGACGGCTGCCCCACCTGCTGGCAGGCCTGGCCGCCGCGATGACGATGCTCCTCATGACGCCGGCCCAGCCGCCGGCCCAGGCCGCGCCGGCCCAGCCGCCGGCCGAGGCCGCGCCGGCCCAGGCCGCGCCCGGGAGCCCGGCGCTCACCCCGCCGTTGGGGTGGAACAGTTGGAACAGCTTCGGCTGCGCCGGCGTCAACGAGACGGTGATCCGCCAGGCCGCGGACGCCATGGTGAGTTCGGGCATGCGGGACGCCGGCTACGAGTACGTGGTCGTCGACGACTGCTGGTTCGACCCGCAGCGCGACGCCCAGGGCAACCTGCGCGCGCATCCGACCCGGTTCCCCAGCGGCATGCGGGCCCTGGGCGACTACATCCACAGCCGGGGCCTCAAGTTCGGCATCTACCAGGTACCCACCGAGCGCACCTGCGCCCAGCGCGTCGGCACGCACCCCGGCTCCACCGGCAGCATGGGGCACGAGGTGCGGGACGCGAACGCCTTCGCCTCCTGGGGGGTCGACTACCTCAAGTACGACTGGTGTTCCCCGGATGGCACCCGTGAGGAACAGATCGCCCGGTTCACGCTGATGCGGGACGCCCTGCGCGCCACGGGACGTCCGATCGTCTACAGCATCAACCCCAACAGCTTCCACGCGATCACCGGCGCCAGCTACGACTGGGGGCAGGTCGCCGACCTGTGGCGCACCACCGAGGACCTGCTGGACATCTGGCAGAACGGCAACACCAACAGCTACCCGATGGGCGTGGGCAACGTCGTCGACATCAACGCCCCGCTGGCCGCCCAGGCCGGTCCAGGCCACTGGAACGACCCGGACATGCTGGTCGTGGGCCGGCCGGGGCTCACCCTGACCGAGGCGCGGGCGCACTTCGCGCTGTGGGCCCTGATGGCCGCACCGCTGATGGCGGGCAACGACATCCGCACCATGTCCGCCGACGTCAGCGCGATCCTGCGCAACCCGCGACTGCTCGCCGTGAACCAGGACCCGCTGGGCGCCGGCGGGCGACGAGTGCGCGACGACGGCAACGTCGAGGTGTTCGCCAAGCCGCTGTCCGACGGCTCCGTCGCGGTCGGCCTGTTCAACCGCGGTGGCACCACCGCCACGATCACCACCACGGCCGCCCAGGTCGGTCTGTCCGGCGGCTCGTTCACCCTCACCGACCTGTGGACCGGCGGCACTTCCTCCAGCGGCGGCCAGATCTCCGCCAGCGTCCCGGCACACGGCGTCGCCGCCTACCGGGTCTCCGGCGGCACCCCCCTGGAGAACACCACCTCCCGGCTGCGCGGTGCCGGCTCCGGCCGCTGCCTCGACGTCGACAACGCCTCGACCGCCCCGGGCGCGACCACGCTGATCTGGGACTGCCACACCGCCGCGAACCAAACCTGGACCACCTGGGCCGGCGGCGAGATCCGGGTCTTCGGCGACAAGTGCCTCGACGCCTCCAACCAGGGCACCACCAACGGGACGCCGGTGGTCACCTGGCCGTGCAACGGCCAGAACAACCAACGGTGGACGCTGACCGCCGACGGATCGATCCGCAACGTCCACTCCGGCCTGTGCCTCGACGTCGACCAGGCCGGCACCGCCAACGGGTCGAGAGCCATCCTGTGGACCTGCAACGGCCAGTCCAACCAGCGATGGACCCGCTCCTGAGAAGCGGCGACCCACGACGGTCACGCCGAGGGGCCGCTTCGCCGAGTCGCCCTCCCGGCACGACCGGAACCCACCATCTGAGGAGTGACCGTGACACCGAGACCACCGCTCCTGGCTCGCCTGACCTCCAGGCGCGGCATCGCCTGGCTGGTGAGCCTGCTGTGCGTCGCGACCCTGTTCCAGGGCGGCGCGGCGAGGGCGGACAACCCGATCGTCCAGACGATCTACACCGCCGACCCCGCGCCCCTCGTCCACAACGACCGGGTGTACCTCTACACCGGGCACGACGAGGACGGTTCGACGTACTTCACCATGCGGGACTGGCGGGTGTTCTCGTCCTCGGACATGGTGAACTGGACCGATCACGGCTCCCCGTTGAGCCTGGCCACGTTCAGCTGGGCGAGTGCCGACGCCTGGGCGGGCCATGTCGTGGCCAGGAACGGCCAGTTCTACTGGTACGTGCCGGTGACCAACCGGGCGACCGGGCGGATGGCCATCGGCGTGGCCGTCTCGGACAGCCCCACCGGCCCCTTCCGGGACGCCCTGGGCCGGCCGCTGGTCGAGAACGGCGAGATCGACCCCGCCGTGTTCATCGACGACAACGGTCAGGCGTACCTCTACTGGGGAAACCCGAACCTGTGGTACCTGCGGCTCAACCCCGACATGATCTCCTTCTCGGGCGGCCCGACCCAGATCCCGCTCACCACGGCGGGCTTCGGCCGGCGCGACGGGAACCCGTCC
>NZ_SMKI01000402.1 GCF_004348415.1 Streptomyces hainanensis
CCCCCTCGCCCGGCCTAGGCCCTCGACCGACCTCAGCCCTCGACCGGCAGCGGCACCAGGCGCAGCCGGTGGGCCAGCGCCGCCGCCTCACCCCGGCCCGAGACCGACAGCTTGGCCATGATGTTGGAGACGTGCACGCTCGCCGTCTTGGGCGAGATGAACAACTCCTCGGCTATCTGCCGGTTGCTCCGGCCCAACGCCACCAGGGCCAGCACGTCACGCTCACGACGGGTCAGCCCGAACGCGTCGGCCGGGTCGGGGGGCTCGGCCGGCTGGGGCGGCGCGGGCGGCAGCGGCGAGAGCCCGGCCCTGGCCGCCAGCCGTGCCACCCGCTCGCGCAGCGGCGCCGCCCCCAGGGCGAGGGCGGTCTCCCCGGCCCGGCGCAGCGGCTCGACGGCGCGCTCCCGCGCTTCGGGACCGCCCTCGGCCAGCAGCGCCTCGGCCCAGCCGAGCCGGGCCACGGCCAGGTGGTGCGGCAACCCGAACGGTTCGAGCGCGGCGAGCACGTCCGCCCACAGGTGCGGGGTGTCCTGCCCTTCGGCCCGCTTCAACTCGACGTCCACCAGCCGCCCGAGGGCCGCCCACATCGGCCTCGCCCGGGGCGTCGGGGCCATCGCGCGCCGGATCGCCGCCACCGCGGCCGGCCGGCCGGGATCGGCCGCGGGCAGCCCGCGCCCCTCGGACTCGGCCATGGCCGCGGCGAGGAAGACCTCCCAGGCGTGGTAGGCGGTGAACGGTGGGAAGCCGATGCGCACCGCGGCGGCCAGCGCCGTCCTGACGTCCTCGATCCGGCCCCTGGACGCGGCGACGCCCACCTCGAGGCGAGCGAGGTTGACGACCATGCTCGGGTTGAGGTCGGGGGTGTCGATCTCCGCCCGGGTGGTGGCCAGTGCCTCGCCGGCCGCCTCGATGTCGCCCCGGAGGCGCGCCAGATGCCCGGCCGCCAGCCGGGCGCTCGCGCGCGGCCTGACGTCCCTCGCCTGGCGGAGCGCGGCCGCCGCCGCGGCCTCCGCCTCCGGCCAGCGGCCCATCGCGATCCACACCTGCGCCTGGTTGGCCGAGAGCCACCCCTTGGTGTCCTCCAGGCCGAACCGGTGGGCGATGTCCATGCCCCGCGCCACCGCCTGACACGACCGCTCCAACTCGCCGACCTCGGCCAGCGTCGCCGCGAAGTTGACCAGGCTCCGGGACATCAGGCCGATGTTCCCGGCCTCGATCAACCGCTCGATCACCGCGCTCATCTCGGCCAGGCCGGCGGCGACGTCCCCCGAGTCCGTCATGACGCAGCCGAGGGTGAGCCGGGCGTACAGCTCGGTCTGCTCCGCGCCCACCAGACGGGCCATCCGCACGGCGTGTTCGGCGGTCGCGAACAGCTCGGGGCCCGGCATCTCCAGGGTGCTGCGCGCCGCCACCTGGGCCAGGATCTGGGCGTGCACCACCGAGGGCGGCAGGCCCTGGACCAGCTCCCGCGCCCGGTCGAGCTCGGCCGCGCCGTCGTACCGCCCGAGACCCGCCCTCGCCCGGGAGCGCTGGAGCCAGAACCAGGCGGCGCGGAGCGGATCCGCCCGCTCGTCGAGCACCCGCACCGCCCGCCGGCTGAGGGCCAGCACCCGGTCCTTCTCCTCGGAGAGAACGGCGGCCATGGTGGCCTCGGCCAGCAGGTCCGGGTAGTCCATCGGCCGGCCCGGGGTGTGGGGCTCCGGGTAGGCCCAGATCGGCTCGACGGGCCGCAGCCCGGCCCGCACCGGCTCCGGCACCGTGTCCCACAGCTCCAGCCCGCGCTCCAGCAGTCGCAGCCGCTCGGCGTGCGCGTAGCGCCGGCCGGCCTCGCCGGCCGCGGCGAGCACCGCCGGCAACGCCTTGGCGCCGTCCCCCGCGTGGAACCAGTAGCTGGCGAGCCGCGCGGCCCGCTCGCTCTCCGGCACCAGGCCGTGCCCGGCCTCGAGCGCCTTCGCGAAACGGCGGTTGAGCCGGGCGCGTTCGCCCGGCAGCAGGTCGTCGACCACGGCCTCGCGCATCAGCGCGTGCCGGAAGCGGTAGCCGTCGCCGTCCTCCGTGGGCACCAGCAGACATCCGCCCACGGCCGCCCGCAGCGCGGCCAACAGCTCGGGCTCCGGGAGCCTGGCGACCTCGGCGAGCAGCGCGTGCTCCACGGAGGAGCCGGCCTCCGCGACGATCCGCAGCAGCTCCTGCACGCCCTCCGACAGCGCCTCGACGCGCACCAGCAGCAGGTCGCGCAGCGACTCGCTGAGCCCGCGCCCGCCGCCGCTGGCCGTCAGCTCCTCGACGAAGAACGGGTTGCCCTCCGAGCGCTCGAACACCGAGCGGGCCAGGGCCGGCTCCGGGGCGCCGCCGGTGATGCCGGCCATCTGGGCCACCACCTCGGCGTCGCTCAGCCGCGCCAGCTCCACCCGGCGCACCGACCGCAGCCGGTCGAGCTCGGCGAGGAACGGCCGCAGCGGATGGCGGCGGTGCAGGTCGTCCGCCCGGTAGGTGGCCAGGATGACCAGCCGGCTGCGCTGCACCGAACGGAACAGGTAGCCGAGCAGTTCGCGGGTGGAGCGGTCGGACCAGTGCAGGTCCTCGACGGCCACCACCAGCGGCCGGTCGGCGGCCAGCCGCTCCAGCATCCGGGCCGTCAGCTCGAAGAGCCGCATCCGGTCGAGCGCGTCACCCGAGGCGCCGCGGGCCTCGCCGAGCTCGGGCAGCAGCCGGGCCAGCTCCCCCTCCCGCCCCGTCACCGCCGCCGCCAGCTCGGGACCCAGCTGCCGGTGCAGCGAACGCAGGATCGCGGCCACCGGCGCGAACGGCAGGCCGTCCGCGCCCAGTTCGACGCAGAAGCCGACGGCGGTGACGGCGCCGGCGGCGCGGGCGGCCGCCAGCACCTCGTCCAGCAGGCGCGACTTGCCGATGCCCGCCTCGCCGCCGATCACATACGCCTGTGGTTCCCCGCGCCCGGCCCGGGCAAGCCCGGCCGCCAGCTCGGCCAGCTCGCTGGCGCGGCCGACGAACACGGGGCTGACCCGACGGCTCTCCACGGTTCCGAGAATGGCATGGCGGACTGACACCCCGGTACCGCTTATCGCCCGGGGCAGAGCCGCCCGGGTCGGCTCCCCGGCGGCGGGCCGGGGCCTCACGCCACCGTCGTCCAGCCGGACGCCCGGCCGGACACCCGGCCGGACACCCGGCCTGACGCCCGGTCGGACGGCGCGGGCTCGGCCTCGTCGTCCGCCCCGCGTTCGTCGTCCTCGGCGGCGGCCCGGGCCGCCGCCCGGTGTTCCTCCGCGGCTCGTTGGAGCTCGGCCGCGCGCTGTCGATGGAGTTCGAGCCCGAGCTGTTGCTCGAGTCCTGTCACGGTGGTCCTCCCCTGAGTCGGCTGTCCTCCAGCTGACTCGAGGTTCCTCTCCCAGGGGGGCGCCCCGCATCGGGCGGCCGCCGCGTTCCGCCGGCCCCGGCGGCTTAGACGAAGGCCCCGGGCAGCGTGCCCGGGGCCTTACGCGCGGGGTACCGACCGCCTTAGCCGGGGCCGGCCGCCTTACTCGCCGCTACTCGGTGACGCCGAGCCGCTCCAGGATCAGCTCGCGGGCCCGGCCCGCGTCGGCCTGCCCCCTGGTCGCCTTCATGACCGCGCCGACCAGCGCACCGGCCGCGGCGGTCTTGCCGCCCCTGATCTTGTCGGCGACGGCCGGGTTGGCCGCGATCGCCTCGTCGACGGCGGCGCCCAGCGCGCCCTCGTCCTTGACGATCCGCAGCCCGCGCTGCTCGACGATCTCGTCAGGACCGCCCTCGCCGGCCAGCACCCCGTCGATGACCTGGCGGCCCAGCTTGTCGTTGAGCTCGCCGGCGGCGACCAGCGCCGCCACCCGCGCCACCTGCGCCGGGGTGATGGGCAGCGACGACAGCTCGACGCCCTGCTCGTTGGCCCGGCGGGCCAGCTCGCCCAGCCACCACTTGCGGGCGGCCGCCGCGTCGGCGCCGGCCTCGATGGTGGCGACGATCGACTCGACCGCGCCCGCGTTGAGCGCCGACTGCATCTCGTGCGCCGAGATGCCCCACTCCTCGCGCAGCCGGTTCCGCCGCGCCAGCGGGGGCTCGGGCAGCTCGGCCCGCAGCCGCTCCACCCACTCCCGCTCCGGGGCGATCGGCACCAGGTCGGGCTCGGGGAAGTAGCGGTAGTCCTCCGCCTCCTCCTTGACCCGGCCCGAGGTGGTGGTGCCGTTCTCCTCGTGGAAGTGACGCGTCTCCTGGACGATGGTGCCGCCGTCGCCGAGCACCGCCGCGTGCCGCTGGATCTCGAACCGGACGGCCCGCTCCACGCTGCGCAGCGAGTTGACGTTCTTCGTCTCGCTGCGGGTGCCGAACTTCTCCCGGCCGTGCGGCCGGAGCGAGACGTTGACGTCGCAGCGGAGCTGGCCCATCTCCATCCGCGCCTCGGAGACGCCGAGCGCCCTGATCAGCTCGCGCAGCTCGGCGACGTAGGCCCGGGCGACCTCGGGGGCCCGCTCGCCGGCGCCCTCGATCGGCCTGGTGACGATCTCGATCAGCGGGATGCCGGCCCGGTTGTAGTCGAGCAGCGAGTGCGAGGCGCCGTGGATGCGGCCGGTGGCCCCGCCGATGTGGGTGGACTTGCCGGTGTCCTCCTCCATGTGGGCCCGCTCGATGCCGACCCGGAAGACCTCGCCGTCGGCCAGCTGGACATCCAGGTAGCCGCCGAACGCGATGGGCTCGTCGTACTGCGAGGTCTGGAAGTTCTTCGGCATGTCCGGATAGAAGTAGTTCTTCCGGGCGAACCGGCACCATTCAGCGATCTCGCAGTGGAGCGCGAGGCCGATCCGGATGGCGGACTCGACGCCGGTCGCGTTGACGACCGGCAGCGATCCCGGCAGGCCGAGGCAGGTGGGACACGTCTGCGAGTTGGGCTCCGCGCCCAGCGTGGTGGCGCAGCCGCAGAACATCTTGGTCTTGGTGCCGAGCTCGACATGGACCTCAAGGCCCATGACGGGGTCGTAGGACGCGAGTGCGTCCTCGTACGACACCAGGTCAGTGACGGTCACGGGAGAAGTACCTCTCGGATGCGTGCGTGGCTTGCGGCGCGGGCGGTCAGCCGCGCTCGTCGGCGAGGACGTCGCCCTCGTCCTGGGCCATCCGGCGGAGCTCGCGGGCGAGCAGCGCGACCGTGGTGACGAGCGCGGCACCCGTGATGACGGCGTCGGCGAGCCTCAGCTTGTCGCCCTCGGTACGGGCCTCGCGAATCTGGCGGGCCACACCGAACGCGCCGAACACCGTGGTGCCGATGGACAGGTAGGTGCTGGCCTTGGACTTCGGCTTCTTCTTGCTCATAGCGCGGGCGCCTCCTCAAGGATCGGGTGTCCCCAGCGTGCCTGGAACGCGGCCTCGACGGCCGCTCCGACGCGGTAAAGCCGATCATCGGCCATCGCCGGTGCGATGATCTGCAGACCGACCGGAAGCCCGTCCTCGTCGGCCAGACCGCACGGCAGCGACATGGCGGCGTTGCCCGCCAGGTTCACCGGGATGGTGCACAGGTCGGCGAGGTACATCGCCATCGGGTCGTCCACCCGCTCGCCGATCGGGAACGCGGTGGTCGGGGTGGTCGGCGACACGACGACGTCCACCTGCTCGAAGGCCCGACCGAAGTCGCGCGCCACCAGGGTGCGCACCTTCTGGGCGCTGCCGTAGTAGGCGTCGTAGTAGCCGGAGGACAGGGCGTACGTGCCGAGCATGATCCGCCGCTTCACCTCGGGCCCGAAGCCGGACTCGCGGGTGAGGGAGGTGACCTCCTCGGCCGACCTGGTGCCGTCGTCGCCGACCCGCAGCCCGTAGCGCATGGCGTCGAAACGGGCCAGGTTCGAGGAGCACTCGGAGGGCGCGATCAGGTAGTACGCGGCCAGCGCCTTGTCGAACGAGGGGCAGGACAGCTCGACGATCGTGGCGCCGAGGCCGCGCAGCAGCTCGACGGACTCGTCGAAGCGGTTCAGCACGCCCTGCTGGAAACCCTCGCCGCGGAGCTCCCTGACCACGCCGACCCGCAGGCCGGCGACCGACCCGGTGCGGGCCGCCTCGACGACCGGCGGCACGGACGCCTCGATCGAGGTCGAGTCCAACGGGTCGTGACCGGCGATCGCCTCGTGCAGCAGCGCCGCGTCCAGCACGGTGCGGGCACACGGGCCGCCCTGGTCGAGGGAGGAGGAGAAGGCCACCATGCCGTAGCGGGAGACCCCGCCGTAGGTGGGCTTGACGCCGACCGTGCCGGTGACGGACGCCGGCTGCCGGATCGAACCGCCGGTGTCGGTACCGATGGCCAGCGGCGCCTGGAACGAGGCGAGCGCCGCCGCCGAACCGCCGCCGGAGCCGCCGGGGATCCGCGTGAGGTCCCAGGGGTTGCCGGTCGGGCCGAACGCGCTGTTCTCGGTGGACGAACCCATCGCGAACTCGTCCATGTTGGTCTTGCCGAGGATGACGACACCGGCGGCCTTCAGACGCTTCGTCACGGTCGCGTCGTACGGCGGCACCCACCCCTCGAGGATCTTCGAGCCCACCGTGGTGGGCACGCCCTCGGTGGTGAAGATGTCCTTCAGCGCGAGCGGCACGCCGGCCAGCGGGCCGAGCTCCTCGCCACGCGCCCGGCTCTCGTCCACGGCGCGCGCCTGCGCCAGAGCGCCCTCGCGGTCCACGTGCAGGAAGGCGTGCACCTTCTCGTCGACGGCGTCGATCCGCGCCAGATGGGCCTCGGCGACCTCGACGGCGCTGACGCTGCCGTCGGCGACGCGGGCGGCCAGCTCGGCGGCGGTGAGATGAATCAGATCGGCCACGGCGGTCACTCCTCCCCCAGGATCTGCGGCACCTTGAAACGCTGCTGCTCCTGCGCGGGCGCGCCGGAGAGCGCCTGCCGCGGGGTCAGGCTCGGCCTCACCTCGTCGGGGCGCGTCACGTTGGTGAGCGGCAGCGGGTGGGAGGTCGGCGGTACGTCCTCGTCGGCGACGTCGGCGACGCGGGCGACCGCGCCGATGATGTCGTCGAGCTGTCCGGCGAAGTGGTCGAGCTCCTCGTCGGTCAACTCCAGACGCGCCAGCCGGGCGAGGTGGCCGACCTCCTCGCGCGTGATGCCAGGCATGTGGCGATCCTCTTGCTCGTCGCGGGCTGGTTTCGGCCCCAATCCTATGGCCGTGCGGGACCGTGCCGCGCCGCGGTTTTCCCCGGGGGGTTCTCCCCCGCCC
>NZ_SMKI01000403.1 GCF_004348415.1 Streptomyces hainanensis
GGTGGGTGGGGACAACCCCGGCCGGCCGAGAACCCCCCGTCACGCCACGTCCCGCCGGTTCGCCAGGACCGGGACGGCCGCCCTGGCCGCCGCCACCTCCGTGAGATCCACGTCGTGGACCAGCAGCCCCGGCGCCGCGCCCAACCGGGCGCGGACCTCGCCGAGCGGGGAGACGACCGCGCTGTGGCCGATCCCCGTCGGCGCCTTCGACTTCGGCGCCGGCCCGACCGTCGTCGGGTCGGCCTGGCCGGCGGCCACGATCCAGCAGGTGCTGTCGAGCGCGCGGGCCCGCACCAGCAGGTCCCACTGCGCGAGCTTGCCAGGACCGGCGCCCCACGAGGCCGGGACCAGGATCAGCCGTGCCCCGTCGTCGGCGAGCCGGGTGAAGAGGCCGGGGAACCGCACGTCGTAGCAGGTGGCGAACCCCACCCGGACGTCACCGAGATCGGCTGTCACGGCCCGGTCGCCCGGCGCGACCGTCGCCGACTCGGCGAAGCCGAACGCGTCGAAGAGGTGCACCTTGTCGTAGTGGGTGTCGACGCCACGGCCGGTGATCAGCAGGGTGTTGGTGACCCGGCCGTCCTCGGCCGGGGTGAACATGCCCGCCACCACGAGCACTCCGGTCCGCGCCGCGAGGTCGCGCACCGCCGTCGCCCACGGGCCGTCCAGCGGCTCGGCGACCGGGCCCAGCGGGATGCCGAACCGTGCCATCGCGGCCTCCGGGAACACCACCACGTCGGCGCCCTGGTCCGCCGCCCGCTCGGTGTCCCGTTCGATCGCCGCCAGGTTGTCCTTCGGCGAGACCCCGGAGGCCAGTTGACCCACCGCGATCCGCACCACCCCTCCCGATCCCATCGTGGTCATGGCAGTCCTCCTCCTCGTGCTCCAGGCCGTAGGGGACCATGGTCGTATGGCAACCCATGTGATCACAGGGGCAGGTTCGGGAATCGGCGCGGCGGTCGCGGAGCGGCTGACCAAGCGGGGCGACGAGGTGTGGCTGTGGGCGCGCGACGCCGGCCGCGCGCGGGAGCTCGAGGCGCTCTTCCCGGGCGCGCGCACCCTCGTCGGCGACCTCGCGGAGCCCGACCGGCTCTCCTGGGCGCTCGGCCACCAGTCCCCGCCGGACCGCGTCGACTCGCTCGTCCACAGCGCGGGCGTCGTCGACCTCGGCTCCGTCGGCGAACTCAGCACCAAGGTCTGGCACTCCACCCTCACCACCAACCTGATCGCCCCCGCCGAGCTCACCCGGCTGCTGCTTCCCCAACTGCGCGCCGCCGGCGGCCACGTCGTGTTCATCAACTCCGGCGCCGGGCTGCACGCGTACCCCGAGTGGGGCGCGTACGCCGCCAGCAAGCACGGGTTGCGCGCCCTCGCCGACGCGCTGCGCGGCGAGGAGGCCGCCAACGGCGTGCGCGTCACGACCGTCTACCCGGGCCGTACCGCGACGCCCATGCAGGAGAAGGTGCACCGGCAGGAGGGCCGGGACTACGAGCCGGAGCGGTGGCTGACCACGGCGGACGTCGCGACCACCGTGCTCACCGCGCTCGACCTGCCGCGCGGCGCGGAGGTCACCGACCTGACGGTGCGCCCCACCGGCTGACCACCGGCCGGCCGTCGTTGTCTACGTTGTCCCCGTGACTGAACCCTCAACGAACGCTTTCCCCTGGGGACCGGCGGCGGCCACCGGCGTCGGCTCGATGCCGGGCGAGGACGCCAGGGAGGCCGCCAGGATCGTGGCCGGCTCCCTGGAGACGCTGCTCCATCTGTCCGAGCTGCCGGCGCGCGGCCCGGGCGCGGACATGATCGGCCGGACGGCCGGCCTGCTCGTCGAGCTGTACGCCCGGGTCGAGCCGAGCGGCTGGCGGGTCGGGGACCGGCCGGGACGGGACACCCGCCGGGCGCGCGCCTGGCTCCGTGAGGACCTGGACGCGCTGGAGGAGTTCACCCAGGGCTACACGGGGGCGCTCAAGGTGGCGGCGGTCGGCCCCTGGACGCTGGCCGCCGCCCTGGAACGACGCAACGGCGAGGCCATGCTGGGCGACGCCGGCGCCTGCCGGGACCTGGCGGCCTCACTGGCGGAGGGGCTGCGCGGCCATCTCGCCGAGGTGCGCCGCCGGGTGCCGGGCGCCACCGTGGTGCTCCAGCTGGACGAGCCGTCGCTGACCGCGGTGCTGACCGGCCGGGTGCCCACGGCCAGCGGCTACCGCACCCACCGGGCCGTCGACCGCGCCGTCGCCGAGGAGACGCTGCGCGGGCTGGTCGCGGTGGCCGGCGACGACCCGGTGGTGGTGCACAGCTGCGCGCCCGGCGTGCCGTTCGCGCTGTTGCGCCGGGCCGGTGCCACCGCCGTCTCCTTCGACGCCGGACTCCTCACCGAACGTGACGACGACATGATCGGGGAGGCCGTCGAGGGCGGCATCGCCCTCTTCGCCGGTGTCATCCCCGGCGCCGGCGCCACGCCCGGTGAATTGTCAGACCCGGCCGGTACTGTCAGTGGAGTCAGATCGCTTTGGCGCAGGCTGGGGCTGTCTCCGGAGCTTCTCGCGAAGTCCGTGGCCATCACCCCCACCTGCGGCCTCGCGGGCGCCACCCCGGCGTACGCGGCGGCCGCGTTGGAGCACTGCGTCCGGGCGGCGAGATCCCTCGCGGACAACCCTGAGTGACGGGAGACGAGTTCAGTGGCCGAATCCGCCAAGGCCGAGCCCTCCGTGGGAGGCGCCTCGGTGCCGCAGTCCTCCGTGCCCCGGTCCTCGGTGCCGCCCGCGGCGAGGGAGCGGCACGCCCGGCTCGCCGAGCAGGTCGAGGAACACCGCTTCCGCTACTACGTGACCACGCCGGTCATCAGCGACGCCGATTTCGACCGGATGCTGCGCGAGTTGCAGGCCCTGGAGGACGAGCACCCCGAGCTGCGCACGCCCGACTCGCCGACGCAGCAGGTCGCCGGCACCTACGAGACGGAGTTCACCTCGGTCGACCACCGGGAGCGCATGCTCTCGCTGGACAACGCGTTCGACGACACCGAGCTGGACGCGTGGGCCGAGCGGGTCGCCGAGGAACTGGCCGGCATCCCGTACCACTTCCTCTGCGAGCTCAAGGTGGACGGCCTCGCGGTCAACCTGACGTACGAGCACGGCCGGCTGACCAGGGCCGCCACCCGGGGGAACGGCCGCACCGGCGAGGACATCACACCCAACGTGCGCACCATCGCCGAGGTGCCGCAGCGGCTGCACGGCGACCGGGTGCCGGCGCTGGTGGAGATCCGCGGCGAGGTGTTCTTCCCGATGGAGCGCTTCGAGGAGCTGAACGCGCGGCTGGTCGCCGCCGGTGAGAAGCCGTTCGCCAACCCGCGCAACGCGGCCGCCGGTTCGCTGCGCCAGAAGGACCCGAAGATCACCGCGAGCCGCCCGCTCCAGATGGTGGTGCACGGCATCGGCGCGCGGGACGGCTTCGAGATCGAGCGGCTCTCCCACGCGTACGACCTGCTCAAGGAGTGGGGCCTGCCCACCGCCAGGGCCGCCAGGGTCGTCGACTCGCTCCAGGGCGTGCGGGAGTTCGTCGCCTACTACGGCGAGCACCGGCACGCCGTGGAGCACGAGATCGACGGCGTGGTGGTGAAGCTCGACGAGATCCGGCTCCAGGGGCGGCTCGGCAGCACCTCGCGGGCGCCGCGTTGGGCCATCGCATGGAAGTACCCGCCGGAGGAGGTCAACACCAGGCTGGTGGACATCCGGGTGGGCGTCGGCCGCACCGGCCGGGTCACGCCGTACGCGGTGGTGGAGCCGGTCACCGTGGCCGGTTCCGAGGTCGAGTTCGCCACTCTGCACAACCAGGAGGTGGTCAGGGCCAAGGGCGTGCTCATCGGGGACACCGTGGTGCTGCGCAAGGCGGGCGACGTGATCCCCGAGATCCTCGGCCCCGTGGCCGACCTGCGGGACGGCAGCGAGCGCGAGTTCGAGATGCCGACCGACTGCCCGGAGTGCGGCACCGCGCTGCGGCCCATGAAGGAGGGGGACATCGATCTGCGCTGCCCCAACTCCCGATCGTGCCCGGCCCAGCTGCGGGAGCGGATCTTCTATCTGGCCAGTCGCCGATGCCTGGACATCGACCACTTCGGCTATGTCGCGGCCACCGCGCTCACCCAACCGCTCGAACCGGCCGAGCCGCCCCTGCGGGACGAGGCCCGGCTGTTCGAGCTCACGGTCGAGGAGCTGCTGCCCATCAAGTCCTACGTGCTCGACCAGGACACCGGGCTGCCCAAGCGCGACCCGGAGACCGGGGAGCCGAAGGTCGTCACCTTCTTCGCCAACCAGCAGGGCGAGCCCAAGAAGAACGCGCTGGCCATGCTGGACGCGATCAGGGAGGCCAGGCACCGGCCGCTGGCCAGGATCATTACCGGCCTCTCCATCCGGCACGTGGGCCCGGTGGCGGCCGAGGCGCTGGCCCGCGAGTTCGGGTCGCTCGACCGCATCGCGGAGGCGGGCGAGGAGGAGCTGGCCGCGACCGAGGGCGTCGGCCCCACCATCGCCGCCTCCCTGAAGGACTGGTTCGCGGTCGACTGGCACCGCGAGATCGTGGAGCGTTGGCGGGCCGCCGGGGTGCGGCTCGAAGAGGAGTCCACGGCGGACGCGGGCCCGCGTCCGCTGGTCGGGATCACCGCCGTGGTCACCGGCACCCTCCAGGGCTTCACCAGGGACGGGGCCAAGGAGGCGCTGCAGACCCGGGGCGCGAAGGTCACCGGCTCCGTGTCCAAGAAGACGCACTTCGTGGTCGTCGGGGAGAGCCCGGGCTCCAAGTACGACAAGGCGGTGCAGCTGAAGGTCCCGATCCTCGACGAGACGGGCTTCCGCGCGCTGCTCGAACAGGGCCCGGACGCGGCGCGGGAGCTCGCCCTGGTGACGGGTGAGGCCGAGGAGGGCGAGGAGGGCGAGGAGGCCGAAGCGTCCGAAGCGTCCGAGGAGGCGGAGGAGATCCAGGAGGAGGGCGGGAAAGGCGCGTCTGACGGAGAGTCGAACTCCTGAACTCGGGGCATATACCAGGAACATACGACCGCGCGACGTGCTTTCGGTAACCGTCGATGTTCCCTGCCCGTGTCGGCGCGCGGCGGCCTAGTGTGGGGTGGTGCGCCCGGTCGCGGGCGGGCGAGAACGGCCGTGAGAGGGACCCGAATGCAGTCAGCTCCCGGGGGGAGACGGCCCCCACCACGCGATCACGCGTGGCTGTCCCGCTACATCAGGCCGGCGCTGCCGGCCGCCGCCGGCATCGCCCTGGCCATCGGCGTCGCCCGGCTGCTGTCCGGCGGCCAGGCGGTGTTCCCCGCCGACCGCCCGGGGTGGGGCTTCGCCGTTCTCACCACGCTGATCGTGGCCCACCTCGTGGCCTGGGGCCGGGACCGCTGGTGGAGCGGAGGCAGCGGCTCGGGCGCGGCGCTGGCCCTGGCGATGCTCCTGCTCTACGGCTGGGTGCCGGCCGTGCTCGTCAGCCTGGCCGTGGTCAGTTTCGTCGGGGCCGCCCGCCGTGAGCGCCGCCGGGAGGCCCTGCTCCACGGCGCCATCGACGTCCTCGGCATAGGCGCGGCCGCCCTCACCCTGGCCGCCTGGGGGAACCGCCCCAGCATCGAGAACCGCTGGGAGCCGTCGGCCTGGGAGCCCACCACCGTCCCGCAGTTACTCCTGGGCGCCGCCGCCTATCTGCTGATCACCCGCACCCTGCTGTGGCTGAGCAGCGATCCGCCCGGCGGTCTGGCGTCGCTCGCCAGCGGCGTGCTGGCGCGGCAGGCCCTGGTGGCGGTCGCGCTGCTGTGCATCGTCCCGCTGATCGTGGTGGTGGCCGCCCACAAGCCGCTGCTGCTCCCGCTGTTCGTGGTGCCGCTGATAGCCCTCGACTCGACCTTCTGGATGGCCAGGGACCGGGCCGAGGACCAACTCCTCGACCCGCTGACCGGCCTCCCCAACCGGCAGTGGCTCCTGGAGCGCACCCGGGTCGCCCTGGACGAGGCCGACCGGGCCGGCGAGCGCGCCGCGTTGATCCTGATCGATCTCGACAGCTTCCGCTCGGTCAACGACACCCTCGGCCATCTCACCGGCGACCAGCTCCTGTTGCAGATCGCCGACCGCATCAGGCGGCAACTGCCCGCGAACGCGGCGGCGGCCCGGCTCGGTGGCGACGAGTTCGCCGTGCTGCTGCCCACGGTGGACTCCGCCACCAGCGCGCAACGCACCGCCCGCGCCGTCCTCGGCTCGCTGAGCGCCCCCCTCGAACTCGACGGCCTCACCCTGGTGATCGAGGCCAGCGCCGGCGTCGCCGTCTTCCCCGAGCACGCGCCCGAGGCCGAGGGCCTGCTGCGGCGCGCCGACGTCGCCATGTACGGCGCCAAGAACGACCGCAGCGGCGTCGAGGTCTACGACGCCAGCCGCGACAGCAACACCCCCGACCGCCTCGCGCTCCTCGGCGACCTGCGGCGGGCCCTGGAGGCCGGCGAGGTCGAGCTGCACTACCAGCCCAAGGTCCGCTTCGACGGCGAGGTCGCCGGGCTCGAGGCGCTGGTCCGCTGGCAACACCCCGACCGGGGCCGCGTCCCGCCCGACGAGTTCATCGCCATCGCCGAGACGTCGGGGCTGATGCCGCGGCTGACGGAGTACGTCCTGGAGACGGCGCTGCGGCAGGTCGCCCGGTGGCGCTCCGCCGGCCTGACCGTGCCGGTCGCGGTCAACGTCTCGCCGCGCGACGTCTACACCCCCGGCTTCGCCGGCGCGGTCGCCGCCCGCCTCGCCCGCCACGGCGTCCCGGCCGGATCCCTCCAGCTGGAGATCACCGAGCACGTGATGCTGGAGGACCCGCAGCAGGCCGCCGACACGCTGGCCGGGCTCACCGGCCACGGCGTGCGGATGTCGCTCGACGACTTCGGCACCGGCTACTCGTCGCTCGTTCACCTGCGGCGGCTCCCCGTCAGCGAGCTGAAGATCGACCGCTCCTTCGTGGCCCGCCTCACGGTGGACAGCGAGGACGCGGAGATCGTCCGCTGCACGGTGGAGCTGGCGCACTCGCTCGGGCTCGTGGTCGTCGCGGAGGGTGTGGAGGACGACGAGACGTGGGAGCGGCTGCGGGACCTCGGCTGCGACGCGGTCCAGGGCTGGCTGGTGGCGGCGGCGATGCCGCCCGCCGAGGCCACGGCCTGGCTTCGCGCCCGCGGATCGGGCGTGGCCGCCCTGCCGGCGTCGACGGCCTGATTTCCCC
>NZ_SMKI01000404.1 GCF_004348415.1 Streptomyces hainanensis
GCCTGGGGGAGGGGCCTCACGCCGGAGCGGGGTCCGGCGCGCGAGGGCGGCTCGCGGCCGGGGCCCGGGCTGCGCGCCATCGGCTTCGACGCCACCCGCCCGGGCTTCGACCTCGCCTGGGGCGCCGTCGTGGCCGCCGGCATCGGCGGTACCGGGCTGATGCTCTATCTCGGCGCGCACGCGGCCGGCGCCAACCTCACGGTCGTCCCGGAGTCGCTGCCGGACGTCTGGTGGAAGATGCCGGTGCTGATCCTCGCCGCGATCCAGAACGCGGTCGTCGAGGAGGTGATCGTGCTGGGCTTCCTGGTGCTGCGGCTCGGGCAGCTCGGCTGGTCGCCGGCGGCCGTGCTGGTCGGCAGCTCGGTGCTGCGCGGCACCTACCACCTCTACCAGGGCATCGGCGGCTTCTTCGGCAACGTCGCCATGGGCGTGATCTTCGTCTGGCTGTACCGGCGGTGGGGTCGGGTGATGCCGCTGGTGGTGGCCCACGCGCTGATCGACATCGTGGCCTTCGTCGGCTACGCGCTGCTCGCCGGCCGGGTCGGCTGGCTGCCCACCGCGTAGGGCGTGGCCGGGCCCACCGGGCCCGGCCACGCCGCGGGCTACTCCGCCGGGCCGTCGCCCTCGGCCAGCGGCAGCGCCTCGATCCGGCCGGCGCCGCAGACCTGGCCGAACGCCCAGTCGGCCGGCGTCGCCGCCTCCTGGTCGGGCGGGATCACCTCCAGCCTGGCCGGGTCGGGGCCGCAGGTGCCGTCGCCGGCGTCCTCGTCGCTCGCCACCACCGTCCAGTGCAGCTGGGCCCAGGCGCTGGCGCCCGGCGTGAGGGTGAGCTGGGTCGGCGCCCGCGAGTCGTCCCTGACCGTGGTGGTGGGCAGCGCCGCGCCGTCACCCGACTCCAGCGTGAGGCCGGGCCAGCCCTGGGTGCGGCAGGCGGTCTCCGAGGTGTTGGTGAGCACCAGCGCCGCGTAGCGCTGGCCGGCCGCCGCGTTCAGCGGGCTCAACGAGGCGGACAGCGCGTCGGTCGAGCACCAGGCCGGGTCGGCCCGCGTCGAGCCCTGGTCGTCGGTGGTGTCGGCCTCGGAACCGGCCCCGGGGTCGGTGTCCCGCTGGTCGGCCCCGGCGCCGGGGTCCTCGCCGGGTTCCGGATCGGCTCCCGGGTCGGTGTCGGGAAGGGTGCTGGCCTCCCCGCCGTCGGGCGCTCGCTCGCCCGCCTGGGAGTCCTCGGCGGCGGAACCGCCGTCCTGTGCTGTGCCGTTGGACTC
This sequence comes from Streptomyces hainanensis, assembly GCF_004348415.1. Classification (GTDB taxonomy): domain Bacteria; phylum Actinomycetota; class Actinomycetes; order Streptomycetales; family Streptomycetaceae; genus Streptomyces; species Streptomyces hainanensis. Next base: position 1,263 of record NZ_SMKI01000404.1, read on the forward strand.
GCCGCAGGCGGCGAGTGCGAGAACGCTGAGGGTGAGTACCGCTGCCGAGCGGAGCGGACGAATGGCCACGATCGCCTCCGAATGTGGGGAGTTCGGCCGGATGTGGGGGGTTCTGCTGGTAAACAGACACCGCGCGGGCTTGGACGCCCGGGCAACGAGCCAGGTTCCCGCCGATCGACACCGCCACACCACCCGTCCGGGTGGTCAGGACCCCACGAGGCGCGCGAGATAGTCGGGCGTCGGCTCGCCGCCGGCCGGCTCGGGCGGCCCGTAACCGGGGCGCACCGGGACCACGCCGCTCCAGTGCGGCAGCGCCACGTCCTCCGGCTCGTCCGTCGGGCCACCGGTGCGGACCTTGGCCGACACCTCGGACAGGTCGAGCGCCAGCAGGGCCGTGGCGGCCAACTCCCGGGCGCTGGCCGGCCGGCAGTCCGCCGCCCGGCCCGGCAGCACCTGGTCCACGACCACGTCGAGCGCCCGGCGCTTCTCCGCCGGGTCGGTGACCGGCCTGGCGACGCCGTGGACCACCACCGAGCGGTAGTTGACGGAGTGGTGGAAGGCCGACCTGGCCAGCACCAGGCCGTCCACGTGGGTCACGGTCACGCAGACCGCCAGACCGACCGGCTCCTCGGCCGCGGTGCGCGCCGCGCGGGACCCGGTGGAGCCGTGCAGGTAGAGCCGCTCGCCGAGCCGCGCGTAGAGGGTGGGCAGCACCACGGGGGCGCCGTCCCTCACGTAGCCCAGATGGCAGAGGTAGCCGTCGTCCAGGATGCCGTGCGCCAGCTCCCGGGCGTAGCCGGCCCGCTCCCGGGCGCGCGTCGGTGTGGTCCGCTCCGTCCGCGGATAGCTCCGCGGGGAGTCTGGGGAACTGTCGATGGCCGCCACGGGACCTCCCGGCTCGTCGGCGCCTTGCGAAGCCGAATGTATTAGTGCAAAATTGGTTCTGTGCTAGGAGAGTATCGGATCGAGGGGCGGCGTGCCGCCGAGATTTTCGCCAGCGTCGAGCGCGGGGTCAGCGACGGCGCGTTGCTTCCCGGCCAACTGCTGCCTTCGCTGCGCGAGTTGGCCGACCAGCTCGGGGTCAACCCCAACACCGTGGCCGCCGCCTACCGCTCCCTGCGCGACCGCGGGGTGGTGGAGACCGCCGGCCGCCGTGGCACCCGGGTGCGGGCCCGCCCGGCCAGCAGCCCGCGCGACGCGGCCGCCGTCGAGGTGCCGCCCGGCGTCCGCGACCTCTCCCAGGGCAACCCCGACCCGGCCCTGCTGCCGCCGCTCGGCCCGGCCCTCGCCGCCGCCGCGGAGCGCGCCGGTCGCTCGCCGATGCTCTACGGCGGCCCGCCGATGGCGGCCGAGCTGGCCCGCGCCGCCCGCGCCTCCTTCGACGCGGACGGCGTCCCCGCCGGCCCCCTCGTCGTCACCTCCGGCGCCCTGGACACGATCGAGCGGGTGCTCCAGGCCTGGCTGCGCCCGGGGGACGCGGTGGCCGTCGAGGACCCGGGCTGGGGCAGCCTGCTCGACCTCGTGGCGCCGCTCGGCCTGCGCCCCCTCCCGGTCTCGGTGGACGACGAGGGGCCGCGGCCCGGCTCGGTCCGCCGCGCGCTGCGCAGCGGCGCCCGGGCGCTGATCGTCACCTCGCGCGCCCAGAACCCGACGGGTGCCGCCGTCTCGGCGGCGCGCGCCGCCGAGCTGCGGGCCGAGCTGGCCGAGCATCCCGACGTGCTGCTCATCGAGGACGACCACGGGCACGGCATCGTCGGCCTGCCCTACCACCCGTTGGTGGGCGGCGGCACGCGCTGGGCCGTGATCCGCTCCAGCGCCAAGGCGCTCGGCCCCGACCTGCGGGTCGCCGTCTGCACCGGCGACCCGGTCACCGTCGACCGGGTGCAGGGCCGGCTGCGGCTCGGGCCGGGCTGGGTCAGCCACCTGCTGCAGGACGCGGTGGCCGAGCTCTGGAGGGCCAGGGCCGCCGCCGACATCGCCCGCGGCTACGACGAGCGCCGCGCCGCGCTGCTGCGGGCCCTCGCCGCCCACGGCGTCGCCGCCCACGGCCGCAGCGGGCTCAACGTCTGGGTGCCGGTGCCCGACGAGACGGCGGCCATCACCCGCCTGCTGCGCGCCGGTTGGGCCGCGGCGCCCGGCGCCCGGTTCCGGATCGCGGCCCCGCCCGGAATGCGGCTCACGGTCTCCCCGCTGGCCGCGGCGGACGTCGAACCGCTGGCCGCCGCCGTCGCCGCGGCCGTCCGCCCCCCGGCCGTCCGGCGCTACGACTGACGGCCGACAGCCCGCGGCCATGCTCCGCGAAGCCTGCGCGATCCGGCATCTGCCCCCCAGGGAGGGGGGCGCTGCCCGGCAGCGTCGGTCTCCGCGGCGGCGGACCGCTGACCTGGAGGAACAACGTTTCAGGAGCTCTCCGAGGCACACGCGTCCACGCGGCCGGCACTTCCCGGCCGCGGAAGTCGAGCACGGGGTCGCCCCCGAACCGTCCTGTCGGCTCGGCTCGGCTCGGCTCGGCTCTTCTCGGCTCGGCTCGGCGAAGAGCGAGATCACGCATGACGCGCTGTCCGGCCCACCACTCCCGACCTGCCAGGGGATGATGTCCGCGTCGAGCAGGACACCCTGACAGCCCGTCGGGGTCGGGGCGGGGTGTGGTTGCACATGCCGTAGCGGCATGTGGTGTCGTCGAGGGCACCACAGCACGAAAGGCCCCGCCCGCGATGTACCCCTCCGCCACGCCTCCCCGCGAGGTCAAGATCGGCGATGCCGCCGCCTTCGCCGGAACCACCCCGCGCGCCGTTCGTCACTACCACCAGATCGGTCTGCTGCCGGAGCCCGAGCGAGGCGGGGACGGACGCCGCCGCTACGGCTACGACGACATGATCCGCCTGCTGTGGATCCGCAGGATGTCCGAGGCCGGCATCGGCCTGGACGACATGCGGGCCGCCTTCGACGAAGCCCGGGACGTCGAGGACGTCCTGGGCCGGCTGGAGGAGACCCTGGCCGCCCAGGAGGCCGACATCAAACGTCAGCGCGCGGCAGTCCAGCGCCTGCGGGTCGTGGGCAGCCCACTGGGCTTGCTCTCCCCGTTGGTCACGGACCGGCTCAGCCACCTGCCCTCCGGCGCACTGCGCCCCTCCGACCTGGACGCCCTGCTGGTCACGGAACGGATCTTCGGGCCGCTGGGAGCCGCAGTCCAGGCCAGCGTGTTCATCACCCTGGCGACCCATCCCGGCCTACGGGCCGAGGCGGACCGCCTCGACGCGGCCGACGCCGCCCTCGATGACACCGTCGACCCCCACGACCCGCGGGTCGAGGAACTCGCCGCGCGGCACTGCGCCCACCACAGGGCCCTGCTCCAGGCCATCGAAGCGGCCGGACTCGACGTGGCCGAGGAGAAGCTCTTCGAGATCCACGACGCCGAGGAGAGCGGTGAGGAGGACTCCCGGATGAGTGCCTTCGAAGCGGTGACCAAGATGCCCTACGGCTTCTCCGCGGCCCGGACGCGGTGCATGGAACTCACGGCACGGCTCCTCGCCGAGGACCTCTCCGCAGGCAGTTGATCGCTGGTGTGGCCGTGCGTGAGGATCCCGGATCGGCCACCGGCACGAAGCCGGATGGCCGGGCGCCGGTCGGTCGGTCGGTCGCCGCCAAGCCGTCCGTACCCCTCGGCGGGCCCGGTCTCACCCGTCAGTCGACTCCTCTGAGATAGACGCGGCTGTCCTGGTCGTCGAGGGGGTGCACCGCGATCTCCAGATAGTCGAGTTGGTCCTCGCACGGCGCGCACACCTGGCCTTCGCGCACGTCGCCCAGGGTCTCGGGCTCCGGCACGTCGAGGTGCGCGAAGGGCGCCATGGGCGTGAGGGACTGGACGAGCGGCTCACGCCGTTGGTGGAGTTCGAACTCCGGGGCCAGCGCCGGGAGGAAGGTGGTCAACTCGGCGGTGGGGAGGGTGAACACCAGCAGCAGAACGTCGTCCTGGAAGCCGTCCTGGTGCGCCGCGCGTCGGTCGGTCGCCGACGGGGGGATCGGCACCCCGAGGCGTTCGCCGACGCCCGCCGGCGTGGCGTCCGTGCGCCAGGCGGGCACGCCGCGGCTGGTCGGGTCCGCCGGGCCGGTGGAACAGCCGGCCAGCGCGGCGACCGCGAGGACCATCCCGCCGATGGTCGCCGAGCCGACCGGCGCGCGTCGGGCGCTCATGCTGCTCCTCGGGTGTCGAGACGTCGAAAAAGACATTGTCGCCGAGCCGGATGCGGTCGGAGCCGGGATGTCCCGTGCCGGAGTCGCGAGTACGTCGACCAACTCGACGGCATGGCGTTCCTGGTGCCCTCGGTTGGTTGTCCGTGGGAGCTGTTCCAGCCGGTCGGTGTCGTAGGACTCGGCGGATGACGCCGTGGCCTTCTCCTGGTGGGGGTAGGCGCCGGTGACGACGGCGAGCTTTCCCGACAGGTCGGGGATGGCGATGCCGATGTTACGAGGCCGGCAGGGAGAGGCGATGGCGCGCACGGCGATCGCCCGGCCGCCGGGCGCTCGATCTCCGCCACCGCGCGCAGACGCGGTGGGGCACCTGGTGTCTCAGGCGCCGTGGGTCCCGGGCGTGCCGTATCGGGCGAGCATGGTCAGCACCGCTTGGTCGACCGCGTTGGTGACGGCGGAGTCGTCGGGCTCCCAGCGCGCGAGCAACATCCGCGGCCAGAACACGAAGTTGGAGATCATCCCGAGAAACTGGGTCGCCGCCGTCTCCGCATCGTCGAGCCGGGCCGTACCAGCGGCGTTCTCCGCTGCCAGGTAGCGGCGGACCGATTCGAAGTAGGGCATCTTGCCGAGCCTGAACTGGGTCTCGCCGATCTCCGGGAAGCGCGGTACCTCGGCGATGACGATGCGGAAGAGGGCGGCCATGCCGGGCTGGGCGAGAAGCGCCACGTATCGGCGTCCGATGGTCTCGAGCCCTGCGCGGAGATTCCCCGGCTCGGGGAGGGGCGCCTCCTCGTCGTCGACCTTCCAGTACTCGGTGACGATCGCCTCGAACAGGGCCGCCTTGGTGGTGAACTGCTTGAACAGGGTCGCCCTCGACACTCCGGCCGCCTCGGCGATGCGGGCCAGCGAGGTGCCGTCGTAGCCGGAGTCGAGGAACAGCCTCGTCGCTGCCTCGACGATGGACGTCCGCTTCTGCGCTGCCACGCGCCGGTGGTACTCCGAGGGCTGTGCCGTCATGCCCTCCAGTATGCCCCTCACTGCGAGGTGAGTCACTTGACTCACCTCCACTCCCGCTCCTACCTTGAGAGAGGAGGTGAGCCACTCGGCTCACCACTAAGGTATGTGTGGAAGGAAGCATCATGGGACGCTTTGAGGGCCAGACGGTCATCGTCTCGGGTGGCAGCGGGGGCATGGGCAGCAGCCATGTGCAGGGCTACCACGCCGAGGGGGCGAACGTCGTCATCGCGGGCCGCGATGACGACGCCGGCCGCGATCTCGCCGCTCAGCTCGGTCATCGGGCGCTGCCCGTCCACCTGGATGTCGCCAGCGAGGACGACTGGGCGGCGGTGGTGCGAGAAGTCGAATCCCACTTCGGGCCGATCACCATCCTGGTGAACAACGCCGGCGTCCAGAACCCGGCGGCCCCCATCGAGCACACCGAACTCCGCACCTGGGAGCACACCTTCAGCGTCAACGTCACCGGCCAGTTCCTCGGCATCAGGGCCGTGGCTCCGTCGATGCGCGGGGGCGGTGGCGGAACCATCGTCAACATCGCCTCGACCATGGCCCACGTCGGCACGGCCTTCTACGCCCCCTACACCGCCAGCAAGTGGGCCGTGCGCGGGCTGACCAGGACGGCCGCGCTGGAGCTGGGACGGGACAACATCCGGGTCAACTCCCTCCACCCCGGCGTCGTCTCCACACCGCTGATCAACGAACCCGCCGTCGCGGGCCAGCCACCCATCGCCGACTTCTACTCGCCCGCCCCCTTCGC
>NZ_SMKI01000405.1 GCF_004348415.1 Streptomyces hainanensis
GGGCGGCTCGGCCGGCACCGCACCTTCCGGCTGTCCGCCCCGCCCCTCTCCGGCGTGCTGCGGATCAGACAACTCGTCGTGTGTCTGGCGCTCGCCGCCGGCGCCCTGTTCTTCTTCTGCTGGGGCATCGCCGTCGGCGACATCGAGATCCCGCTCGCCGACGTCGTCGCCGCGCTGACCGGCAGCGCCGACCCCGGCACCACCCTCGTGGTCCGCGAGTTCCGGCTGCCCCGCGCCCTGGTCGGGCTGCTCGCCGGCCTCGCGTTCGGCATGTCGGGCGCCCTCTTCCAGACCATGACCCGCAACCCGCTGGCCAGCCCCGACCTGATCGGCATCACCCAGGGCGCCGGCACCGCCGTCGTCGCCGGCATCGTCCTCGGCTGGGGCAGCGGGCTCGGCACCCAGACCCTCGGCCTGCTCGGCGCCCTCACCACCGCGCTGCTGGTGTACGCCCTCTCCTGGCGGCGCGGCACCACCGGCTACCGGATCGTGCTGGTCGGCGTCGGCGTCTCCTGGATCTGCGCCAGCGTCACCGACTACCTGCTGGCGCGCGGCGGCCGGTTCCAGGCCCAGGCCGCCCTCGGCTGGCTGGTCGGCAACCTCAACGGCCGCGACTGGGTCCACGTCACCCCACTCGCCCTCGCGCTGGCCCTCCTGGTGCCCGCCGCCCTGCTGCTGGCCCGCCACCTCCGCGTCATCCAGCTCGGCGACGACGTCGCCACCGGCCTCGGCACCCCCGTCCAACCGGCCAGGCTGGCACTGCTGTTCACCGGCGTCGGCCTCGTCGCCTTCGCCACCGCGGCCGCCGGCCCCGTCGCGTTCGTCGCGCTCGCCGCGCCGCAGATCGCCCAGCGCCTCGCACGCACCGCCTGGCCGCCGCTGGTCGCCTCCGGGCTCACCGGCGCCCTCGTCGTCCTCGCCGCCGACCTCATGGCGCGGCGGCTGCTCGGCGACGTCGAACTGCCCGTCGGCGTCGTCACCGGCGTCCTGGGCGCCCCGTTCCTGCTCTGGCTGCTCGCCCGCGCCAACCGCGCCGGCCAAGGAGGCTGACCGCCGTGCCGTCCCCCGTCTCGTCCTCCGTGCCGTCCCCCGTGTCGTCCGCTGCCTCGTCCCCCGTCTCGTCCCCCGTCTCGTCCTCCGTGTCGGCGCCGGTGTCCGCCCATCCCGAACTGCGCGCCGCCGGCCTCTCGTTGGCCTACGGGGACCGGACCGTGGTCAGCGACCTCGACCTGACCGTGCCGCCCGGCCGGGTCACCGCCATCGTCGGCGCCAACGCCTGCGGCAAGTCCACCCTGCTGCGCGCCCTCGCCCGCCTGCTCACCCCGCGCGGCGGCGCCGTCCACCTCGACGGGCGGGCCCTGCGGTCGGTGCCCACCAGGGAGTTGGCGCAGCGCCTCGGCATCCTGCCGCAGTCCCCGGTGGCACCCGAGGGCCTGACCGTCGTCGACCTGGTCAGCCGGGGACGCTCCCCGCACCAGACCTGGTGGCGCCAGTGGTCGAACGACGACGAACGCGCCGTCCGCGACGCCCTCGCCGCCACCGACCTGACCGACCTCGCCGACCGCACCGTCGACCAGCTCTCCGGCGGCCAACGACAACGCGCCTGGCTCGCCATGGCCATCGCCCAGGACACCCCGGTGCTGCTGCTCGACGAGCCCACCACCTACCTCGACCTGGCCCACCAGATCGACGTCCTCGACCTGATCACCGACCTCAACCGCGACCGGAAGCGCACCGTCGTGATGGTGCTCCACGACCTCAACCAGGCCTGCCGGTACGCCGACCACGTCGTCGCCATGAAGGCCGGCCGGATCGTCGCCGAGGGCGCCCCGGCCGAGGTCATCACGGAGGAGACCGTCACCGACGTGTTCGCCCTCGACTGCCGGATCACCCGCGACCCGGTCAGCGACACCCCGATGGTCATCCCGCTCGGGCGCCACCACCGGCCGCGGGACTGACCCCGCGGGACTGACCCCCGGCGGCGGGCCCGGGGCGGCCGGCCCGGGGCGGCCTCATCGGGCGTCGTAGCCGCGGCGGGCCGCCTCGATCTCGTCGTTGTGGTCGGTCGCCCACCGTACGAACGCGTAGAAGGTCTCCCGCAGCCCCTGGCCGAGCGGGGTCAGCTCGTACTCCACCCGCGGCGGCACCGCCGGATAGACGGTGCGGGTGAGCAGGCCGTCACGCTCCAGGTGGCGCAGGGTGAGCGTGAGCATCCGCTGGGAGATGCCGGGAACCTGGTCGCGGAGGGCGCCGAACCGCAGCGGCCCGGCCGCGAGGATGCCGATCACCAGCACCGACCACTTGTCGCCGACGCGGTCCAGGGTCTCCCGGATGCCGGCGCCGTTGTCCGGCCAGGACGCGCAGGGGTGCGGTGGCACGCGCCACGGTGGGAGCGGCGCGCCGGGGGAGTCGCCGCCGGCCGGAGCGTCGGGACCGGCGGGGGGCTCATGGGGATCATCGGTGTTCCTACCGAACATGAAAGTGCCTTTTGTGAAGGTCGTCCTGGGTCACTACCTTGACGTTACGAACAAAGCGTAACCACGAAGGGACCCGACCACCCATGCCCTCGTCCACCATCGCCGTCGTCGGCGCCGGAGCCAACCTCGGCCGCGCCATCGCCCGCCGCTTCGGCGCCGCCGGCCACCCCGTCGCCCTGATCGCCCGCGGCCGGGACCGGCTGAACGCGCTCGCCGCCGCCCTCGCCGAGGAGGGCGTCACCGCCCGCGCCTACCCGGCCGACGCCACCGACCCGCGGGCGCTGACCGCCGCCCTCGACGCGGCCGCGGCCGACCTCGGCCGCGTCGGCGTCCTCTCCTACAGCCCCGCCCCGGTCTGGGACCACTCGGGTGACGGCATGCCCGACACCGCGGCCATGGGCTTCACCAGCACCCTGGAGACCACCCCGGCCTCGGCCCGGGCCCAGTTCGACCTCGTCGTCGGCGGGGGCCTGACCGCCGCCGCGGCCGTGCTGCCCGCCATGCGCCGGGCACGCGACGGCGCCCTGCTGTACACCACCGGCGCCTCGGCCATCGCTCCCCTACCGATCCTGGGCAACGCCGGCATCGCCCAGGCCGGCCTGCGCAACTGGCTCGGCGGCGCCCACACCGAACTCGCCGCCGAGGGCGTGTACGTCGGCCACCTGTCCATCGGCGTGCCGATCGTGCCCGGCGCCGGAGACGGCGACCCCGACGCCATCGCCGACCGCTGGTACCGGCTCGCCAGGACCCGGGACACCTTCGAGACCACGATCGGCATCTGACGACCCGACGCCGCCCCCGGCAGCCGCCGGGTGCCGACGGACGCCGGGTGGCCCCACCACCCGGCGGCCACGTACTGTCGAGCCCGGTCGCGTTCGGGAGGCAGCGTTGAAGGACAGTGTCGACATGTCGCGCGCCGCGCGCCTCGCCGGGTACGGGGCCGTCTCGACCGCCCTGGCCCTGCACGGTGATCGCGCGCTGCGCGAACTGGTGGACGCGGGAACGCCGCTCGGTTCCGGCATCGGCGGCAAGGCGGTCCTGGTCGAGGTCGACGGCACGCCGGTCTTCGTGAAGCGGATACCGCTCACCGACCTGGAACGGCGGCCGGAGAACGTCCACTCCACGGCGAACCTGTTCGACCTGCCGGTGTTCTGCCACTACGGCGTCGGCGGGCCGGGCTTCGGGTCCTGGCGGGAGCTCGCCGCCCACACCATGACCACCAACTGGGTGCTGACCGGGGAGCATCAGGGGTTCCCGCTGATGTACCACTGGCGGGTGCTGCCGGACTCGACACCGCTGCCCGAGGAACTGGCCGACATCGAACGGGTCGTCGCCTACTGGGGCGGCGGGCCGCAGGTGCGCCGCCGGCTCGAGGCCCTCCGGGACTCGTCGGCGAGCGTCGCGCTGTTCCTGGAACACTTCCCGGGGGACCTGCACCGCTGGTTCGGCACCCAGGCCGAGGCGGGCGGGGAGGCCGCCGACCGGGCATGCGCCATGGTGGAGCGGGAGTTGGCGGCCGGCATCGCGTTCATGAACGACCGGGGGCTGCTGCACTTCGACGCCCACTTCGAGAACATCCTGACCGACGGCCGGCACCTCTACTTCGCGGACTACGGCCTCGCCATCTCCACCCGGTTCGAACTGTCCGGAACCGAGGCCGACTTCTACGAACGGCACCGGACCTACGACCGCCGCTACGCCCACAACCACCTGGTGAACTGGCTGGTCACCGCCCTGCTCGGGGCCTGGGGAGAGGACCGCCACGCGCTGGTGCACGCCCTCGCCGCAGGCCGGCCCCCCACGGACGTCCGCCCGGACATCCCGCCGGCGGCCGCGGCGATCCTCGCCCGGCACGCGCCACCGGCCGCGGTCATGTCGGACTTCCTCCGCGCGCTCCAACGCGAGAGCCGCGAGACCCCCTACCCCTTCCACGACGACCTCGTCGGCGCGCCCGGCAGGTGACGCACCCGGGCACGGTATCCGCCGCCGCCCGGGACCCCCGCCGGCCCGCCGGAGGCACGCGGGGGCCAGTAGCCTGGTACGTCCACCGGTCGCCCGACGACGCGGTGGGGGGAGGGAGTTCGCGGCTATGCGAGTGCTGCACGTGGTGACCCTGCACACGCCCACGCACGACTTCGGCGGTCCGACCAGGGTGGCGCTCGCCCAGTGCCGGGGGCTCCGGGAGCGGGGGCACCAGGCGTTGCTGCTCGCGCTGGGGGACGGCTTCGGGGACGAGGAACTGCCGCACGAGGTCGAGGGGGCGCGGGTGCGGCTCTTCCAGGCCCGGCACGTGCTGCCCCGCTTCGAGGTCAGCGGCATCACCTCGCCGGCGCTGCTGACCCGCGCCAGGTCCTATGTGCGGTCGGCCGACGTGGTGCACGTCCACCTGATGCGGGACCTGATCACGCTGCCGATGGCGCTGCTCGCGCTCCGGGCCGGCACCCCGCTGGTGCTCCAGACGCACGGCATGGTGGACCCGACCGAGAACCGGGTGGCCCGGCTGGTCGACGCGCTCGGCGTGCGCCGGGTGCTGCGCCGGGCCGACGCCGTGCTCCACCTGACCGAGCGGGAGCGGACCGAGACGGCGGCCGTCGTCGCGCCGGCGCCGATCGCCCCGCAGTACCGGCTGGTCAACGGCGTGCCGGCGCAGGAAAGGCGCCGCAAGACCTCGGGGCCGCCGACCGTGCTCTACCTGGCCCGGGTGCAGGCCGGCAAGCGCCCGGCGGACTTCGTGGCCGCCATGCCCACCGTGCTGGCCCGCCACCCCGACGCGCGGTTCGTGCTCGCCGGCCCCGACACCGGGGCACTGGCCGACACGCTGGCCCACGCCGACGCGCTGGGCGTCCGCGGCTCCCTCGACCGGGTGGGGGCGCTCGACCGGACCGAGGTGATGGAGTGGCTGCGGCGCGCCGACGTCTTCGTGCTGCCCTCGATCCAGGACGCGTTCTCCGTCTCGGTGCTGGAGTCGATGTCGGTGGGCACGCCCGTCGTGGTCACCGAGACCACCGGCCTCGCCCCCGACGTGGCCCGCGCCGGCGCCGGCCGGGTGGTGCCGTCACGCCAGGACGCGGACAACGGCCCGCTGCTGGGCGCGGCCATCCTCGACCTTCTGACCCCCGAGGCCAACGAACGCGCCTCCGAGGCCGCCTTCCACCTGGTCAGGGACAGCTTCACGATCGACGCGGTGCTGGACGAACTCCTCAGCGTGTACGGGCGGGTACGGGGCGCGGGCGGAGCGGTCGGGATATGAGGGGGCCCGGCGGGCGGCGGAGCCAGGCGCGGGTGACGACGGTGGCGGCCAGGGCCAGGAAGGCCAGGCCGAGCGCCGGGTAGACGCCGGAGAGCAGCATCTGGCCGACGGACTGCCGCAGTTCGGGGCGGCCGGCGTCGAAGTGCGGCACCCACCAGAGGGCGTAGGTGAAGAACAGCAGCCCGATGGCGGCCGTGGCCGCCAGCCATCGGGGTTGGCGGGTGCGGGCGGCCTCGGCGGCGAGGAGCAGGACCATCGGGACGGCCCAGACCCAGTGGTGGGACCAGGAGATGGGGCAGACCAGCAGCGCCGTGACGCCGCAGGCCACCGCCGCCCAGGCCCTGGCGTGCGGCAGTCGGTCCGCGGCCAGCAGGGCCGCCACCGCCGTGGCCAGGCCGACGCAGCCGACGAGCAGGGCCGGCAGCAGCCAGCCGGCGCCCGGGTCGACCGTGTGCAGCGCCCGGGCCGCCACCCCGCGCAGCGACTGGTTCGCGGTGCCCTCGACGCTGCCCGCCCGGTCCTTGTCGAAGATCACCTCCGACCAGAACCGCCAGGAGTCGCGGGGCGCGGCCAGCGCCCCGACCGCCACCGTGGCGCAGAACGCCCCCACCGCCATCGCGGCCCGCCGCAGCAGCCAGTTCCACGCCGGGGCGCCGCGCCGCAGCCGCCGGACGGCGAGCAGGCCGCCGGCCACCGCCAGCAGCACCGCGAACAGCGCCGGGGTGAGCTTGATGCCGGCGGCGATGCCGATGCCGACCCCGGCCCACCGGTGGTCGCACCGCCGGCTCAGGTCCCACAGCACCAGGACGGCGATCAGCAGGTTGATCTGGCCGTAGCGCAGCGTCGTCCACACCGGCTCGCACCAGACGGCCACCGCGGCCACCGCGCAGGCCGTGCCGGGCATGGAGAGGCCCCAGGGGCGCCGGCCGATCAGCCGGAGCGTCAGCCAGACCAGCGTCAGCAGCAGCGCCAGGTTGAGGACGGTCGCCGCGACGCGCATCGTCTCCACGCCGACCCAGGTCAGCGGCACGAACAGCAGCGCGGCGAAGGGTGGGTAGGTGGCGGGCAGCTCGTGCTTGGTGACCCGCAGCTCGTACAGGTCGGCACCGGTGCGGATCGCCCAGCCCTCGGCCCGGTACACGTCGAGGTCGAGCCAGGTGACGCCCGCGACCCGCTGGGCCACGAGGAACGCCACGAAGGAGAGCAGGCAGGCCCCTGCCGCCAGCAGGGTGGCCCGCCGCCCGGCGAGCGGCGAGGCCCGTGCCGGGCGGCTCTCGGCCGGCCGCGCGGCTGCCGGGGCGCGGTCGACTGTCTGACGGGTTCCGTACTGGCTCACGGAAGCAAACATATGTTTGCGCGCCGGCTCCCGCATCGGCGGGGATGACGATCTTCCCGTCCCCCCTGAGACGGAGCCGGGGGGCTCGCGACCTGACGATCGT
>NZ_SMKI01000406.1 GCF_004348415.1 Streptomyces hainanensis
CTCCCCAACGGCGTCGAGATGCCCGCCCTCGGCCTCGGCGTCTACCAGAGCGCGCCCGAGGACACCGTCGACGCCGTGCGGATCGCGCTGGAGACCGGCTACCGACTCATCGACACCGCGGCGGCCTACTTCAACGAGCGGCAGGTCGGCGAGGGCATCGTCAGGTCCGGCGTCGACCGGTCGGAGATCTTCGTCACCACCAAGCTGTGGATGAGCGACTACGGCTACGACAGGGCGCTGCGCGCCTTCGACGCCAGCCTGCGGAGGCTGGGCCTCGACTACCTGGACCTCTACCTCCTGCACTGGCCGGTGCCCGCCGACGCGGAGGCGACCGTGGCCGCCTACCGCGCCGCCGAACGACTGTTCGCCGACGGCCGGGTGCGGGCGATCGGCGTGTGCAACCACAACCCGGACCACCTGGCGACCCTCCTCGAACACACCGAGGTCGTGCCGGCGGTCAACCAGGTCGAGCTGCACCCGTTCTTCACCCAGCGGGCGGTGCGCGAGGCCGACGCCGAGCACGGCATCATCACCCAGTCCTGGTCGCCGATCGGCGGCGTGAACGTCTACCAGGCCGACGACCCCACCGCCGCGAAGAACCCGCTCGAACACCCCACGGTGCGCGGCCTGGCCGACGCGTACGGCAGGACCCCGGCGCAGATCCTGCTGCGCTGGCACCTGGACCACGGCCTCTCCGCCATCCCCAAGTCCGTGCACGCCAACCGGATCAGGGAGAATTTCGACGTCTTCGACTTCGCGCTGACCGCCGAGGAGATCGCGGCGATCGACGCCCTGGACACCGGTGTCCGGGGCGGCCCCGACCCCGACGAGGTGAGCCCCGCGGTGTTCCCGCTGACCATCGACGACTGAAACCGACTCCGCAGGAGGACGCACACCATGGCACGTGTCTTCGTCACCGGCTCCACGACCGGCCTCGGCCTCGGAGCCACCCGGCAACTGCTGGACGAGGGGCACGAGGTGACCCTCCACGCCCGTGACGACCGGCGGGCGGCGGAGTTGGCGGAGTCACTCGGCCGGGACGCGCGGGTCGTGGTCGGCGACCTGGCGGACACCGGCGAGACGGACGCGGTCGCGGAGCAGGTCAACCGCCTGGGCCGGCAGGACGCCGTGATCCACAACGCCGGCGTCTACCTGGAGTCGCACCGCGTCGCCACGTCGGACGGCCACGCGCGGGTCCTGGCCGTGAACGCCCTCGCCCCCTACCGGCTCACCGCGCTGATCCAGCGCCCGCAACGGCTGGTCTACGTCAGCAGCGGGGCGCACGAAAGCGGCGACGCCTCGCTGCGGGACATCGACTGGACGGCGCGCCCGTGGCGCTCCGGCCAGGCGTACAGCGACAGCAAGCTGTACGTGACGACGCTCGCCGCGGCGGTGGCGCGGCGCTGGCCCGAGGTGGCGAGCAGCGCCGTCGACCCCGGCTGGGTCCCCACCCGGATGGGCGGCCCGGGCGCGCCCGACGACCTGACGGAGGGGCATGTCACGCAGTGCTGGCTCGCCGTCTCCGACGACCCCGAGGCGACCGAGGGCGGCGGCTACTGGTACCACCGCCGCCGCCGGCCGCCGCACCCGGCCGTCGAGGACACAGCGTTCCAGGACCGGCTGCTGGACACGCTGGCCGAGCTGACGGGCGTCCCCTTCCCCGCCTCCTGAGGCGCGCCGGAGGCTCTTCCGGGGCGGGCGGGGTTTCGATCGCGGCGTCGCAGGTACCCGGACGGGTGCCGTGAGTGCCCCGGACCGTCGAGGAGCCGACCATGCCCGCCGATTCCCCCGATTCCCCCGAGTCGCCCGAGTCGCCCGAATCCCACGACTCCCCCAACGTCGCCGTCGTCCGCCGGCTGTACGACTCCAAGGGCGACCCGGCCGTCGCCCGGGAGCTGATGTCCCCGGACATCAGCTGGGATGTCACGCCCGGCTTCCCCAGCGGCGGCGTCTACCACGGCCGGGAGAGCGTCTCCCGCGACTTCTACGGCGCGCTCCGCCCCCGGTTCGAGTACCTCCAGCCGGTGGGCGACGAGTTCTTCGAGGCCGACGACCGCGTCTTCGTCCTCGGCCACTACCACAGCCTCACCAGGACGGGCCACACGACGGACACCCGCTTCGTCCACGTCTGGACGGTCCGTGACGGCCGCCTCACCGCTCTCTGGCAGACGGCCGACACGGTCGTGATCGACCGGGCCCTGGCGGACTGACCGCCACGGCCACTGCCCGGCCGCTACCCGTCCGCTATCCGACCACTACCCGGCGGCGACCGACAGGAGCACGTCCACGAGCCGTTCCGCCGCGTCCGGGCGTCCGTGCGCCCGAGCCGCCGCGGCCATCGCCTGCCGCCGCGCCGGGTCGACCAGCAGCGGGCCGACCGCCTCCCGCAGCTGATCGGCGGTGACCTGGCCCTCCAGGGCGACGGCCGCGCCGGCCTCCTGGAGGTGCCGCGCGTTGTGCGCCTGCTCGTTGCCGGCCGAGGACGCCAGCGGCACGAAGACCGCGGGCTTGCCCAGCGCGGTCAGCTCCGCGAGAGTGCCCGCGCCGCTGCGGGAGATCACGACGTCGGCGAGCGCCAGCACGTCGGGAAGCTCCGAGCCGACGAAGCCCGTCAGGTGGTAGCGGCCCGCGAGCTGGGGCGGAAGCGAGGCCGCGGCCGCGCGCAGCGCCTCGACGTTCGCCGGCCCGCACTGGTGGACGAGGTTCGCGCGCTCCAGGAGCCACGGAAGCGCGTCCCTGATCAGGCCGTTGATCTGCTGCGCGCCCTGGGCGCCGCCGGTGACGTAGAGCGTCGGCAGCCGCCGGTCGAAGCCGGGCAGCCCGAGCGCGGCGATCGCCTTGTCGGGGTGGCCCGTCAGGACCTCGGGCCGCACGGGGTTCCCCGTCACGACGGCGGCGGACCTGAGCTCCTCCGGCAGGAGCGGCAGCGACGACTCGGAGGACAACGCGATCCGGGCCGCCGAACTCGCCAGCCGCCGGTTGGCGAGACCGAGCCGGACGGTCTGCTCGTGCAGCACCAGCGGACGCTTGGCCATCCTGGTGGCCAGCCCGGCCGGGACGGCGACGTAGCCACCGGTGGCGAGCACGACGTCCGGGCGGAACCCGGTGATCAGCTTCCGGGCCTGGACGACACCGAGCGGCACCCGCGCCATGTCGCGGACGTTCGCCGGGCCGAGCATCTTCAGCGGGTTCGAGGACCGCCGGATCTTCCCGGTCGCGACGGTCGCGAAGGCGATGCCGGCGGCCGGCGCGACCTTCGCCTCAAGACCCTCTGGCGTGCCGATCCACAGGACGTCGAGGGCGTCCGGCGCGCCGCCGTGGGCCGCCAACCTGGCCTGCAGCGTACGGATCGCGGTGAGTGCGGGATACGTGTGACCGCCGGTTCCTCCCCCTGTGACGACGAGACGGAACGTGGCTGGGACGCGAACATCATTCACCCGGCGCACCCTACTTGCTCGCCCGCCGCGCCCCGCGCGCGCCTCCGCCCACGTCGGTCAACGCGCCGCCGTCTCCTGGTCGATCCAGGCCAGATACGCGGCGCTGCCGTGGACGATGTCGGCGGCGATGATCTCCGGGGTGTCGTAGCTGTGGACGGCCCTGATGTGGGCCTCCAACTCCGCGTATCCGGCGGCCGGCAGCTTGTACAGCACCCGCCACTCCTGGTCGGTCCGCACCGCCCCCTCCCACCGGTACACGCTGGTGATCGGCCCGTCGACCTGCGCGCACGCCGCCAACCGCGCCTCCACCGCCGAGCGCGCCAACTCCTCGGCGGCCTCCCTGCTGTCCGTCGTCGTCAGAACCGTGATGTGGTCGGCCATGCCACCACGGTATCGGCGGCGGGCCCGACGCCGCGATGCGAAACGGCTGGCGCCGCGATCAGCCGCCCCGTCCACGGCATCGCGGCCGACGGTGGTGGCCGTGGCCGTGGGGTCAGGGGGTGTTAGCCACCAGCGTCAGGAGGGTCACGTCCGCAGTCCATTCGATGCCGCTGCCGTCGACCGGTCGGATGTGGGCCTCGGTGTGAAGGACTCGGCCGGTCTCACGGGCCACGTGGTGGAGTACGCCGTCGAGCCGGCCCACGCGGCCGGTGGGGTCGGTGACCAGTTGGCCCATCAGTACGTGGGTGCCCCAACGAAGATTGGTACCGGGGCTCACCGCGCGGACGCCTTGCCGGACTTCCACGGGCATGTGGTGGCGTGGTCGTCGTCCGCCACGACACGGTGGTGGCAGTAGCCGCACACCACGGGCAGGGTCGGCTCGACGGGGCCTTCCAGTCCGGTGACCACCGTGCCAGCCGCCTCGCCCCACGCCGGACGGGCCGGTGGCTCGGCCACGGTGCGGGCGAGCGCCAGGTGCAGCGCGGCGGGATCGGCCCGATGGTCCTCGCCGAGCAGGGGCACCAGCCAGCGGATCGGCCGCCGCGCGTCCTCCCACCATGGCCCCCAGCACCATTCGGCCGGCGGGATGGTGACGTAGTGACCGTGGCCGAGGACCTGTACCCCTGGCAGGTCCCAGTTGGCGGCGGCCCCCGGCGGAAGCAGCCAGAGCGCGAGTTGGCGCCCTTGGTCCTCGACCACCGGACCGGAGCGGCCGATCAGGCGGCCGAGCACGTAGATCGCGGTGAAGCTGTCGACCACGACAGCGTCCCACCACCGGCCGGCCGGTAACGTCCGGGCACCGTGACGCTCGGACGGGATCCAGTCGGGCAAGGTGGGAATCGGGTCCATGGCAGGCTCCATGTGACGGACAGTCCGGGTGACTGCCACATGGTCGCGCCGTGACGATGCCCCAACTATCAGTAGTCATTGACAGTCGGGGCCCGCGTTTCACCCAGGGCTACATGCCGAGCCAGGAGCCGTAATTCACGAACGTCGTCGGCAACTGACGCTTGGCCGCGTCGAGCCCGGCATAGGTCTCGCGGACCGTCGGGTGGTAGCGGGTCTGCTGCGGGGCCAGTCGGCGTGCTTCCTGGAGGCTCTTGAAGGCGCCGGCCGTGTCACCGGTCCACATCTGGGCGCGGGCGACCTCGGAGTGATGGTGGGCGAGCCGGGACGGCGGCCAGTCGTCGGGGGCACCCACCGTGGCGGCGCTGCGCACCGCTTCGTCGTACTCGTCCAACTCGGTGAGCACGCTGGTTCGATGCACGGCGACGTTGACCGGGCCGAAGCTGAGCCAGTGCACCTTCTCGGCCGGACCGGTCGATGCCGCCAGCCGCTCAGCCTCGGCGAGGAAGCCCTCGGCTGTGGCCTTGTCCTGGTCGCGCGCGGCCAGCACCGCCGAGCCCAGGTGCAGTTGGCCGGTGAGTACGTCACGCTCACGGCCGGGCTCGGCCTGCTCCAGCGTGGCCATGCCGAGCCGCACAAGGCGCTGACCGCGGGTGTACTGCCCGCCGCGTAGATAGGCCAGGGCCCGCATGTACTGACGCATGCCGCCGAGCACCGGGTCCGAAGCACGGCTCGCGGCCCAGTCCATCCGGTCGAGGGCCACCGTGCACAGGTCGGCGAAGCCGAGCTTGGACGTGACGTCGTAGGCGGTCCGGTACGTGCTCGTCAGCAGTTGCCAGGCCGGCGTGCTTCGCGTCGCGTGCGCGGTCGCGGTCGCCTCGTAGATCAGGCCCGGGAGTTCGGCCGCCGCCTGCCTGATGCTCGTCCGCCGCACGAGCGCGCACAGCCCCTCGGCGTGCTCGACGAGGTCGGCGAGCGGACGTGGCATGACGTCGTCGTCAGGCCCGTAGTCGTAGACGTCCAGTGCTTCCCGGATGGGTTGGATCAGGCCGTCGAGCTGATCCTGTCTCAGTTCGTCCATGTAGGGCTGCCCGGTCAACTCGGTCACGGGCACGGACAGCGCGCGGGCGATCGCGGCCACCACGGACGGACTGGCGGGGAGGATCCCCTGCTCGATCTTCGTGATCGTGGAGTACGAGACGGGGGCGATACCGGCCAGTTCCCGCTGGGTCAGCCGGCGCACCTTTCGGGCACGTGCGATGCGCGCTCCGGTGTGTTCGGCAGAGCGATTTGGCATGCTGCACTCCGTTCTGGGTGACAACCGGAAGCTACCCCTGTCGGCTCGGAGGGAACAGCGAGCGCGCCCGTTCCCGGCGGGGACCGAAGGTCAGGTGTCGAGGAGGCTCAGGTCCGTCCTGAGGATCGTCGTGCTGACCAGGAGTTCCGTGATCAGGTTGTGGTTGAGGGTGTTGCCCACCGGCGGTGGGACCTCCTCCTCCAACAGGCCCCGCACCGAGCCGCTGAGGCGTTTGCGGACGTTGGTCACGATGTGGGCGGCGCGGCGTTCGCTCCACCGTTCGGCCGGGTGGAGGTCGCGCAGCTCGGTGGCGACCTGGGCCCAGGTCAGCGGCTGGGGGTAGGGGTCGTTGCGCAGGTAGCGCTGGCCGAGGCAGACGAGCACCAGCCTCTCGACCGGGGTGAGCGGCCAGACCCTGGGGCCGCGGGTCTCGGCCTCGCACTCGATCCCCGGGGGCGTCGACGGTGCGGGACCGGCGATCCGGATCTCCAGCAGGTGTTCCTGCCGTGGGCCGACGATGAACAACGGCGTGTAGCCGCTGGGGAGTTCGGCCTGGTCGCCGCTGAGCAGCAGCCGGGAGGGGGAGAGCCGGATCGGCAGCCGGCCGTCGTTGTGCAGCACCCAGGCCGCGGGGCCGCGCGTGAGGTGGCCGTGCTGCCGGCTGACGTGGGGGTCGTCCGCGCCGACGCGGACGTGGACGTCGTCCGCGCTGCGGCCGAAGAGCAGCCGGAACCCGGCGTCGGGGGCGACGCTCATGCCGCCGGCGGAGCCCAGCACGAACAGCGTGCCGGGCGGGACCGATGCCGGGAGGCCGTGCGACAGGCTGCCGAAGTCCCTCGGCAGCAGATGGACCTTGCTCGACGAGTTGGTTGCCGGCGGCTCCATGCCCACCCCCTCCCGGTGTGCGACATCGACACTACCGACCGCGGCGGGTTCCTCGGCACCCCTCCCGGGGTCCGCCGGCTACGGTCGCGCCGCACGACGAGCAGAGGACTCGTCGGCGGAGGAGGGGCAGAGAAGTGTTATCGGTGAGACGAACCCGCAGGTTCCGTCGCGCGTTGGTCGCCGCTCTCGTCGCGAGGGTGGCGGGGTCGAGCGGGCGCCCGTCGAGGGTGGCCTCGCGGAGGG
>NZ_SMKI01000407.1 GCF_004348415.1 Streptomyces hainanensis
GAGTTCGTCGGCAGCTTCAGATGTGTATAAGAGACAGCAAGAACCCCCACCCACCCGGGCCACAGCGGCCAGCGTCAGGCGTCGCCCCCGGCGGAGCCGGGGTCGGCCGCCGCGACGTCGAGCAGCTGGTAGCGGTCGACGGCCTGCTTCAGGACGGAGCGGTCGACCTTGCCGTCCTTGGCCAGCTCGGTCAGCACGGCGAGCACGATCGACTGCGCGTCGATGTGGAAGAACCGCCGCGCCGCGCCGCGGGTGTCGGCGAAGCCGAAGCCGTCGCCGCCGAGCGACTGGTACCGGCCGGGTACCCAGCGCGCGATCTGGTCGGGAACGGACCGCATCCAGTCGGAGACGGCCACGAACGGACCCTCCGCGCCCGAGAGCTTCCGCGTGACGTACGGCACGCGCTGCTCCTCCTCCGGGTGCAGCAGGTTGTGCTCCTCGACCTCCACGGCCTCGCGCCGCAGCTCGTTCCAGGAGGTCGCGGACCACACGTCCGCCTTGACGCCCCACTCCTCGGCGAGGATCCGCTGGGCCTCGACGGCCCACGGGACGGCCACGCCGGAGGCCATGATCTGCGCCGGGACGGTGCCCGCCTCGCCGCGCCGCAGCAGGTGGACGCCGCGGAGGATGCCCTCCACGTCCACGTCGGCCGGCTCGGCCGGCTGCTGGACCGGCTCGTTGTAGACGGTCAGGTAGTAGAAGACGTCCTCGGAGCCCTCGCCGTACATCCGGCGGAGGCCGTCCTTCACGATGTGCGCGATCTCGTACCCGTAGGCCGGGTCGTAGGCCACGCAGCCCGGGTTGGTGGAGGCCAGCAGCTGGCTGTGGCCGTCCGCGTGCTGGGTGCCCTCGCCGGTCAGCGTGGTGCGCCCGGCGGTCGCGCCCAGGACGAAACCGCGCGACATCTGGTCGGCCATCTGCCAGAACTGGTCACCGGTCCGCTGGAACCCGAACATCGAGTAGAAGACGTAGACCGGGATCAGCGGCTCGCCGTGCGTGGCGTACGCCGAGCCGGCGGCGATCAGCGAGGCCGTACAGCCCGCCTCGGTGATGCCGTCGTGCAGCATCTGGCCGGTCGGCGACTCCTTGTAGGAGAGCAGCAGGTCCCGGTCGACCGACTCGTAGGTCTGGCCGAGCGGGTTGTAGATCTTGGCGGACGGGAACATCGCGTCCATGCCGAACGTGCGGTACTCGTCCGGCGCGATCAGCACGAACCGCTTGCCGATCTCCTTGTCCCGCATCAGGTCCTTCAGCAGCCGCACGAACGCCATCGTGGTGGCGATCTGCTGCTGCCCCGAGCCCTTCCTGACCCCCGCGTACGCCTTGTCGTCCGGCAGCGCCAGCGGCTTCGCCCGCACGACGCGGGTCGGCACGTAGCCGCCGAGCTCGCGCCGGCGGTCGTGCATGTACTGGATCTCCTCGGAGTCCCTGCCGGGGTGGTAGTACGGCGGGGCGCCGTTCTCCAGCTGGCCGTCCGGGATCGGCAGGTGCAGCCGGTCGCGGAACCGCTTCAGGTCGTCGGCGGTGAGCTTCTTCATCTGGTGGGTGGCGTTGCGACCCTCGAAGTTCGGGCCGAGCATCCAGCCCTTGATCGTCTGCGCCAGGATCACCGTGGGCTGCCCCTGGTGCTCCTTGGCCGCCTTGAACGCGGAGTAGACCTTGCGGTGGTCGTGGCCGCCACGGCCCAGGTGCAGGATCTGGTCGTCGGTCATGCCCTCGACCATCGCCCGCAGCCGGTGGTCGCCGCCGAAGAAGTTCTCCCTGATGTAGGAGCCGGTCTCGGTGGCGTAGGTCTGGAACTGACCGTCCGGGGTGGTGTTGAGCTTGTTGACCAGGACGCCGTCCCGGTCCTGCGCGAGCAGCGGGTCCCACGAGCGGTCCCACACCAGCTTGACCACGTTCCACCCGGCGCCGCGGAACACGGACTCGAGCTCCTGGACGATCTTGCCGTTGCCGCGCACCGGGCCGTCGAGGCGCTGCAGGTTGCAGTTGACGACGAACGTCAGGTTGTCCAGGCCCTCGCGTGCCGCGATCGACAGCTGGCCGAGCGACTCGGGCTCGTCCATCTCGCCGTCGCCGAGGAAGGCCCACACGTGGGAGTTCGTGGTGTCGGCGATCCCGCGCGCCTGCATGTAGCGGTTCATCCGCGCCTGGTAGATGGCGCTGATCGGACCCAGGCCCATGGAGACCGTGGGGAACTCCCAGAAGTCCGGCATCATCCGCGGGTGCGGATAGCTGGAGAGGCCGTAGGGCGCCTTCGACTTCTCCTGCCGGAACGCGTCCAGATGACGCTCGGAGAGCCGGTCGAGGAGGAAGGCGCGGGCGTAGATGCCCGGCGAGGCGTGACCCTGGAAGTACACCTGGTCACCGCCGTCGCCGCCGTCCTTGCCGCGGAAGAAGTGGTTGAAGCCCACGTCGTAGAGAGAGGCCGAGGAGCCGAAGGTGGCGATGTGGCCGCCCACCCCGATTCCCGGCCGCTGGGCACGGGAGACCATCACGGCCGCGTTCCAGCGGGTCGCGTTCAGGATCCTGCGCTCGATCTCCTCGTTGCCGGGGAAGAACGGCTCGTCCTTGGTCGCGATGGTGTTGACGTAGTCCGTGCTGCGCATCTCGGGCACGGCCACCCGCTTCTCACGGGCGCGCTCGATCAGGCGGAGCATGAGATAGCGGGCCCGCTCCCGGCCTCGCTCGTCGACGGCGGCGTCGAGCGAGTCGAGCCACTCCTGAGTCTCCTCAGGATCGAAATCCGGGACCTGGCTGGGTAGGCCGCCAATGATGATCGGGTTGCGATCTGATCCGGAAGCCACGCTGTTCCTTCACTGTGAGTTGTCTGCTCTGCTGTGTCGCGCCGCCTCCATCGTGTACCGCTGACGGCGAAACGTCATCTCTACTAGGCGGTAATCATCGTCCGTGATCTTCTTTGGATCCCTACAAAAGGCGGCTCGACGACAGGTTCGCCGACCGGCAACCCTACGCCCCCGGGGTTCCCCGACCACGAACACCCGTTCGCGGAGCTATGGCGCAGATCACGCCGGAGCCGCCCCGGGATCGGGGTCCGGCGCCCGTCGACTCCGCTCCGTGATCGGCCGGGGACCGCCGTCCGGCCCCCGCCGGGAGCCGTCGACGGCGGCCCCGGCCCTGGCCCGCGGAAACGGCCAAGACGTCAACGTTTGGGCAGGCGCGGCCGCCGGGTACTTGCGCGATCCGCCCCGCACGTGTGGACTACGGCCCAAGCCGCGCACACGCGCGCGCCTACCCGTACTTTTCCAACACAGGACAGGAGCAATCCGTGAGCGCGACCGCGGACCACGCGGAGGAGCGGACCAACCCCGCCGCCAGGCTGGGTTTCCAGGCCGGACAGGTGGTCCAGGAGCTCGGCTATGACGACGACACCGACCAGGAGCTCCGCGAGGGAATCGAAGCCATCACGGGCCAGGATCTCGTCGACGAGGACTTCGACGACGTGGCCGACGCGGTGGTGCTGTGGTTCCGGGACGAGGACGGCGATCTCACCGACGCGCTGGTGGACGCCACCACGATGATCGACCCGGGAGCCCCGGTCTGGCTGCTGACACCCAAGACGGGACGGTCCGGCTACGTCGAACCCAGTGACATCGGCGAGGCGGCCCAGACCGCGGGCCTCTCCCAGACCAGCACCTTCAGCGCGGGCCGCGACTGGTCGGCCAGCCGGCTGGTGACCCCCAAGGGGGCCGGCAAGAAGTAGCCAGGTTCGGCGCGGGCGCGTCCACTCCCCGGGGGCCGGGATGCCTGCCGGGGGCTCGTCGTAGGCTGGGCGGCGTCACTTTACTTTCGGCAGTGGAACGGATTACGCGCCCATGGCAATCGAGCCCGCCCAGCCAGCTCCCGATTTCCGGCTGAAGAACCAGCACGGCCAGACGATCTCGCTGTCCGACTTCCGGGGCGAGAAGAACGTCGTGCTGCTCTTCTACCCGTTCGCTTTCACCGGCGTCTGCACCGGCGAGCTGTGCGCGCTCCGCGACGAGCTGCCCACCTTCGTCAACGACGACGTGCAGCTGCTGGCCGTCTCCAACGACTCCCCCTTCTCGCTGCGCGTCTTCGCCGAGCAGGAAGGCCTCGAGTACCCGCTGCTGTCGGACTTCTGGCCGCACGGCGAGGTCTCCCGGGCCTACGGCGTCTTCGACGAGGAGAAGGGCTGCGCCGTCCGCGGCACCTTCGTGATCGACAAGCAGGGCGTCGTCCGCTGGACCGTGGTGAACGGACTTCCGGACGCCCGCGACCTGAACGATTACGTCACGGCCCTCAAGGGGCTGTGAGCCCACGGTCGGTCCTGGGTACCGACCGGGTGGGACGCGTGTGCGGCGTGGGGCG
The DNA here is from genome assembly GCF_004348415.1 of Streptomyces hainanensis. Taxonomy (GTDB): domain Bacteria; phylum Actinomycetota; class Actinomycetes; order Streptomycetales; family Streptomycetaceae; genus Streptomyces; species Streptomyces hainanensis. Next base: position 4,351 of record NZ_SMKI01000407.1, read on the forward strand.
GCAGAGCCCCGCGTGGAAGGAGTGAAGTAGCAGGTGGCCAACGGGGGAGTCAGTCTCGGCAAGGGCGCCAACGTCTCGCTGACCAAGCGGGCCCCCGCCCTGACCGCGGTCAGGGCGGGGCTCGGCATGGGGGCACCTCCCGGCGTCAGCCGGGGGAGAGCCCGCGTCGCCGGCACCGGCGGCGCGGACGTCGACCCGGACGCCAGCGCCCTGCCGACGGACGCCCGGGGCCGGGTCCTCAGCGACGACCACTTCGTCTTCTTCAACAACCTCAAGTCCCCCGACGGCACCGTCGAGCACCTCGGCGACGAGCTTGTCGGCTCCACGGACTCCGCCACCGGCGGAGACGAGGAGGAGATCAACGTCGACCTCGCGGCCATGGCGCCCGAGGTCGACAGGATCGTGTTTCCCGTGTCCATCTACGAGGCGGAGGCCAGACGACAGAACTTCGGCCTGGTCTCCGACGCCTATATCCGCATCATCAACCAGGCCGACGGAAGGGAACTGGCCCGTTACGACCTCACCGAGGACGCCTCGACGGAGACCGCCATGGTCTTCGGCGAGCCGTACCGGCGCGTTGGCGAGTGGAAGTTCCGCGCCATCGGCCAGGGGTACGCCTCGGGTCTGCGCGGGATCGCCCTGGACCACGGGGTCAACGTCTGACATGTTCGCCTGCATATCCGCGGCCCCGCGCGGGAGACTGGACTTCTTGTGCTACTGAAAACCTTTGGCTGGTCATTCGGCGTCACCATCGCCGGCCTCCTCTTCGCCCTCTACTTCTGGGGCTGGGAGGGCTTCGCCGTCGTGGCGATCCTCTCCGTCCTGGAGATCTCGCTCTCCTTCGACAACGCCGTCGTCAACGCCGGCGTGCTGAAGCGGATGAACGCCTTCTGGCAGAAGATCTTCCTGACCATCGGCATCCTCATCGCCGTCTTCGGCATGCGGCTCGTCTTCCCCGTCGTCATCGTGGCGGTCACCGCCGGAGTCGGGCCCATCGAGGCCGTCGAGCTGGCCCTGGACGACCCCGACCGGTACTCCGAGATGGTCACCGACGCCCACCCGGCGATCGCGGCCTTCGGCGGCATGTTCCTGTTGATGATCTTCCTCGACTTCATCTTCGAGGAGCGGGACATCGTCTGGCTGAAGTGGCTGGAGCGCCCGCTGGCCAAGCTGGGCCGGATCGACGCCTTCTCCGTCGGCGTCGCCCTCGTCGCCCTGCTGCTCACCGCCACCACCGTCGCCCACCAGGCGTACCAGCACGGCGGCCTGCACGTCGACAAGACCGAGACGGTGCTGCTCGCCGGCCTCGCCGGCCTCCTGACCTACCTCGTGGTCGGTGGCCTCTCCGGCTACTTCGAGAACCGTCTCGAGGAGGACGAGGAACGCGCCGCCGAGGCCGAGGAGGAGGCCCAGGCGGAGGCGAAGCGCACCGGCAAGGAGCAGACCGTCGTGGGGCTCGCCGGCCGCGCCGCGTTCTTCCTGTTCCTCTACCTCGAGGTGCTCGACGCGTCGTTCTCGTTCGACGGCGTCATCGGCGCGTTCGCCATCACCAACCACATCTTCTGGATGGCGCTCGGCCTCGGCATCGGCGCGATGTACGTCAGGTCCCTCACCATCTACCTGGTGCGGCAGGGCACCCTGGACGACTACCGGTACCTGGAACACGGCGCCCACTACGCCATCGGCGCCCTGGCCGTCATGCTGCTGATCAGCATCCGCTGGCACCTGCCCGAGGTCGTCACCGGCCTCGTCGGCGTGGGCCTGATCGCGGCCGCGTTCTGGTCCTCCGTCCGCGCCAACCGGCTGGACGCGTCATCAGGAGGCTCCGACGGATCGGGCAACGGCTCATCACAGAAGCCGGTCAGCTCCGGCGTGTGAGCCAGGTGTGAGCGGCTCGCACCCGCGGAAACCTTAGAGCGGGGCGGGTTCGGTCGACGGTCCGGCGACGGACACGACCGCCCGCCCCGCGGTGTACCCGGTCGGTTGGTTCTTCGGTTGGCTCTTCGGTGAGGGGTGGGGAACGATGGCGTCCCTGTGGTCGTACCTGCGAAACGGCGGCGCGGCCGACATGAAGTTCGACACGGTGGGCGGCATGTCCAGCTACGCCCAGGAGCTCACCAGGCGCCGCCCCACCACCCCGCTGACCGCGCCAGGCGCGGACTCCGGCACCCTGCGGATCGACCTGTCCTGGCGGATGCGGAGCAGCACGGACTTCGGCAGCGGCCGGGCCGGCTGGCAGAGCCTGCTGCGGCACCCGATGGACATCTTCAAGCCGGCCGAGATCAAGGGCCACTCGCAGGGCGTCGCCACCATAGACTTCGACCTCGCCTGCATGTACGAGCTCACGGATGGCAGCAAGGGCGTCGTCCAGTCCGTCGGCGGCCTCCTCGGCGACTTCAACGACCCGCCGTTCATCAAGCTCAGCGGCGACGACCGCTTCGGCACCGCCTCCGGCGAACAGATCTACGTCAACCTCGACGACAAGGACCAGTTCAAGCGGCTGCTGGTCTTCGTCTACATCTACGACGGCTCGGAGGCCTTCGCCCGCGCCGACGTCGTGGTCACGCTCGTCACGGCCGACGGCAAGAACATCGAGATCGGCCTGACGGACCCCGTCCCGCAGGCCAGGGCCTGCGCGGTGGCGCTCATCGAACCCCACAAGGGGCAGCTGGTCGCGCGGCGGGAGGTCAAGTACGTGCTGGGCTTCCAGTCCGAGATCGACCGGCTGTACGGGTGGGGGATGTCGTGGGGG
>NZ_SMKI01000408.1 GCF_004348415.1 Streptomyces hainanensis
GTCGCGGTCCTTGGCCGCCATGCCGAGCGCGTGGAAGACGGTGGCGGCCACCCCGGGGACGGCCTCCGTCAGGGCCTCGGCGAGCGTGTCGGCGGTGTGGTGGCCGCCGCTCCGCTCCAGGAGGCCGGGCGGCCGGCGAGTCGATCTTGCCGCCGGCCACCCGGCCCCCGGCCCGCGCTCCGCTCGTAGGCCGTGTGGGACTCGAACCCACAACCAACGGATTAAAAGTCCGCGGCTCTGCCAATTGAGCTAACGGCCCGCCGGGAGAGCAGCATAGCGCCGGGTCCGCACGTCGACGGCGGCCAGCGCGAGCGCCAGCGGGCCGGGGACGAGCAGCGCCAGCGGCAGCATCATCCAGCCGCACAGCACCGCCGTCGCCAGGGCGAGCAGCACCAGGGCGCTGCCGCCCACGTCCCGCGCCGCGTCGCCGGCGGCGCCGCGCGCCGCCGCCCGCCAGTCGGTGACCGACTCGGGGCGGCCGCACGAGCGCAGCCCGACGACCACGGCGCCGGCCGCGACGGCACCCACCGCGAGCCCCGCGACCGGGCCGCCCGGCAGCCCGGCCCGCACCAGCGCCAGGTCGGCCGCGACCAGCAGCACGCCGGCCAGCGCCACCGCGCCGGCGGCCAGGTCGCCGAGGCGCAGCCGGCGCCGCAGCAGCCGCAGGTAGCGGCCGGCCGTCGCCGGCCGGTCCTCGCCCGCGCCGCGCAGCACCGCGCAGGCGGTGGAGAGCGCGGCCGGCGCGGTGACCAGCGGCAGGCTGGCCAGCGTCGTCACCAGGCCCACGGCCAGCATGTCGGCGAACAGGGTCAGCCGCGGCCCGAAGACCTCGCCCGGCTCGCGGCGGTCGCTCCCGCTCGTCCCGCTCGTCCCGCTCGTCCCGCTCATCCCTGTCCCCTGTCGCGTGTCCGCTGTCGCCTGCCCCCTGTCCCTTCGGTTACGCCTCCGTGGTGTGCAGGGTGGTGCCGGGCACCGCGTACTCGTCGCGGCGCCCGCACATGCCGTAGCCGCCCTCGCGGCTCGGCGCGGCGTCGTGGGCGGTGGCGTCGGCGAGGTAGCCGGGGTCGCCGGCCTCCAACGCCGCGAGCTGCTCGCCGGTGCGCTCGGCGGCGGCCAGCGCGCCGGCCCGCCACAGCGCGCGCCAGGTCGGCACCCGGTCGGCGACCAGCCGGGCCGCGGTCCGCTGGAACTCGCGGTAGGGGCCGTTGTCGCCGGCCTGGAGCGCGGCGCGCAGCGGCAGGTAGCCCTGGACGGCGAGGTCGCGGCGCCGGCGGGCGGCGTCGGCGACCTCGGCGTCCGGGGCGCCGGTGGGCAGCGCGGCGGCGGCCGCGTAGCGGTCGGGGTCGGCGAGCACCTCGGGCGGGAAGGTGAACACCGCGTCGCCGGCCTCGGGCAGGCCGCTGTTCTGCATGAGCACGGTGATCCGCAGCCCGCCGCCCTGCACCATCCGGTGCACCGTGCCCGGCGTGAACCAGGCGACGGAGCCGGCGCGGAGCGGGATGTCGCGGTAGCCGTCCGGGCTGAGCGTCTGCACGGCGCCCGTGCCGCCGGTGACGACGTACGCCTCCGTGCACACCAGGTGCAGGTGCGGGCTGCCGCCGCAGACGCCGTCGGCGGCCTCCCACTCGTAGGCGCTGAGGTGCGAGAGCCCCACCGCGCCGGGCAGCGGGTGGGGCAGGCTCACCGTGCCCGGCGTCACCATGACAGCCCGGCCAGGTGGGCCTCGATCCGGTCGACGTCCCAGGCGCCGTCGGCGACCACGACGCGGTAGCGGTAGTCGAACGAGGCGCCGGGCACCAGCTCGAACTCCTCGAAGAACGCCCAGGAGAAGGCGACCGTCGGGATCGGCTGGGAGCGCACGAACCAGTGCGAGGCGTGGACGGCGCCCTCGCCCAGGTTCTCGGGGGCGTGCGCGAAGACCAGGGTGGTGTCGGCGTCGACGTCGTCGTGGGTGGCGGTGAACGCCACCCAGGGCGCGTCGGTGGCCGGGGTGCCCATCGTCTCCTGGTCGGTGGCCGGGCCCTTGGGGGTGATCACCCGGCCGCCGGTGAAGTCGCGCGGGCCGCGCCACTGGAGCCCCGTGTAGCCGGCCATCTCCCGGCCGGCGGTGGTCGGCGAGCCGAAGCGCAGCGGCTCCTCGCGGACGTTGGTCAGCCGGATCGACCAGTCGACGGCGTACGCCCCGGCCGTGGAGTCGATCGCGTGCACGGTCACGCCGCGCTGTTCGACGGCCCACTCGTCGCCGTTGTGGGCGACCCAGGTGAGGTTCTCGGCGAGCGTGAACCGGTCAGCCTCGGCGTGCAGCGAGCCGAAGCCGTCGTGCCGCATGGAGCCGACCCGCTCCTCGACGCGCTGGTAGCCGGTCTCGGGGCCGAGGTAGCTGTTGCCGCCCCAGAAGTTCTGCTCCGACAGGTGGCTGGCCGTCATCTGGAGGCCCTTGTGCCACCGGTGGTCGTTGGGCCGGTAACCGGACGCCAGGTTGCCGGCCAGGGTGCGGAGCGGGTGGATGTAGGGCTTGCGGGACTCGAAGGGGTCCGCGTCCGGGCGGTAGACGTAGGAGAGCAGCTCGACGTCGCCGTGGCCGACGGTGATGCGGTCGCCGAGGGTGTGGGTGACCTGGATCGTCATCGCGTGGGGCTCCAGTCCGGGTGGTCGCCGTGCATGGCCGAGTAGTAGGGGTCGTCGGGGGTGATCTCGCCGGCGTGGACGGGCTCGCCGGTGAAGGCCGACTTGTAGAGGGCGGCGGCGAACTCGACGGTGGCGCGGGCGGAGGGGCCGCTGCCGGGCGGCCGCTCGCCGCGCTCGTACGCGTCGAGGAGCACGCCGAGCTGGGCGCCGTGCCCGCTGGGCACGTCGGTGGCCGGGGTGCGCCAGTGCTTGACCCGCGCCTCGTCGTCCAGGCCGGGGCGCGGGGTGTAGACCCAGTCGGTGTTGCGGTGGCCGTAGAGGTGGGTGACCTCGACGGTGGCGTCGGCGCAGTCGATCCTGATCCGGCTGACCTCGTCGGGCGAGAGCACGCTGTTGACGACGGTGGCCAGCGCGCCGTCGGCGAAGCGGACGAGTGCGGTGGAGACGTCCTCGCTCTCCACGTCGTGCACCAGCCGGCCGGCCATGGCGCGGATCTCGGTCCACTCGCCGAGCAGGTGCAGCAGCAGGTCGTACTGGTGGATGCCGTGGCCCATGGTGGGGCCGCCGCCCTCGGTGGCCCACCGGCCGCGCCAGGGCACGGCGTAGTAGGCGGTGTCCCGGTGCCAGGTGGTCTGGCAGTGCGCGACCAACGGGCGGCCGAGTTCGCCGCCGGATATCAGCTCGCGGGCGTGGACGGCTCCCGAGCCGTAGCGGTGCTGGAAGACGACCGAGGCGAACGTGCCGTTGGCCTCCTCGGCCGCGGCGATCTCGTCGTACTCGGCGAGCGAGAGGGTCAGCGGCTTCTCGCACAGCACCCAGGCGCCGGCGTTGAGCGCCGCGACCGTCTGCTCGCGGTGCAGCGCCGGCGGGGTGCCGATCAGCACCAGGTCCGGACGCTCGGCCGCCAGCATCGCGCCGAGGTCCTGGTAGCCGGTGACGGTCGCCCCCGCCTCGGCGGCCGCGGCGGCGAACACGTCGAGACGAGCGGGGTCGATGTCCACGGCGGCGACCAGCTCGACCCGGTCGGCGTGGGCGGTCAGGGCCGACAGATGGCTGCCGGTGACGATGCCGCCGGTGCCGACGACGGCGGCACGGAGGCGGGGCTTCGGAGAGGCGGGCGGAGAGGAGGGCATGCGAGGCTCCTGCTGCGTAAGTTCGTCGTCGGTAAGCGCTTGCACCGACCGGACTCTAAGGCCCATGTGATCGATCACACAAGACCTTTACCCCTACTTGTCTGGGGTGACGGCCGCGGACACGCCCCGAATCCGGCCGGCCGGCGCGGGCCCGGTCGAGCCCCTCAGCACCACCTCGTTGAGCGCCGTCGCGGGCGGCGGTTCCGCCTGCGACTCGCCGCGCAGCAGGGCCAGCAGCCGGCCCACCGCCTCGCGGCCCTGCCGCTCCCGGTCGACCCGCACCGTGGTCAGCGGCGGGTCCAGGTAGCGGCCCATCTCGTCGTCGTCCCAGCCGAACACGCTGACCTCGCCCGGCACGTCGACGCCCACGCTCTGCAACCCGCGCACGACGCCGAACGCCACCCGGTCGTTGGCCGCGAACACCGCCGTGGCGCCGGAGCCGGCGATCACCTCCCGGCCCGCGTCCCAGCCGGAGCGCACGCTCCAGTCGCCCTCGACCACCGCGCGCGACTCGAGACCGAGCTCGGCGACCGTCGCCTCGTACACCGCCCGCCGGTTGCGCGCCGACGCCCAGGTCGCCGAGCCCGCCACGTGCGCGAACCGCCGGTGCCCGAGGCCCGCCAGATGCCGGATCAGCTCGGCCGCCGGCGTGGCGTCGGCCAGCACGCCGCGGGCCCGCATGTTGTCGTCGTACTCGCCGTCGACCACGGTGGGCAGGGCCGGCGAGGTGCCCTCGGGGAGCGGGGTCAGGGAGAGGATCGCGTCGACGTTCTCCGGCTGGAGCAGCGTCTCGACGCGGGCGGCCCGCGCCGCGGCGTCACCCTCCAGGCCGACCACGTCCAGCAGGTAGCCGGCCTCGTGCGCGGCGGCCGCGGCGCCGCGCAGCATCCGGGTCGGCGCGAAGCCCGTGGAGTCGGGCAGGATCACCGCGATCCGGTGGGAGCGGCGGGTGCGCATGCTCCTGGCGGCCCGGTTGGGGCGGTAGTCGAGTGTGGCCACCGCCTGCGAGACCCGGCGCGTCGTCTCGGGCCGCATGCTGGGGTCGTTCCGCAGGAAGCGGGAGACCGTCTGGTGCGAGACCCCGGCCAGCCGCGCGACCTCGTGGATGGTCGCCGGCCGTGGCCCGCGACCGCCCTCCGGGCCGGTCGGCACACGCTGTTCCGACATCCGCTGCCCCCTTCCCCGGCCCTCGGCCGTGCGCACCAGTGTGCCCGCGCCGCGGCGGCGTCAGAAGGGGGAGGACGCCACCGCGGCGCGGGCGGGGAACGCGGCTGGTCAGTTCCGCGTGCGGTAGACCCGCATGGTGAGGGGGGCGAAGACGGCCAGCATGGCCGCCGCCTCGGCGAGCACCAGCAGCACGTCGCCGGTGCTCGCGGTGCCGCCCATCAGGCCGCGGACCGCGGTCGCCAGGTGGCTGACCGGGTTGACGTCGACGAAGGCCCGGAGCCAGCCGGGCATGGTGTCGGGCGAGACGTAGACGTTGCTGGCGAAGGTGAGCGGCATCAGCAGCATCATGCTGATCGAGGTCACCGCCCGCTCGTTCCTGGTGACCAGGCCGATCAGGGTCCACAGCCAGGACAGGCAGAAGGCGGAGACGACGATGAGCAGCACCGCGGCGACGATGCCGAACGCGCCGCCGCCCTGGGTCCGGTAGCCGAGGACGAAGCCGAAGGTCAGCATCATGATCGAGGCCATGACGTAGCGGGCGGCGTCGGCGAGCAGCGGGCCGATGATGGCCGAGGGGCGCCACATCGGCAGCGAGCGGAACCGGTCGAAGACGCCCTTCTCGGCGTCGCTGCTGAGGCCCATGCCCACGTACATGGTGATCATGAGCACGGTGTTCACCAGCACGCCGGGCAGGAAGTACTGGAGGTACTCGCTGGTGCCGCCCTCGGCGAGCGCGCCGCCGAAGAGGAAGGTGAACATCAGCAGCATCACCAGCGGGAACAGCGTCACGTCGGTGACCTGGGTGGGGCTGTGCCTGACCCGGAGCATCGCCCGGTAGAGGTGGCTCATCGAGGCGGAGAACCGGCCGGCGGGCGGCGGCCGTTCCCCCTCGCCGAGGACGGCGAGCAGCTCGTGGTCGATCGGCTCGCCACCGGCGCCTTCGCGGGCGGGCGTCGTCTCGGGGTCGGTCGCCGCCTCGGCGACGCCGGGGCTGGTCGGGACGTCGGTGCTCACGCCGCACGCTCCTTCGTGAGGTCCGCGGCGGCCCGCTGGTCCGCCTCGCCGTCCTCGGTCTGCTCCGTCGGGTGGCCGGTGAGCGCCAGGAAGACCTCGTCGAGGGTGGGCTGTCCCAGCGCGAACTCGGTGGTGGGCACCCCGTTGCGGGTGAGCTCGGCCAGCGCCTGGACGCTGGACTCGCTGTCGTCGACGCGGGCGGTGAGCGCCGACGGGTCGGACTCGAGCTGCACCTCGACGTCGAGCGCCCTCGTCAACACCCGCACGGCCGCGAAGCGCTGGGCCGGGTCGGCGACCCGCACCCGGAGGATGCCGGAGCCGACCGAGGCCTTCAGCTCGCCCGGCGTCCCCTCGGCGATCATCCGGCCGTGGTCGATGACCGCGATCCGGTCGGCCAACTGGTCGGCCTCGTCCAGGTACTGGGTGGTGAGGACGACGGTGGTGCCCCGGGCGACCAGCGAACGGACGATCGTCCAGACCTGGTTGCGGCTGCGCGGGTCGAGGCCGGTGGTCGGCTCGTCGAGGAACATGATGTCGGGCGGCACGATGATCCCGGCGGCGATGTCGAGGCGGCGCCGCATCCCACCCGAGTAGGTCTTGGCCTGCCGGTCGGCGGCGTCCGCGAGCCCCATCGCGCCCAGCAGCCGGCCGGCCCTGACGGTGGCCGCGGCGTGCCGGTGGCCGAGCAGCCGGCCGAGCAGGATCAGGTTCTCGCGGCCCGTCAACTCCTCGTCGACCGAGGCGAACTGGCCGGTGAGGCTGATCCGGCCGCGCACCTGGTCGGCCTGGGCGGTGATGTCGAGGCCCAGCACGGTGACGTGCCCGGCGTCGGCCGGCATCAGGGTGGAGAGGATGCGGAGCGCGGTGGTCTTGCCCGCGCCGTTGGGGCCGAGGACGCCGTAGACGCCGCCGGCGGGGACGACCAGGTCGAGACCGTCGAGGGCGCGGGTCTCGCCGAAGGTCTTGACGAGGCCCCTGGCCTCGATCGCCGGCGCGGGAGCGCCCGCCCGTGCCGCTTTCTCCCGCGAGGTGGTCCCCTGGTCGGTCACTCCGCTTCCTCCCGGTGCCGTCGGTAGCCTTGCCCTTCGACCTGTCGGCGCCACGAGGGTCGTGGCACCCGCCATTCCCGACGTGGCGGCGCCACTTCTCCTGCGTGGGGGGAGGGTTCGGGGGAGAG
>NZ_SMKI01000409.1 GCF_004348415.1 Streptomyces hainanensis
GGACCGAGGGCGAGGGTGAGCAGATGGGCTGAGCGCCACGCGGAGCGGCGCTGCCACCGGCCCCCGCGCGAGCCGCGGCGTAGCCGCCGGCGGCGCACGGCCCACGGGTCTCCGGCCCGGCGGCGTAGCCGCCAGACGGACGGGCCCGCCGGAGCCCGTCCCCCGCGCACAGCGCGGAAGGGCGGTCGGGTGGCAAAGCCCCGCGCGAAGCGCGGGAGCGCAGCCGCCGGCCTACGGCCCACCGGGCCCGCCAGGGCCCGACCCCCCGCGCGGAGCGCGGAAGCGCCGGCCGCAGGCCTCGCGCACCGCGCGCAAGAGAGGGCGGGTAGGTGGGGGGAAACCCCCGCGCCGCGGCGCGAGCCGCCGCCGGCGGCTGTCAGCCGGCCGGCTCGGCCAGTCGTTCCAGGCCCGCGTCGTGCCAGCGCGCGCCCACGGCGGTCAGGGACACCTCACGGGTGTCGTCGTCGGCGCCCGCCGTGCGGTGGATGACGACGTGCAGCCGTTCCTCCGACAGCTCCTCGACCCGGCCCTCGCCCCACTCGACCACCACCACCGACTCGGGCAGCGCCACGTCGAGGTCCAGGTCCTCCATCTCGTCCAGGCCGCCGGCCAGCCGGTAGGCGTCGACGTGCACCAGCGGCGGGCCGTCGGCCAGCGGCGGGTGGACCCGGGCGATGACGAAGGTGGGCGAGGTGACGGCGCCCCGCACCCCGAGCCCCTCGCCGATGCCGCGGGTCAGCGTCGTCTTGCCGGCGCCCAACTCCCCGGTGAGCAGCACCAGGTCGCCGGGACGCAGCAGGGCGGCCAGCCGGCGGCCGAGCTCGCGCATCCGGTCGGGTCCCGGGACGGTGAGCGCGACGGGCGCGTCAGACAGCTGGTTCATGAGGGTGGATGCTACGCGTCAGCAACCTGACCAGGGCCTCGTTGACCACGACCGGGGCCTCCAGGAGCACCAGATGCCCGGTGTCGGGCACCAGCAGCAGCTCGGCCGCCGGCAGTTCCTCGGCGATCCGCTGGCTGTGCGACGGCGGGGTCATCTCGTCCCGGTCGCCGGCCAGCACCAGCACCGGCAGGTCCTCCTCGAGACCGCGCAGCACGCCGAGCGCGGCCCACTTGTCGTGCTTGTGGAAGGCCGGGTAGAACTCGGCGACCACGTCCATCGGCACGGCCTCGATCAGCCGCTCGGCGAACCGGGCGACGGCGGGGTCGATGGACGCCGGCTCGCCGAACGAGTACTTCCGCACCAGGCCCGAGTACAGGTCGCCGACGGCCCGGCGGCCGCGCTCGACCAGCTCGGGCCGGGTGCCCAGCATCCGCAGCATGCCGGGGACGGCGCGGCGGACGGCGTTGATGACGGGGGCGGGGAAGCCGTAGGTGACGTCGATCAGGCCGCCGGCCGAGGTGCCGAGGAAGGCGATGCCGGTGACGCGTTCGGCGACGTACTCGGGGTACTGCTCGGCCAGCGCCATCACCGTCATGCCGCCCATGGAGTGGCCGACCAGGATGACGGGGCCCTCGGGCACGGTGGCGTCCAGCACGGCCTTGAGGTCGCGGCCGAGCTGGTCGATGCTGACGTCCTCGACGCGCTCGACCTGCGACGTGCCGCGCGCCGACCGGCCGTGGCTGCGCTGGTCCCAGTAGACGGCGCGGAACTGGCCGCGCAACGCGGCGCGTTGGAAGTGCCAGACGTCCTGGGCGAGGCAGTAGCCGTGGCTGAAGACCACGGTGGGGCGGCGGCTGGCGGGGCCGTGGCGGCGCAGCAGCCTGGTGAGCCGGCCGGGGGTCGGTGGCGGTCCCACCGCGGGCTCGGCCGCCGGCGTCGGATGGTCGGCGGGCTCGTCGATCTCGTAGTAGAGCTCGGTGCCGTCTTCCGCGAAGGTGGTGCCCGGGGTGCCGCGGAGGGTGCCGAACGGTCCCGCCGTGTCCAGCGCGAGCCGCGCCTGGCGGCGGAGCGAGCGCTGCACGCTCAGCCGCTCGACGGCCACCGTGGTCGCCACCGCGCCCAACGCGACGCCCGCTATGCCGGCCCGCCGCGCCCAGCTCATGACGCCGCCTCCGCCCGCCGGTCCTCGTCGCCGTGGTGGACGCGCGGCACCCGGGCGCCGATGCGGGTGACGATCTCGTAGCCGATGGTGCCGGTGGCCCTGGCCCAGTCCTCGACGGTGGGCTCGCCGTGGTCGCCGGGGCCGAAGAGCAGCGCCTCGTCGCCGGCCTCCGCGGCGTCGCCGCCCAGGTCGACGACGAACTGGTCCATGGCGACGGTGCCGGCCACCGTCCGCCACTTGCCGGCGACCAGCACCGGTCCGGTTCCCGAGGCGTGGCGGGGGATGCCGTCGGCGTATCCGGCGGGGATCAGCGCCAGCGTGGTGTCGCCCGGGGTGGTGTAGCGGTGGCCGTAGGAGACGCCGTGGCCGCCCGGCATCCGCTTGACGCCGGCCAGCGTGGCGCGCAGCGTCATCGCGGGCCGCAGCCCGAAGTCCTCGGGGGTGCCGACCTCGGGCGACGGCGAGACGCCGTAGACGGCGATGCCGGCGCGCACCAGGTCGTAGTGGGTGGCGGGCAGGGTGAGGAGGGCGGGCGAGTTCGCCAGGTGGCGCACCTCGGGCCGCAGCCCGGCGCGTTCGGCGACGGCCAGGGCCTCGGCGAAGGCCTCCTCTTGGGCGGCGATCGACGGGTCGCCCGGCTCGTCGGCCCTGGCCAGGTGCGACCAGACGCCGGCGACCAGCACCGCGCCCTCGGCCTCGGCGGCACGGGCGGCGGCCGTCAGGTCGGCCCAGTCGGCGGGCGGGCAGCCGCCGCGGCCGAGCCCGGTGTCGACCTTGAGGTGGATCCTGGCCGGCCGGCCGGCGGCCCGGGCGGCCGCCACCGCCTCGGCCAGCGCCCAACGGGCGCTCACCGAGACGTCGATGTCGGCCTCCACCGCGCTCCGCCAGGGCCCGCCGGGCACCCAGAGCCAGCACAGCACCCGCCCGGTGTCCCCGGCGGCGCGCAGCGCCAACGCCTCCTCGGGCGTGGCGGCGCCGAGCCAGCCGGCGCCGGCCGCGCGGGCCGCCCTCGCGCAGGGCAGCAGCCCGTGGCCGTAGGCGTCTGCCTTGACCACGGCCATCAACGCGGCACCGCCGGTGAGGCGTCCGCGGAGCGCGCGCACGTTGGAGCGCACCGCGGCCAGATCGATATCGGCGCGCAGACGCCGGGTTTCGGGCAGGACGTGATCGTTCATTGCCCTCCAGTGTCGCAGGAACCCTGGATTTCGCCGCCCGGACCGCCCGAAAGCGCGGTCCCGTTCCGGACTCTCCCGAGGTTGCCTGCGCCGCCGCGACCGACACGGGCCAGACTGGTGCCATGAGGACGGCCTATCGCGTGGAGACGGTGCGGACCGCCGAGCGGGCACTGATGGACCGGCTGCCGGCGGGCACCCTGATGGCCAGGGCCGCCGCCGGCCTCGCGGCGGCCTGCGCCGACCTGCTGCCGTCCGGGCGTTCCCGGCGCGTGGTGCTGCTGGTGGGCGGGGGCGACAACGGCGGCGACGCGCTCTACGCCGGCGCCCGGCTGGCCCGGCGCGGCGTCGGCGTGACGGCGGTGCTGCTCGCCCCCGACCGCGCGCACCCCGGCGGCCTGGCCGCGCTCCGCGCCGCCGGCGGCCGCACCACCACGCCGGACGCCGCGGCCGCCGCGCTGGCCCGCGCCGACCTGGTGGTGGACGGCATCACCGGCATCGGCGGCCGGGGCGGACTGCGCCCGGCCGCCGCCGAGTTGGCCCGGGCGGTGGCCGCCGCCGGCGCGCCGGTGATCGCCGTGGACCTGCCGAGCGGCGTCGACCCGGACACCGGCGAGGTGCACGGCGACGCGGTGCGCGCCGCGCTCACCGTCACCTTCGGCACCCACAAGCCGGGGCTGCTGGTCGATCCGGCCGCCGAGTACGCCGGCCGGGTGCGGCTCGTCGACATCGGCCTCGGCCCCGAACTGCCGCCCGGCCCGGACCTGACGGCCCTCGAACCGGCCGACGTGGCGGCGCTGCTGCCCCGCCCCGGCGCGGAGAGCGACAAGTACCGGCGCGGCGTCGTCGGCATCGCCGCCGGCTCGGCCCGCTACCCCGGCGCGGCGGTGCTGGCGGTCGGCGGCGCGCTGCGCGGCGGCGCCGGCGCCGTGCGCTACGCGGGCCCGGCCGACGCGGCCGTCATCGCCCGCTACCCCGAGGCGCTGGTCTCCACCGGGCTGCCGCACCGGGCCGGCCGCGTGCAGTCCTGGGTGGTCGGCCCCGGCGTCGGCGACGACCGGGAGGCCCGCGAGCGGGTCGCGGACGTGCTGGACGCGGACGTGCCGGTGCTGATCGACGCGGACGGCCTGCGCGGCCTCGACCCGGCCCGGGTGCGGGCCCGCAGCGCGCCGACCGTGCTCACCCCGCACGCCGGCGAGGCGGCGGCGCTGCTCGGCACCAGCCGCCCCGAGGTGGAGGCCGGCCGGCTGGCCGCCGTCCGGGCGCTCGCCGACCGGTTCGGGGCGGTGGCGCTGCTCAAGGGCTCCACGACGCTGGTCGCCGACCCGGCCGGCGGCGCGGTACGCGCCAACCCCACCGGCACCGCCTGGCTCGCCACGGCCGGCAGCGGGGACGTGCTCTCCGGCCTGATCGGCGCCCTCCTCGCCGCCGGGCTCACGCCCCTGGACGCCGCCTCGGCCGGCGCCTACCTGCACGGCCTGGCCGGCACCCACGCCCCCGTGCCCCCCATGGCCTCGACCATCACGGAGGCCCTGCCGGCGGTCTGGCACGAACTCCTCGGCGAACCGCGCGGCCGCTGAGTACGGCCCTACCCCTCGGCGATCACCATGGCCGTCGCGACGCCCGCGTCGTGGCTGAGGGAGAGGTGCCACGCCCGCACCCCGAGTTCGGCCGCCCGGGCCGCGACGGAGCCGCGCACCGCGAGGGTGGGGCGGCCCGACCGTCCCTGCCGGACCTCGGCGTCCGTCCAGGCGAGCCCGCCCGGCGCGCCGAGCGCCTTGGCCACCGCCTCCTTCGCCGCGAACCTGGCCGCCAGCGACGCCACGCCGCGCCGCTCGCCGCCCGGCAGCCACAGCTCGTCCGCCACGAACAACCGGTCGACCAGCGCCGGCGTCCGCTCCAGCGACCGCTCGAACCGGCCCACGTCCGCCACGTCGATGCCCACGCCCACGATCACGCCGGCACCACTCCCCCGTCCGCGTCCGTGACCTCGTAGCGCACCTCGTCGAACTCCCGCCGCACCAACACCACCTGGTCGCGCTCCCCGGCGTCCAGCCGCACCACGTCCCGGACCGCCTCGCCCGCGAAGGCCGCCGCGTCCCCGGCCAGGAACGACTCGCCCTCCCCGAGTCCCACCGCCAGGGGCAGCCCCCGGTGCGCGCCCACCACCGCGTCGGGCTCGTCCGCGTGGACCGCCAGCAGCGTGAACTCGCCGCGCAGCGCCCGGCAGACCTGCCGCATCGCCTCGCCCAGCTCCCCGCACGACGAGAACGACTCGGCCAGCAGGTGGGCGACCGCCTCGGTGCCCGTCGCCGACTCCAGCCGGTGTCCACGCGCCGCGAGTTCCGCGCGCAGCTCCACGTCGTTGTCGATGTGGCCGCCGTGCACCACCGCCACCCGTCCCGCGTTGTCCAGCCGCGGCCGGCCGCCGCCGTGCGCGATGCCGCAGCCACCGGCGGGCGGCGGTCGGCGCGCCAGCTCGGCGCGCAGCTCCCCGAGCCGGCCCGGGGTCCACACCGTCGCCAGCCCGCCGTCCGCGAGCACCGCGACACCGGACGCGTCGTGGTCGGGCCGCTCCAGCCGGCCGAGCCCGGCGAGCAGCACATC
Source organism: Streptomyces hainanensis (assembly GCF_004348415.1). GTDB lineage: Bacteria > Actinomycetota > Actinomycetes > Streptomycetales > Streptomycetaceae > Streptomyces > Streptomyces hainanensis. The sequence goes on from NZ_SMKI01000409.1 coordinate 5,825, forward strand.
GAGAGCGGACTGGACCCCTACGTAACCGACGATCCCGCGCATGCGGGCAGCGTAGCCCGGCCAGCAGAATGACCACGTGGCCACCTCGCTCCAGCACACCTCGCCCCCCACCCCCTACGTCGACCTGGGCCGCGACGAGTGGCGGGCGCTCCACGACCGCACCCCGCTGCCGCTGACCGCCGACGAGGTCGAGCGGCTGCGGGGACTCGGCGACGTCATCGACCTCGACGAGGTCCGGGAGATCTACCTGCCGCTCTCCCGACTGCTCAACCTCTACGTCGGCGCCACGATGGGGGCACCTCCCAGCGTTAGCTGGGGGAAGCTGCGCGGCGCGGTCTCCACGTTCCTCGGCGGGCCGCAGCCGACCACCCCGTTCGTGCTGGCCGTCGCCGGCAGCGTGGCCGTCGGCAAGTCGACGGTGGCCCGGCTGCTGCGGACGCTGCTGGCGCGCTGGCCGGAACACCCTCGGGTGGAGCTGGTCACCACCGACGGCTTCCTCTACCCCAACGCCGAGTTGGAGCAGCGCGGTCTGATGGCCCGCAAGGGCTTCCCCGAGTCGTACGACCGCCGCGCCCTCACGCGGTTCGTGGCCTCCGTCAAGGCCGGCCAGGAGGAGGTGAGCGCGCCGGTGTACTCGCACCACGTCTACGACATCGTGCCGGGCGAACGTCAGACGGTCCGCCGCCCCGACATCCTGATCATCGAGGGCCTCAACGTCCTCCAACCGGCCCTGCCGGGGCGCCTCGGGCTGGCCGACCACTTCGACTTCTCCCTCTACGTCGACGCCAGGACCTCGGACATCAGGGAGTGGTACCTCCACCGCTTCCGCGAGCTGCGGGCCACGGCCTTCCGGGACCCGAGCTCCTACTTCAGCCGCTACGCGGGCGTCCCCGAGGAGACGGCCCTCGCCTACGCGGAGCGCAACTGGCGGCAGATCAACGAGCCGAACCTGGTGGAGAACATCGCCCCCACGAAGGGGCGGGCGACGCTGGTCCTCCAGAAGGACCACACGCACACGGTGCGGAAGGTGCGGCTCCGCAAGCTCTGACACGCCTCACGTCCGGTCGTCCCGGCGGACGGCGTCGGCCGCCTTCCCGGCGTCCAGCAGCAGGCCCAGGGCGCTCTCGATCGGGTTGTGCCTGTCGGCCACGAGATCCCGCCAGGCCGCCGGCTGGAGCGCGGCCAGGACACCGCGTTTGATCTCGGCGTAGTCTCCGGCGCTGCGCGCGGCGGCTGCGGCCACCGGTCGGGTGCGCCGCGCTGCGCGCCGGGTTGTCCCCCGC